>DASXDG010000001.1:0-16866 GCA_036490795.1 Streptosporangiaceae bacterium
CTGCCTGCGCCTTTGCCAGCAACTCCGGTGAGACAGACAACGACATCCTCACCACCTCCGCCTTCGACGCTAAGCGGCGTCGCGCGGCTCGTCCATACCTAATCCGAAATGATCTTCATTTTCATTCGGGCCGGCCGCCCGGCCGGCCGCCGGCGGCCGCGCACAGTCAGGGCGGTCAGAAGATCATCGGGCACCAGGGGGCGGGATCCCAGGACATGGCGGCGGACAGCTCGCGGACGGCGCCGGGGCGGTGCTCGGTGACCAGGCCGCCGCCGGCCGGCCCGGACAGCCTGGTGCCGCCCATATAGGCCGCGCCGGCCCGCCGTGGAAGGCGTGCTGGTTGACCACCTCGAAGGAGTCGAACTCGTCCGGGGTGACCGCGCGGACCGGATAGGAATCGCTCATACAGGCCTTAGTACCCTGTTTCCCGGCGAGGTGGGTAAGGATTTATCCACTCAGGGCCTGGATCGAATAAAGTTCGCCCATCATGCTTTCCGTCCCCCCGCGCCTGCAGCGTGCGCTCCGTACCCTGCGGATGTGGTTCATCACCAGGAACAGGCGGCTGGCCCTCGCCCTCTGCCTGGTCACGGTGGCAATCGCGGTCGCGGCGGTGCACCTGTCCGAGTGGTGGTTCTCGCCCGGCATCATGATCTTGCCGATCCTGGTCGGCGGGCTGCTGCTGTGGCCGAGGGCGCTGCGCATCTACTTCGTGGTCGCGGCCGGCGCCATCGCCTACGACATGGCAGAACGCAAGGCCGGCGCCGGCATCCTGGCCACGATCATCCTCACCGCCGTCTTCGCCGACGTGCTGGCCAGGACCAGGAAGGAACTCGGCGTCCAGGGCATGCGCGGGGACCGGATGCTGCTTGACCTGCGGGACCGCATCCGCGCCCAGGGCAAGCTGCCCGACCTCGGCGAGGGCTGGGAGTCGGCCGTGGTGCTCAAGCCGGCCGGCGGCTCCAGCTTCGGCGGCGACTTCGTGGTGTCGGCCTGCGACACCAAGACGCTCGAGGTCGCGCTGGTGGACGTGTCCGGCAAGGGCATCGACGCCGGCACCAGGGCGCTGCTGCTGTCCGGCGCGTTCGGCAGCTTGCTCGGCACGGTGCCGCGCGAGCAGTTCCTCCCCGCCTGCAACGCCTACACGCGCCGCGGTCCCTCGCCAGAAGGCTTCGTCACCGCCGTGCACCTGTCGCTGGAACTGGCGACCGGGGAGTACGTGATCGACTCGGCCGGGCACCCGCCCGCCGTGCACTACGACGGGGCGAGCGGGCTATGGCGGCTCACCCAGGCGCACGGCATCGTGCTCGGCGTGGTCGCCGACCTGGCAAGCATCCCGACCACGACCGAGCGGGGCGTGCTGCAGCGCGGCGACGCGCTGATGCTGTACACCGACGGCATGGTGGAATCGCCAGGGCGGGACATCGACGCGGGCACCGATCGTCTTCTCGGTGAGGCCGAACGCATGCTGTCAACCGGCTTCAAGGCCGGCGCGCCAGCCCTGGTGACGGCGATGCAGCGGGAGATGGGCGGCGCCGACGACTGCGCGCTCGTGCTGATCTGGCGCACCTGACACAAGCGTCAGTAATACCCGTCAGCAATATGTCGCCATTCTATGACGCACGTGTCAGGTCATTTACATACCAGAAGCGCGTGCACGGTTGCAATATAATTCTTGCGGGCACTGACCTGGGATGATGAGTACCACATCGTGCACTGTGAACGTGACGCTAACCGACACGCGTGTCATATGACGAACGCGTCATTGTTTGCAATTGATTCCGCGATCCAGAGAAAATAGGCGAGTGACTGGGGGAGGTCGCGGAGTGGAACGGGTGGAACCTCAGCGTGAGCATGTCCGCCCGTCGATGACGCATGCCGAGGATGTGCTTGTGAACGCGTCCGGCGAGAACTTTCCCGTCGCGCTGAAGATGATTCCCGCGCGGCATCGCTCGCATCTGTTCGCGCTGTACTGCTTCGCCCGGTTCACCGACGACCTCGGCGATCAGGCCAAGGCCGCCGGGGAGGACACGAGCACCTTCCGGCTCAAGCTGCTCGACGATCTCGAAGCCGACATCGACCGCATCTATAGCTGCGAGCAGCCGCTGACTCCGGCGCTGCTGCCGCTGGCTGAGACCGTGCGGGCCCGCGACATCCCCCAGGGGCCGCTGAACGCCCTCATCCAGGCGAACCGCCAGGACCAGCTGGTCACCAGGTACCCGACGTACCAGGACCTGGAGCAGTACTGCACGCTGTCCGCCAATCCGGTCGGCCAGGTCGTGCTCTACATATTCGGTGCGGCCACGCCGGAACGCATCGAGCAGTCGGACATGATCTGCACCGCGCTGCAGCTTGTCGAGCACTGGCAGGACGTCGCGGAGGACTACGCCGACGGCCGGATCTACCTGCCGCAAGAAGACATGGTGCGGTACGGCGTCACCGAGCAGGATCTGGCCGGCACGTTCGCGAACGCGAAGGTCAAGGAGCTGATCCGGTTCGAGGTCGCACGGGCGAAGCGGATTCTCGACGACGGCGCTCCCCTGGTCGGGACGCTCCGCGGCGCCGCCCGGGTGGCCGTGGCCGGCTACGTCGCCGGCGGGCGTGCCGCGCTCGCCGCCGTCGAGCGGCACGGCTACGACGTTCTCGCCTCCACCCCCAAGCCACGTAAGCCCACATTGCTCAGGAAGCTGGGCACGACCTACCTCAGGGGGAGGTGAGCCCGTGTCCGACGTATCTGGCATCGAGGCCGCGTACCGCGAATGCGAGAACATCACCTGGTCTCAGGCGCGGAACTTCGCGTATGGCATCCGGTTGCTGCCGCCGGCCAAACGACAGGCGCTCGCCGCCGTCTACGCGTTCGCCCGCCGGGTGGACGACATCGGCGACGGCATGCTGCCCGCCAGCGAGAAGCTGGAGCGACTGGAGCGGGCGCGCCGCGATGTCGAGACGCTCAGCGACGACGATGACCTGGTCATCGTCGCGCTCACCGACGTCGCGAAGCGGTTCCCCGTCCCGATGGACGCGTTCGGCGAGATCATCGACGGGTGCGTCGCGGACGTGAAGGGCACCAGCTATGAGACGTTCGACGAACTGCACCACTACTGCCGTTGCGTGGCGGGCGCGGTCGGCCGTCTGTCGCTCGGCATTTTCGGCTTCAGCGAGAACGAGAAGCAGGCCCCTCAGCTCGCCGACGACCTCGGCATCGCGCTGCAGCTGACCAACATCTTGCGCGACATCCGCGAGGACTATCAGAACGGCCGTGTCTACCTGCCCGCCGAGGACCTGAAGAAGTTCGACGTGGCGATTGGCGAGCTGGCGATTGGCGAGGCGCAGCTCAGCCCGCAGTTCGGCAAGCTGATGGAGTTCGAGATTCAGCGTGCCCGCGAGTGGTACGCGACCGGCTTGAAGCTGCTGCCGCTGCTTGACTACCGTAGCCGCGCGTGCACCGGCGCGATGGCTGGCATTTACCGTATGCTGCTCGAACGCATCGCCGCGCAGCCGGCGGCGGTGCTGAGCAGCCGGGTCAGCCTGACCGGCAGCCAGAAGGCTATGGTCGCGGTCAAGGCGCTGACGGGGAGGATCCGGTGAAGGCGGCCCAGCTCAAGACTGTCGTTGTCGGTGGCGGTTTGGCCGGGCTGACTGCCGCGATCGCGCTCGCCGAGCAGGGCGCGCAGGTTACGTTGCTCGAGGCCAAGCCCCGGCTGGGCGGTGCCACCTGCTCGTTCAATCGTGACGGGCTGATCGTGGACACCGGCCAGCATGTGTTCCTTCGCTGCTGCACCGCGTACCGGGGGCTGCTCGACAAGCTCGGTGTGACCGAGCACGCGCCGATCCAGCCCCGCTTCGACGCGACCATCCTCGCGCCGGGAGGCAGGAAGGCCAGGCTGCGCAGGACCGCGCTCCCTGGCCCGCTGCACATGCTGCCCGCGCTGCTGCGGTACCGCTTCCTTTCTCTCGCAGAACGATCAGTGGTATCTCGCGCGTCGCTAGCGATGCGCGGTGTCGACCCGGCCGACCCGGCGGTGGACAACGTCCGGTTCGGCGACTGGCTCGCCGCGCACGGCCAGTCCGAGCACGCCCGCCGCGTGCTCTGGGACCTGTTCACCGTGTCCGGGCTGAACGTCGCCGGTGACGACGCCTCGCTGGCGCTCGCCGCCGTCGTGATTAAGACCGGACTGCTCGGCGCCAACGACGCCGCCGATATCGGCGTTCCCGCTCTTCCGCTCGGTGAACTGCACGGTGACGCCGCGGCCCGCCTGCTCGCCAGCCTCGGTGCCGAGGTGCGGACCAGCACCAAGGTCGCCGCGGTCACTACTACGGCCTTGGATAATACGGCCTTGGATAATACGGAATCGGAATATCCATTTCGGGTGGAGCTGGGCCGCGGTGCCGGTGCCGGTGCGGGTTCCGGTGCCGGTGAGGTTATCGGGGCTGATGAGGTCGTCCTCGCGGTCACGCCGGAGCAGGCGGCACGGCTGATGCCGGCCGACGCGCTGCCCGCCGCCGAGGTCGCCGCGTGGTCCGGCCTCGGCGCGTCGCCGATCGTGAACCTGCACGTGATCTACGACCGCGAGGTCACCGACCTGCCGTTCGCGGCAGGCGTGGACAGTCCGGTCCAGTGGGCCTTCGACCGCACCCGCATCTCCGGCCTCGCCAACGGCACGCCAGGGGTGCAGGGGGAGCGGCGGGAGCAGTATCTGGCGGTGTCGTTGTCGGCGGGCGACGAGTACGTGGACATGCCGGTGGCGGACTTGCGGGAACGGTTCGTGCCGGCGCTCGCTGAGCTGTTCCCGGCTGCGCGGGACGCGCGGGTCGCCGAGTTCTTCGTGACCAGGGAGCGGCGGGCGACGTTCCGTCAGGTGCCGGGCAGCGGGGCGTTGCGTCCGCAGACGGGCACGAAACTGCCGGGCCTGGTGCTCGCGGGAGCGTGGACCGCCACTGGCTGGCCGGACACGATGGAGGGCGCGGTCCGCAGCGGGCTTGCCGCCGCCACCGAACTGCGCCGGATGAGATCGCACATGACAACCGAGTTGGGAGTAAGTCCGTGACTGCTGTGATGCCTGAGGGCGTGGCTATTGCGCGTGACCTTGTCGGGCCGGCGATGGAAGCAGCGATCGCCCGGCTGACTCCTGAAGTCCGTGTGGTCGCGGCCTACCACCTCGGCCTTGCCGACGCCGAGGGCAACCCGACCAGGGGCGGCAGCGGAAAGGCGCTGCGGCCGGCCCTGGCGCTGCTGTCGGCGCGCGCGGCCGGCGCGGTGCCCGAGCGCGGTGTCGACGCGGCGGTAGCCGTCGAGCTGGTGCACAACTTCTCCCTGCTGCACGACGACATCATGGACGGCGACACCGAACGCCGTCACCGCCCCACCGCCTGGACCGTGTTCGGCGTGGGACCGGCGATCCTGGCCGGTGACGCGCTGCTCGCGCTCGCCCAGGAACTGCTGCTCGAATCCGAGGCACCGCAGGGCGCGTGGGCGGCCCGGTGCCTGTCCGCGGCCGTGACCAGGCTGATCGCCGGGCAGGGGAACGACCTGGCGTTCGAGAAGCGCGACGACGTGACGCTGCCCGAGTGCCTGGACATGGCAGGTGACAAGACGGCGGCGCTGATGGCGTGCGCGTGCAGCATCGGCGCCGTGCACCTCGGTGCACCGCCCGCGCTGGCCATGGGGCTGGCCGGGTTCGGCGCCCACGTGGGCCTCGCGTTCCAGCTCACCGACGACCTGATCGGCATCTGGGGGGCGACCGAGGTCACCGGCAAGCCGGTCCGCGCCGACCTGCGTGCCCGGAAGAAGTCGCTGCCGGTGGTCGCCGCGCTGAGCAGCGGCCTGCCCGAGGCCGCCGAACTCCGCTCGCTGCTCAACAGCCCGGACCCGCTGACCGAGCGGGACCTGATCCGCGCGGCTGACCTGGTCGTCGCCGCCGACGGCAAGGAGTGGGCCGAGAACGAGGCCGACGCTCAGCTGGCCGCCGCGAACGCCAGCCTGGCCGACGTCGAGATGCCCGCCGACGTCCGCGCCGAGCTGACCGCCATCGCCGAGTTCATTACGGCCCGCCAGTGGTAGCGGAACAAATCGACGACGCCCACGATCGTTCGCCGGTTTCCGGGGTTACCGGCCCGGAAACCGACGAACGATCATCGGCTGACGTCGCGCGCGAAGCGCTGCGCAAGGCCACCGAGCACTTGCTGTCACTCCAGCACCCGGACGGGTGGTGGCAGGGTGAGCTCGAGACCAACGTGACCATGGATGCCGAGGACCTCCTGCTGCGCGAGTTCCTCGGCATCGGGGACGACGAGACAAAGGCCGCCAGCGGCCGGTGGATCCGGTCGCAGCAGCGCGCGGACGGCACCTGGGCGAACTACTACGGTGGCCCCGGCGACCTGTCCACGACCGTCGAGGCATACGTCGCGCTGCGGCTGGCCGGCGATACGCCGCAAGAGCCGCACATGCTCCGCGCGGCGCAGTGGATCAGGGCGCGCGGCGGCGTCGAGGCGAGCCGCGTGTTCACCAGGATCTGGCTCGCGCTGTCCGGCAAGTGGTCGTGGGACGAACTGCCGGTGATCCCGCCCGAGCTGATCTACCTGCCGTCCTGGTTCCCGCTGAACATCTACGACTGGGGCTGCTGGGCCCGGCAGACGATCGTCGCGCTGGCCGTCGTGCAGTCGTTCCGGCCGTCCCGGCCGATCCCGGTCGGCATCGACGAGCTATGTACAGGTGTCGCACCCGAGAACAAGGGCGACGACGCCTTGGCTGCCGTCTTCAACGGGCTGGACAAGCTGCTGCACAAGGTCACGATCCCGGCCAGGGCGCGCCGGGCCGCGCGGCGCCGCTGCGCTGAGTGGATCATCGCCCGGCAGGAGAAGGACGGCTGCTGGGGCGGCATCCAGCCGCCGTGGGTGTACTCGCTGATGGCGTTGCATCTGCTCGGCTACGAGCTCGAACACCCGGTGATGGCGCGCGGACTGGCCGGCCTTGACCGGTTCACGATCGAGGAGAAGGTTGCCCAGCCGGACGGGTCCTATGGTGCGGTCCGCCGGCTTGAGGCGTGCCAGTCGCCGGTGTGGGACACGGTGCTGACGATGATCGCGCTGGCCGACGCGGGCGTGCCCGGCGACCACCCCGCGCTGACCACGTCCGCGCGCTGGGTACTCGACGAGGAGATCCGCGGCCCTGGCGACTGGCAGGTGCGCCGCCCGCACACCGAGCCGGGCGGCTGGGCGTTCGAGTTCGATAACGACAATTATGCGGACACCGATGACACCGCTGAGGTGATACTCGCGCTACGCAGGGTAAGTGTTCCCAGTGACGAGGCAAGGCAGCGGGGGCTGCGGTGGCTCACCGGGATGCAGTCAAAGGACGGGGGCTGGGGTGCTTTCGACGCGGACAACACGCGCGAACTGGTGAACAAGCTGCCGTTCTGCGACTTCGGCGCCGTCATCGACCCGCCGTCCGCCGATGTAACCGCCCACATCGTCGAGGCGTTCGCGCATGAGGGTCAGGCGACCTCACTGGCGTGCCGCCGTGGCGTGATCTGGCTGCTCAAGAACCAGGAGGCCGACGGATCGTGGTTCGGCCGATGGGGTGCCAACTACATTTACGGCACCGGCGCGGTCGTGCCGGCGCTGATCGCGGCCGGCGTCCAGCCGTCCAAGCCGTGCATTCGCGGCGCGGTCGCCTGGCTGCGGGCACACCAGAACCAGGACGGTGGCTGGGGCGAGGACCTGCGCTCTTACGACGACCCGTCGCTGGCCGGTCAGGGTACGTCGACCGCGTCTCAGACCGCGTGGGCGCTGCTAGCGCTGCTCGCCGCCGGCGAGCGGGATGGAACCGCTGCCGCGCGCGGGGTGCAGTGGCTGGCAGACACGCAGACCGTCGAGGGCACCTGGGACGAACCCTGGTTCACCGGCACTGGGTTCCCGCGCGACTTTTACATCAACTATCACCTGTATCGCCTGGCCTTCCCGGTCAGCGCGCTCGGCAGGTATGTCCGGGAGGTCCAATGAGCGGCAAACTGCTGATCTGGACGCCGATCTCGTTCGAGGAACGGGCTGTACGGCGCGGCGTCACCTCCCCTGAAACGACCGTGCTGCGCGCCGGATACGGCACCATGCGCGCGGCGGAGCGGGCCGGGCAGACGAACCACGGTTCGTTCTCTCAGGTCGCTGTCATGGGAGTCGGTGCGGGACTAACTGAGGACCTCCGCCCCGGCGATCTTGTCGTTGCCACGTCGGTGGGAGCCATCGAGTGCGGTTCGGCGGTGCTGCTGGCCGGTGAGCTGCGGCGCGCGGGACTGCGGGTGCACATGGGGCCCGTGGTGACCGTCGACCACCTGGTGAAGAAGGCGGAGCGGGCCGAGCTCGCCGCCACCGGCGCGATCCTCGCCGACATGGAGTCGGCACCACTGGTCTCGGCCGCGACCGAGGCAGGGCTGCCGGTCGTGGTGGTGCGGGCGGTGTCCGACGGTCCTGACCGTCCGCTGACCGGCATCGTGTCCGGCGGGCTGGCGGCGCTGCGCGCGCTGCGAGCCGCGGCGCCGGTCGTGGAGCGGTGGGCGGCGGCCTGCTTCGGCCAGCCGGGTTCGGACCCGCGGGCTGCCGCGCGGCGTGAGGTGCTTCTCGCCGGGCCGCGTTCGTTCTGCGCCGGCGTGGAACGGGCCATCCAGATCGTCGAGCGGGCGCTGGAACAGCGGGGTGCGCCCGTCTACGTGCGCAAGGAGATCGTGCACAACAAGCGGGTCGTGGACGACCTGGCCGGGCGCGGCGCGGTGTTCGTCGACGAACTGGACGAGGTGCCCGACGGATCCACCGTGGTGTTCTCCGCGCACGGGGTGTCGCCCGCGGTCCGCGCCGAGGCGTCCGAGCGCGGGCTGTCCGTGATCGACGGGACCTGCCCGCTGGTGTCCAAGGTGCACGCGGAGGCGCGGCGTTTCGCCGCCGACGGGTACACCGTGGCGCTGATCGGGCACGCCGGTCACGAAGAGGTCGAGGGCACGATGGGTGAGGCCCCTGACTCGATGGTGCTGGTCCAGTCGCCCGGCGACGTGGCTGCCCTAGCGGGCGACAAGATCGCGTACTTGATGCAGACCACGCTGTCGGTGGACGAGGCGTCGTCGGTCGCCGGCGCACTGCGGGAACGGTTCCCCGACGTGCGCGGGCCGGGCAGCGACGACATCTGCTACGCGACGACCAACCGGCAGGCCTCTGTGCGTGAGGTCGCGGCGGCGACAGACCTGGTGCTGGTGGCGGGCTCGAAGAACTCGTCCAACTCGGTCCGGCTGGTCGAGGTCTGCGAGCGGGCGGGAACGCCAGCTCACCTGATCGACGGTGCGTCGGATATCCAGCTGGAGTGGCTGGCCGGGGCTACCAGGATCGGGGTGACCGCGGGGGCATCGGCGCCGCCGGCGGTTGTGTCGGAGATCGTCTCCGCATTGTCCGGGCTAGGCCCGGTTTCTGTTTCCGAGCGGGTCACGACCACGGAGTCCATCCGGTTCGGCCTGCCCAAGGAGGTAAGGCGATAATGACTGTTTCACTGCGCCAGTCGGCGCGCATCGGTTCCTACCTGATGAAGCAGAAGCTGAAGGGCAACAAGAAGTTCCCCGTGCTTGTCGAGCTGGAGCCGCTGTTCGCGTGCAACCTGAAGTGCGCGGGGTGCGGGAAGATCCAGCAGCCGCACACGGTGCTGAAGCAGCGGATGCCGGTGGAGCAGGCGCTCGCGGCGGTGGAGGAATGCGGTGCGCCGATGGTGTCGCTGGCCGGCGGCGAGCCGCTCATGCACCCCCAGATTCACGAGATCGTGAACGAGCTGATCAAGCGGAAGAAGTTCGTCTTCCTGTGCACGAACGCGCTGCTGCTGCCGAAGAAGCTGGACAACTTCAAGCCGTCGCCGTACTTCGCGTTCGTCGTGCACATCGACGGGCTTCGCGAACGTCATGACGAGTCGGTCTGCAAGGAAGGCGTGTTCGACGAGGCGGTGGCCGCGATCAAGCTGGCCAAGTCGCGTGGCTTCAAGGTGAATACGAACACCACGTTCTTCAACACCGACACCCCGCAGACCATCATCGACGTCCTCGACTACCTCAACGACGACCTGGGTGTCGACGAACTGGAGATCTCCCCGGCCTATGCCTACGAGAAGGCGCCGGACCAGGAGCACTTCCTCGGCGTGGAGGAGACCAGGGAACTGTTCCGCAAGGCGTTCGCCGACGGCCGCCGCAAGAAGTGGCGGCTGAACCACTCGCCGCTGTTCCTTGACTTCCTCGAGGGCAAGCGGGACTTCGAGTGCACCCCGTGGGGCATCCCGTCCTACTCGCTGCTCGGCTGGCAGCGGCCCTGCTACCTGATGGCGGACGGGTACGCGAAGACCTACAAGGAGCTCCTCGAGACCACCGAGTGGGAGAAGTTCGGCCGGGGCAAGGACCCGCGGTGCGAGAACTGCATGGCGCACTGCGGCTACGAGCCGTCGGCCGTACTGGCCACCATGGGTTCGCTGAAGGAGTCGATCCGCGCGTTCAGGGGCTGATCCGGCTTTTTGCCGCGGCAGCAAGTCCGCAGGCGGCACTCAGCAGGGGTTCAGGCTCGGCGCGAAGAATTATGGCTGGCGCTGGATCCGTTCCCGGGACGGATTCCGCGCCGCCAACGTTTCTACCGGGCGCGGGTAACCTGAACGCATGCCTCTGAAGGATAAGAAGGGCCTGTTCGCAGGAGTGGCGCTCGTGGGTGCGGCCGTCGCGACCGAGTTGCGCAAGCCGGCGGATGAACGCACCTGGCACGGGTCGATTGGCGGGATGGTTCCGTATGACCTGCGGGTGCCGACCAAGGACCGGGTGCGCGAGAAGCTGTGGAACCCGGCAGGTAACTTCTGGTCTCCGTCGCTGTTCGGCGTCGGCTGGGTTCCCAACGTCGGCTGGATAGCCGCCAGGACCGGCCTGCTCGGCCAGGTCCAGACCGCTCCCGCTGGCGACGACGACGACATCTAGGGTTCCGCGCGTAGGGTTCCGCGCGCCGGTAGGACCCCACCGCGCAGAGGCTCGCACCTCCTTCTGCGGCGGGATCCGGATCCCTGGGAGGAAAGGGGTCAAATTTGACCCCTTTCCTCCCAGGATTCGCTCGGCTTCTGGGTCGTGCCTAGCGGTCCAGCATGGCTTCCTCGCGCAGCAGGGCGGGCAGATCCTCGGGGGTGACCTTCGTCCCGGACAGCGCGTGCTGGGTGAACCAGCGGCCGATGTTCGCGGCGTCGCGGTCGAGGAACGAGGCGCCGCGCGGGTTGGCGATCACGTCAACGACCTGCGGCAGGTCGATCATGATCAGCCGCCCGTCCTGGACGAGCAGGTTGTAGGCGGACAGGTCGCCGTGCGCGAGACCGTCCCTGGCCAGCGCCACCAACGCGTCGGTCAGCTGGTCCCAGAGGCTGACCAGTTCGTCCGGGTCCGGCCTGGTCTCGGCCAGCCGGGGCGCGGCGGTGCCGTCATCGGTACCGATGAACTCGAGCAGGATCTCGGTGCCGACGATCTGCACCGGATAGGGGACAGGTACCCCGGCCGAGAACAGCCGGACCAGCGCGTTGAACTCGGCGTAGGCCCACTGGCCGGCGATGGCCTCGCGGCCGAACGAGCTCCGGCTGGACATCGCGCGGTTGACCCGGGAGTCCCTGGTCTTACGACCCTCCAGGTAGCCGCTGTCCCGGTGGAACATCCGGTGGTCGGCGTCCCGGTAGCGCTTGGCGGCGAGCAGGCAGGAGTTAGTCGTGGCCGGAACGTCCGTGGCCGGAACGTCCGTGGCCGGAACGCCCGTGGCCGGAACGCCCCGGCGGAGCAGGAAGACGTCGGCTTCCTTGCCGGTCTTGAGCACGCCGAGCTCGGTGTCTACCGCGGCTAGGTCGGTGACCAGCCATTGCGGGTGCGGCAGCGGTCCGCGTTCGGTTGGGGTCGACTGGTCCCAGGTGGACCAGCGGTCACCCTCTGGCGGACCGTCCTCGCTCTCTTCCTCTGACGGAAGGGACTGGCGATGCCGGTTGCGCTTGGCGAAGGTTGCTTCGTCGTCAAAACGCCGCTTGCCGCGGCGGACTGAACCGTTGTCGTACAAGGGTGGGGTAGCTCCTCGGCTGAGCGATGAAAGGGACGGGCGACAACGTCGCCGCAGCAGGCATAGACATGTGACCTACTCCTTTCGCTCAGCCGGCTACCACCGGCATGACTCGCTGCATCGTGCCATGGGCCCGCGACCAGGCGCAAATGATTTTCGGCTCCAGCCCGCGCGCACCCCCGGCGGTTCCTGCCCGGCGAAGTAGCCGCGTCAACCCTTGACGACGCCTGAGGTCAGGCCGCGGATGTAGTGGCGCTGCCGGGCGATGCGCGGCAGGATGCACGGGATCATCACGATCACCGCGGCGGCCTCCAGGTAGCCGAAATCGACCTGGCCGACGCTGCCGTACTCCATGTTCAGCAGCGCCACCGGCAGCGTGCACAGGTCGTTCGCGGTGCTGGCGCTCCGGCTGGCGTGCGTGGCCCGCGCGTTCTGGCGCGCGCGACCGTGTGCGCGTGCTCTGGCGCGCGGGGTGCGCCTTAGGTCTACCGGGCACGTCACATGTGCCGCTTGAGCCTCACCCGTTGCGTGGCTGAGCGTCCGGCCCAGAGTTTGACGTCTGCCCGCATGCCTCTGTCACCCGTTACCTTGCTCTGTCACCCGTACTCGCGGGTAGAAGTGGCATTTGTCCCGACTTCCAGCACGGGAACGGGTGACAAAGTCGGCTAGCGGGTGACAAGGGGTTCCTCGACCACTCTCGACCGCCATCCGATGCCCGCCTCCGGCGTGTCACCGCCCGCACCGACCCGCCGCCCGCCCGCGCCGGGCCGCCGTCCGCCCGCACCGTCCGCCCGCGCCGCCCGACCCTGCCGCGTCGCCCGCTGCCGCCCGCAGCCGCCCTGCACCGCCCGTGGGGTTCCGGCCTTGCGTGACGCGTAAATTTGCGTGACGCGCAAAATGGTTGTAGCCTTCGTGGCGTGGAAGACGGGGATTGCCTTAGTTTGCGCGAGCGCAAGAAGCTCGCCACGCGTGAGGCGCTCAACGTCGCGGCGGTCCGCCTCGCGCTCGAGGTCGGTCTGGAGAACGTCCGCGTGGCGGACATCGCGTACGCGGCTGACGTCTCGCCGCGTACGTTCAACAACTACTTTTCCAGCGTGCCCGAGGCGATCGTCGCCCTCGCCGCGGAGCGCGCGATGACCCTAGGGGAACTGGTCAGGCGACGTCCGCGGACCGAGCAACTGGCAGAAGCGGTCACGAACGCGCTGGTCGAGGTGCATGCGAGCCAGGAGTATCAGAAGGAACTCGTCCGCATGATCATCACGACTCCGCTGCTGCGCGCGGAGTTCTTCAAGACGATCATCGCCCGGGATAATGCGCTTGCCGGCGCCATCGCAGAACGCGTAGGCTCGCCGCCCGGCGACCTGTTTCCGCAGATTCTGGCCGCCGCGTACAGCAGCGCGACCCGCGTCGTCACGCACCGCTGGCTGCAGGACGACTCCGTTGACTTCATCGCCGTGCTCCGCGAGGCAGTGGGCCTGATAGCCCCCATGGCCGCCGCTCGCGATAGCAACGGCCGGGCAAAGGCCAAAGACAATAACCGCGCGCAAGGCCACGCGGCTTGATGACGACAAAGTAAATAACGAGGGGAAACCGTGCTGTTCAAACTTGCCTGGAGCTTCCTGCGTCCTTACCGCAAGTGGCTCACGATCGTGGTCGTCGCCCAGTTCCTGCAGACGCTCGCGACCTTGTTCTTGCCCACGCTGAACGCCGACATCATCGACGACGGCGTGGTCAAGGGAGATACCGGCTACATCTTCGGCGCCGGCGCGGTGATGCTCGGGGTGTCGGCCGCTCAGGTGCTGGTCGCGACCACCGCCGTCTATTTCGGCGCCAAGTCCGCGATGGCGCTCGGGCGTGACATCAGGAAGGCCCTGTTCAACCGCGTGCAGGACTTTTCCACCCGTGAGGTCGGCAAGTTCGGCACACCGAGCCTGATCACCAGGACGACCAACGACGTCCAGCAGGTTCAGATGCTGGTGCTGATGACGCTGACCATGATGCTGACCGCACCGATCATCGGCATCGGCGCGGTGATCCTTTCCCTGCACCAGAACGTGGAGTTGTCCTCGCTGCTGCTGGTCATCGTGCCGGTGCTCGGCATCATCGTGACGGTCCTGGTCACCAGGATGCGGCCGAAGTTCAAGCTGATGCAGGCGCGCATCGACACCATCAACCAGGTGCTGCGCGAGCAGATCACCGGTATCCGGGTGATCCGCGCGTTCGTCCGCGACGAGCCAGAACGCGAACGCTTCGAGCGGGCTAACACCAGCGTCTACGACGTCGCGTTCAGCTCCGGTCGCCTGATGGGCATGATGTTCCCGCTGGTGATGGGCGTGATCAACTTCTCCAGCGTCGCAGTGCTCTGGTTCGGCGGCCACCTCATCGAGAGCGGCAGCATGCAGATCGGGGCGCTGACCGCGTTCCTGTCCTACCTGCTGCAGGTGCTGATGGCCGTGATGATGTCCACCTTCATGCTGATGATGATCCCTCGCGCCGAGGTCTGCGCGGACCGGATCCAGGAGGTCCTCGACACCGAACCGAGCGTGGAGCCGCCGCTGGCGCCAGTCACCACCTTGACCAGGCACGGGTACCTGGAGCTGCGAGACGCCGGGTTCCGGTACCCGGGCGCGGAGGAACCGGTGCTGTGCGACATCAGCCTGCTGGCCAGGCCGGGGGAGGTCACCGCGATCATCGGCAGCACGGGGGCCGGCAAGACCACCTTGCTCAACCTGATCCCGAGGCTGTTCGACGCCACTGAGGGCGAGATCATCGTCGGCGGGGTCGACGTGAAGGAGCTGGACCCCGAGGCGCTGGCCAGGGCTGTCGCGATCGTGCCGCAGCGGCCGTACCTGTTCTCCGGCACGATCGCCTCCAACCTCCGGTACGGCCGGCCGGACGCGACCGACGAGGAACTCTGGCACGCGCTGGGGACCGCGCAGGCCAACTTCGTCACCGACCTGGACGCCCCGATCAGTCAGGGCGGCACGAACGTCTCCGGTGGCCAGCGGCAGCGGCTGGCGATCGCCCGCGCCCTGGTGCACAAGCCGGACATCTACCTGTTCGACGACTCGTTCTCCGCCCTGGACTACGCGACCGATGCCGCGCTCAGGGCCGCGCTCATCCGCGAGACGGAGAACGCCACGGTCGTCATCGTCGCGCAGCGGGTCAGCACGATCCGCAACGCCGACCGCATCATCGTGCTCGACAGGGGCCGGATCGCCGGCCAGGGGACACACGGGGAACTGATGGACTCCAACGAGACCTACCGCGAGATCGTGCTCTCGCAGCTGACCGAAGAGGAGGCAGCGTGAGCGAGAACGAGGAGACCAAAACGCCTCCGGCGCGCGGGCCCGCGCCCGCCGCCCAGCAGCGCGGCCCGGCCGCCTGGATGAACGGGCCGTCGATGGAGCGGCCCAAGGACTTCCGCGGTTCGCTGCGCCGGGTGCTCGGGCTGATGCGGCCCGAGCGGGCGCTGATCATCTTCACCTCGCTGTGCGCGGCCGGTTCCGTGGCCGCGTCGGTCTGGGGCCCGAAGATCCTCGGCAACGCGACCAACGTCATCTTCTCCGGGTACATCAGCAAGAGCCTCCCGCCCGGTGTCTCCAAGTCGGCCACGATCGAGTACCTCAAGACGCACGGCCGCTCCGCCCAGGCCGACCTGGTCGGCTCGCTGCCGCTGAATCCAGGGCACGGCATCGACTTCGGCTCGCTGGGCCGGACGCTGGGCATCGTCGCGCTGGTCTACACGGTGTCACTCCTGCTGGGTGCCACCCAGGGCCGGATGACCGCGAAGATCGTGCAGCGCGCCATGTTCCGGCTGCGCAGGCGGGCGCAGGCCAAGCTGGCCAGGCTGCCGCTGTCGTATTTCGACAACCAGTCGCGCGGCGAGGTGCTGAGCCGGGTTACCAACGACATCGACAACCTCGCGCAGAACCTGCAGCAGACGATGTCCCAGATGGTGCTGTCCGTGCTCACCATCGTCGGCGTGCTGGCGATGATGATCTGGATCTCCTGGCTGCTGGCACTGATCGCGCTGGTCACGATCCCGGTCTCGCTGCTGGTCGCGAGGGCGATCCCGAAGCGGTCCAAGCCGCACTTCGTCAAGCAGTGGTCCACCACCGGCAAGCTGAACGGGCACATCGAGGAGATGTACACCGGGCACACGCTGGTGAAGGTCTTCGGCAGGCAGAAGGAAGCGACGCAGACCTTCGACGAGCACAACGAGGCGCTGTACAACGCGAGCTTCCGCGGCCAGTTCATTTCCGGCATCATGCAGCCGGCCATGATGTTCATCGGCAACATCAACTATGTGCTGGTGGCGGTTGTCGGCGGCCTGCGGGTAGCGTCCGGCTCGCTCAGCCTCGGCGACGTGCAGGCGTTCATCCAGTACTCGCGCCAGTTCGCCCAGCCGCTGAACCAGGTGGCGTCGATGACGAACATGCTGCAGTCCGGTGTCGCCTCGGCCGAGCGGGTGTTCGCGCTGCTGGACGCCCAAGAGCAGGAGCCGGACAAAGAGGGCGCGATCGTGCCCGGCGACGTCCGCGGCCGGGTGGCTTTCGAGCACGTCAGCTTCAGCTACTCGCCGGACAAGCCGCTGATCGAGGACCTGTCGCTGTCCGTCGACCCCGGGCAGACGGTCGCGATCGTCGGCCCGACCGGTGCCGGCAAGACGACGCTGGTTAACCTGCTGATGCGCTTCTACGAGGTCACCGGCGGCCGGATCACGGTCGACGGCATCGACACCAGGGACATGACCAGGGAAGGGCTGCGGTCGAAGACCGGCATGGTGCT
>DASXDG010000002.1:0-2269 GCA_036490795.1 Streptosporangiaceae bacterium
TCCGTGGGCCGGCCAGGCGAGGGCGGCGCTGGCCAGCGTGCCGATGCTGGCCGCGACCGCCGCGGGGAGGATCCCCGCCAGTTGCGCGATCAACGGCCCGGTCACCGAACCGAGCAGCGTCGCGGCCGCCTCGGCACCCACGAACACCGCGCTGACCCTGCCCAGCAGGCCGTCCGGAATCTGACGCTGGATCGTTGTCTGGATGCTGGCTAGTGCCATCGATCCGGCCATGCCCAGGAAGAAGGCGGACGGCACGGCTTGCGCCAGTGACGATGAGCCGAACATGACCGAGTAGGCGATACCGGTGACCGCCAGCAAACTGGCAAGCAGATACCGGGAGGCCGCGGCGGCCAGCAGCCTGCGGATCAACGGCGCGCCGATCAGGTATCCGGCGCTGAGCGCCAGCAGCAGGACCCCGGCCTGCCGGGCGCCGCCGAGCCGGATAACAGCGAACGGGGTGAACAGCGCGGTCATCGAGGCGTTCGCGCCGAGGAACAGCGTGTTGACCGGCAGCAGGACCCGCACGGCCGGCTCCGTGCGCAGTGCGCTCCAGCCCGCGCGGAATTCGATCCAGCCGGCGCGGAGCCCGGCCCATCCAGCCCAGCCGGTGCCACCAACCCGGTCGGCGCGGCCGCGGCCGGTGCCGGAACCGGCTGACCGCGTTGTCGTCAAGATCAGCACGGCGGACACTAGATAGCTCGCCGCGTCGGCCAAGATCAGCGGCGTGATCCCGGCGAAGGTCAGCAGCACGCCGCCCAGCGGACCGCCCACCAGTCCGACCACGCCGCTGGTCACCGCGTTGAGCGCCGCCGCACTCGCCAGGTCAGGTCCGGTACCCACGATCGAGGGCACACGGGCCGTCATGGCCGGCGTGAACACGGCGGTGCCGACGCTTTCCGCGGCGAGCGCGAGATAGGCGATCCAGAACGCATGGGTGCTGGTCAGCAGCAGCGCCACCGCTCCCGCGCTGAACACGTTCGCGCCGAGCATGAGCGTGCGCCGGTCATACCGGTCGGCCAGCACGCCCGCGACCGGGGCGAGCACGGACGACGGCGTGTACTGCGCGGTCAGGACGGCCCCGGCGGCTAGCAACGACCGGCTCACCAGGTAGACGTGCATGGGAACGGCGATGACCAGCAGCCAGGAACCCAGGCTGCTGACCAGATCGGCGGACCAGAGCAAGCGGAAGTCCCTGATCCCGAGAACGCTCAGCTTCATATCTTGGTAGAATAGACATCGGCAGAACTATTCTGTCAAGATAGTCGAGCGGATCGGAGGCGAGCATGGACGAGGGTGGTCTGGGCGGGGAGTTCCGCGCCTTGCGGGTCGCCGCCGGCCGGACGGTGGCGTCGGTTGCCGCGGACGCGGGACTGTCGGTGCCGTACATCGCCAACCTCGAGAACGGGCGGGGGAACCCGACTCTCGGCGCCCTGAACCGGCTCGCGGCCGCGCTCGGCCGGCGGCTGGTCGTGCAACTCGCCGGCGGCCCGGCCGAGACGGCCGAGACGGCGGAAGAGAAGAATCGTTACGATAACAGCAAGAAGCCAGCGGCGGGAGCGACACCCGCGTCATTGGTCAGGTTCGCGCGCACCCAGCGGTTTCGCCGCACGGCAGCGGCGATGGCACCCCCCGGAGACGAGGCAGAGTTCACGGGGCGGCTGGTTGCCGGGCTCGCGGGGATGGCGAGCGTCGCCGGCAAGGACCTCAACGAAGGGGACTGGGGCCGTCTGCTCGACGCCATGCTCCTGGTCATCGCCTTCCCGCACGGTGAGTCACGGTGAGTAGGGTGTGCTGAGTGCGTACGCCGGACATACTGGAAAGGCGCCGGACAGCGGACGGGGAACTGGTGCTGCGCCGTTCTGGTGAACACCTGGAACTGATCATGAACGGCGTGTTCCTGATGTCCACCAGCAACGGCGCGTCGGAACGCGAGCTTGTCCGCGCCGCCGGCGCACGCGGACGGCTGCTGATCGGCGGTCTGGGTGCGGGCTACTCGCTCGCCGAGGCGGTCGCGTCACCGGACCTGGATGAGGTGGTGGTGGTCGAGTCCGAGTGCGACGTCATCGCGTGGAATGACACGTACTTCCGCCCTTACAACGAGGGAGCGCTTGACGATCCGCGGGTCATCGTCGTCCACGTCGACATCGGCGACTACCTCGCGGCGCGATCGCCGGCCTTCGACGGGATCTGCCTGGACACCGGCAACGGCCCGGACTGGCTGTCCCGGCCGGCCAACGCGGCGCTGTACGACGCTGCCGGACTCGTCCGG
>DASXDG010000003.1:0-20342 GCA_036490795.1 Streptosporangiaceae bacterium
CCGGGATGCGCCCGGCCGACTCCGGCACCGTGCTGTACGACAACCGCGACCTGTACCGCCACTACGCCGAACTGCGGCACCGCATCGGCCTGGTCCCGCAGGAAAGCGTGCTGCACACCCAGCTGACCGCGCGCCAGGCGCTGCAGTACTCCGCGGAACTGCGCTTCCCCGCGGACACGAGCAAGCACGAGCGCAACACCAGGGTTGGCGAGGTCATGGGCGAACTCGGCCTGACCAAGCACGCGCAAACCCGGGCCGACCGGCTGTCCGGCGGCCAGCTCAAGCGGGTGAACGTCGCCCAGGAGCTGCTCACTAAGCCCAGCGTGCTGTTCCTCGATGAGCCGACCTCGGGCCTGGACCCCGGCCTGGACAAGTCGGTGATGGAGCAGATGCGCGACCTCGCGCACGACGGCAGGACGGTCATCGTCGTCACGCACAGCGTTGCGAACCTGGACACCTGTGATCGCCTGCTCGTCCTCGTCCCCGGTGGCAAGGTCGCGTTCTACGGCCCGCCCGCCGAAGGCCTCACCCATTTCGGCTTGCCCGGCTGGGCCGAGGTGTTCCAGGCGTTCGAGCGGTACCCGGACCGTGACTGGGCCGCCGAGTTCACCCAGTCGCCGGTGTACCAGCAGTACGTGCTCTCCCAGCGCCAGGCCGCGCCGGATCCCGCGCGCGGCCGGGTCCAGGGCACGCCGGCCACCGCGCAGACCGCGCCCAAGCGCCGTGGCGCGCTCCGTCAGCTCGGCACGCTCACCCGCAGGTACCTGCGGGTGACCGCCTCTGACCGCGGCAACCTGATGCTGCTCGGCCTGCTGCCGATCCTGCTCGGCGTGCTGATTCACTTCGTCCCGTCCAGCCAAGGCCTGACCGCCGCGCTGCCGCACACCAACGCCAGCGCGGAAGAGCTGCTGCTGATGCTGGTCATCTGCGTCTGCCTGTCCGGCGCCTTCGGCGCGGTCCGCGAGCTGGTGAAGGAACGCACGATCTACATCAGGGAGCGCGCGGCGGGCCTGTCCGCTGGCGCGCACCTGTTCTCCAAACTGCTCGTCCTCGGCGTGATCGGCATCGTGCAGTCGCTGGCGCTCGTCGCGCTCGGGCTGTTCGGCAGGAAGATGCCGCTCCAGGGATCGCTCCTGTCCGGCATGCCGTTCGTCGAGATCTTCCTCGGCATCGCCCTGCTCGGGATCGCCTCGATGTGCCTGGCGCTGCTGGTCTCCGCCCTGGTCGCGACGTCGGAACGAGGCATGCTGGTGGCGGTCGGCGTGACCGCGTTCCAGATCATCTTGTCCGGCGGCGCGTTCCCGCTCAGCGGCATGGCGGGCCTGTCGCAGCTGGCCTGGCTGGCTCCGGCCCGGTGGGGTTTCGCCGCGGTGGCCTCCACCGTGAACCTGAACCACATCCAGCCGGTCGCGGCCGGCAACGATCCGCTGTGGAACCACACCTCGGCGACCTGGCTGCGCGACATGGGCGTGCTAGCCGGCCTCGCGATCATCTACGCGCTGCTGGCCTACCTGCGCCTGCGCCGCCTGACCCCCGGCCGCCGCCGCTAGCGGGCCCATCAGACATTGCTGACCTGGTCGCTGTCGCTGAGCATGCCCATACGAAGCTCGCGCAGCGCGGACTCGCTGGTCTCCAGGCCGTGCGCCACGAACGCGGCGAAGGAGCCGTACTGCCGTTCTGCCTCGTCGAACGCGGCGCTGAGATAGGTGGGGCTCTGCTCAAGGATCGGCCGGAGAAGTTCCTGGTCCGCGATAATGCCTGTCTTTATGAGGTCATAACGCAGTTTCTGATATCCAGTCCGGTGAAAGTCATTCGATAGCAGGTAGTCGCGGATCACGAGCTCGCGCGATACGCCGAGGACGGTGAGCACGATCGCGGTCATCCAGCCGGTGCGGTCCTTGCCGCCTGAGCAGTGGTACAGGCCGGGCAGCCGTCCCGGAATGCACAGCAGCCGCAGCGCGGCGCCGAACGTCTCCCGCTGCCGCGGATCGGCCACGAAACCCCGGTTGATCTGCACCATGAGCGCGGCGGCGTGCCCGTCGCCGAGTTCGCGCCGCTGCAGGCGGTGGTCGCCGCTGGCGACGACCTCGTACACCCCGGCCAGGTCCCCGCCGGTCACCGGCATGCTGATCGGCGCCGCGCCGCGCGGCAGCCGGTCCGGCCCGGTGACCAGTACCTCGCCCGGTGTCCGGAAGTCGATGACCGTGCGCAGGTCCAGTGCGTAGATCGTGGCCAGGTCGGGCTCGGACAGCGTGTTCAGCGCGTCACCGCGGTACAGGCGGCTCCTGGTCACGCCGGCCCCGTATGACGTGCGGTAACCGCCGATGTCACGCACGTTGACCGCGCCGTCCAGCTGCACGTGCCGAGACGGCGCGAAGTACCCGGTCACGGGGCCAGAACCATCACGCACCACCCATCGGCCCCCGCAGGCCAAGCGTACGCTTGGTGCATTACGCTGCCAAGGTGACAAACAGGCTCCTAGTCATTGATGGCCACAACGACCTCCCCTGGGCGCTGCGCATGGCGGCCGGATCCGCTGAGGCGGTTTCGCTGGCGGAACCCCCGGCGGCTGAGCACACCGACCTGCCGAGACTGGCCGCTGGCGGGCTCGGCGCGCAGTTCTGGTCGGTGTACGTGCCGTCCTCGTACGCGGGCGAGGCGGCGGTGACCGCCGTGCTCGAGCAGATCGACCTCACCCGGCGGATGGTCGCGGCCTACCCGGACACGTTCGAGCTGGCGCTGACCGCCGACGACGTTACCCGTGCGTTCGCGGCCGGGCGGATCGCGTCGCTGCTCGGCGCCGAGGGCGGGCACAGCATCAACGAGTCGCTAGGCGTACTGCGTATGCTTTACGCGCTGGGCGTCCGGTACATGACGCTGACCCACAACAACAACACGCCGTGGGCTGATTCGGCCACCGACGAGCCCGCCGTCGGCGGACTTAACGACTTCGGCCGCGAGGTGGTCCGCGAGATGCAGCGGATCGGCATGCTGGTCGACCTGTCTCACGTCGCCCCGGCCACGATGCACGCGGCCCTCGACGTGGCTTCCGCGCCGGTGATCTTCTCGCACTCGTCGGCGAAGGCGGTCTGCGACTGCCCGCGTAACGTGCCCGATGACGTGCTGGTGCGGCTGGCCGCCAACGACGGCGTGTGCATGGTCACCTTCGTGCCGAACTTCGTCTCCCAGGACGCCGCCGACTGGACGGCCGGTCTCAAGGCCGAGATGGTCACCCGCGGTCTTGACTCGCGGGACATGCGCCAGTTCTTTGAGTTCTTGCCGGAGTGGGAGGCCGCGCACTCCCGGCCAGGGGCCACCCTCGCTCAGGTGGCAGACCACATCGAGCACGTCCGCGATGTGGCTGGCATCACCCATGTGGGAATCGGCGGCGACTACGACGGCACCGACCAGACCCCGGCCGGCCTGCCCGACGTGTCGGCGTACCCGGCCCTGTTCGACGAGCTCCGCTCCCGCGGCTGGCCGGAACAGGACCTCGCGGCCCTGGCTGGCCAGAACCTCCTCCGCACCCTCCGCGCCGCCGAGGCCTTCGCCACCTCTTGAACCGCCCCCATCCGCCCCCCCATCCGGCCCCCGATCCGGCCCCCGTCCACGCCCCCCATCCGGGTCGATTGCGTGATTGACATCGCTAGAGCGTGTCAATTGCGTAATTGACTTGGTCAAGGATCACGCGCCCGTCGTGTCGGATAGGCTCACTGGCGATGCCATCCGTGACGTTTCTGACCTGGCCGGAGCTCGCGGGTTCCGGGGTGGATGCCCGGGTAACCGCGCGGGTCGGCGGAGTATCGTCTGGTCCTTACCGGTCGCTGAACATGAGCTTCGCCGTAGGTGATGAGCCCGGAAACGTGGTGGAGAACCGGCGCCGAGCGGCTGCTGCGTTCGGCGGCGATCTGGCCGACTTCGTTTTCGCGCGCCAGGTACACGGGGCGGGCGTTCGCGTGGTCGGCGAGCCGGACCGGGGGAGCGGCACGCTTACCCAGGATGACGCCATCCCGGACACGGACGCCCTGGTCACGACCTCTCCGGAGGTAGTGCTGGCGATCTTGACCGCGGACTGCGTGCCGATCGTGCTGCATGATCCGGTGGCCGGCGTGCTTGCCTGTGTCCATTCCGGCTGGCGCGGCACCGTCGCCCGGGTGGGCGGTGTCGCGGTCGAGGCGATGAAACAGCTCGGTGCCGAGCCCGCCGACATCGTCGCCGGAATCGGCCCCGCCATCGATCCGGCCCGCTATCAGGTGGGACCCGAGGTCAACGCCGCCATCACCGACGCCTTCGGCCACGCGGCTGGGTCGTGTATTCGCTCCGATCCGGGAAAAGATGGCAGGTGGCTGCTCGACCTATGGGCGGCGAACCGGATAGTGCTCAATGAGGCGGGCCTGCGTGAGGAGAATATCCACGTGACGTCGATCCCCACTGGCGGCGACTTCTTTAGCAACCGCGCCGAACGTCCCTGCGGCAGGCTGGCACTCCTCGCTCGTCTGGAGCAAAGGTGAGCAGCGTCTTCCGTTACGAGTCGTTCTCCACTGACGCCGAAGCAGGCCTGCTGACCTGCACGTACTCGCTCGACGACCGTGAGTTCACCGAGCGTGTGGCGCTTCCGCCAGGCCCGCGCTGGACCAGTGCGGAGGCACAGGCAGCCGCCCGCCTGGTGTTCCTGCTGGCCGGCGTGTCCTACTACAAGACAGCCGCGCCCCCGGTCATCGACCTCAGCGCCACCGAGCTGACGCCGCTTGAGCACGACTTCCTCCACGACTTCTATGTCAACGGATTGGCAGAATTCGCCTATCGCAACACTTTGGACCTCTCCCACCTCACCTTTACCGGATCCTTGACGAAGTCAATTGCGCAATCGACACGCTCTAGCGGTGTCAATCACGCAATCGACCCGGATGGGGGGCGGGCGCTGGTGCCGTTTGGGGGCGGGATCGACTCGATCGTGACCGTGGAGGCGGTGCGGCGGCGGGTTCGGGACGTGGCGCTGTTCGTGGTTAGCCGGCCGGGCGATACCTACGACGCGATCGAGCAGCCGGCCGCGGTCACCGGTCTGCCGGTGCGCAGGGCCACCAGGGAGATCGACCCGCAGCTGCTGCGTTCGGCCGAGAACGGGTTTCTGAACGGGCACGTGCCAGTGACCGGGCTCATCTCCGCCATCGCGGTGCTCGCGGCTGTGCTTGACGGACGCACCAGTGTTGTTATGTCCAATGAGTGGTCGGCGTCGATCCCGACGCTTGAGTACCAGGGTAAGCCGGTCAACCACCAGTACTCCAAGAGCGACGCGTTCGAGGCGGCGTTCCGCGCCGTGCTCGGCCAGTATGGCTTGCCCCCGTATGGACTAGCGGACTACTTCTCCTACCTGCGGGACAGGACAGAACTGTGGGTCGGCAGGGAATTCGCCGCGCTCGATGAGTACCACGACACGTTCCGCAGCTGTAACAAGGCCTTCTACGCGGACAGGAGCCGGCGGCTCGACCACTGGTGCGGGCGGTGCGACAAGTGCTGTTTCATCGACCTGATCCTCGCTCCGTTCCTGACCAAGCAGCAGTTGGGCAAGATCTTCGCGGTAGCGGGCGAGCCGCTGCAGGACGCCGGGCTGCTGGAGAAGTTCCGCGGGCTGCTCGGGGCGGGCGCAAAGCCGTTCGAGTGCGTCGGCGAGGTGAACGAGTGCCGGGCCGCGGTGCTGCTCGCCGCGCGGCGTCCCGACCGGGCACAGGACTCGCAGCTGCGGCAGCTCGCGGCCGAGGTCGCCCAGTGGCCCGACGCTCCGTCACAGGACGACGCCGAGGCCATGCTGCGCCCGGTAGGTGACAGCTTCGTACCGGATGCGTACCGGTGATCACCTGGGCGGATCTGCCCGGCAGCCGGGTCGGCGTGTGGGGTCTTGGCCGTGAGGGCCAGGCAAACCTGCGCAAGCTGCACTCGCTCGGCGTTGAGCCGGTACTCGTCGACGACCACCCGGCCGAGCCCGGGGTGCTCGCCACCAGCGACGGCGGCCTCGAAACCCTGCGCGGCTGCGACGTCGTCATCAAGACGCCGGGCATCAGCCGTTACCGGCCAGAAGCCGCAGAACTCAGGGCGGCTGGCGCGGAGCTGACCAGCGGACTGAGCCTGTGGCTGGCCGAGCAGGATCTGACCAGGGTCGTCTGCGTGACCGGAACCAAGGGCAAGAGCACGACCGCCTCGGTGATCGGGCACCTGCTGAACGGCCTCGGCTACCGCACCGTGGTCGCCGGCAACATCGGCAAGGCACCGTACGACGGCGACGAGGCGGAGAAGCCGGACTTGTGGGTGATCGAGGTGTCCAGCTACCAGGCGACCGACCTGCAGTGCGCGCCGCCGGTCGTCGCGGTGACCTCGCTGCATCCCGACCACCTGGACTGGCACGGGGGAGTGGACCAGTACTACCGGGACAAGCTGTCCCTGTGCCGCAAGCCAGGTGCCGAGCTCACAATCGCCAACGGCGACAGTGACCTGCTCCGCGAGCGGCGCGCGGAGCTGGGCCCGACGGTGGACTGGGTGCGAGCCAGCGACGAACCGGGCGCGGACTGGATGGAGCCGCTCGGGCTGCGCGGGGAACACAACCGCCGCAACGCGCTCATCGCCAGGCGGTGCCTGCGCGCGCTGCCGGTCAAGGAGCCCAGCGACGAAGAACTGCGTACGGCGGCGCGCGGCTATCAGGGCCTGCCCAGCAGGCTCACCACGGTCGCCGTGATCGGCGGCGTGACGTTCATCGACGACAGCTTGTCCACGAACGTGCTGCCGACGCTGGCCGCCCTGGACGCGTTCCCGGTGGAGCGGACCGCGCTGATCGTCGGCGGCCACGACCGGGGCATCGACTACGCGCCGCTCGCCGCCGCCATCGCCGGCCGCCATGCGCCGACGCTCGTCCTCACCCTCCCGGACAGCGGCCCGCGCATCCGCGTGGTCATCGAAGCCGCCGGCCACCAAGACGTGCACGATTGCGCGGACCTGGCTGAGGCGGTCCAGGCCGGCGCGGCCTGGGCAGGCCAGGACGGCATCGTGCTGCTCTCGCCGGCCGCGCCGAGCTTCGGCCAGTTCAAGGATTACCGCGACCGCGCCGACGCGTTCGCCCAGGCCGTTGCCGCCTGGCGCTTGACGCTTGACGCTTGACGCTTGACGCCGAGCGTCCAGGTGCCTGACGGCGGGCATCCCGCCTAGCCAGCGGCCCCTGGTGCGCCGCCCTGAGCAGCCGCGTGCTTGACTCTAGCCATGGCTGACCATGACAACTTCAACGACAAGATCATCGCCGAATTTCGTGCGAATCAGGGCAAAGTAGGTGGCTATTTCGATGGCCAGACGCTTCTGCTGCTGCACACCACCGGCGTGAAGACCGGTGCGGCACGGATCAACCCGCTCGTCTATCAGCAGGTGGGCGACACCTATGCGATCTTCGCGTCGAACGGCGGCGGCCAGCAGGACCCGAAGTGGTACCGGAACCTGCTGGCGCACCCGGACACAACGGTCGAAGTCGGCACCGACACGGTTTCGGTCCGGGCGCGGGTAGCGGACGCGGCCGAGCGCGGCCCGATCTGGGCCAAGCAGATGGCTGACATGGACAACTTCGCCGGATACGAGAAGACGGCCGCGCCGCGCGAGATCCCTGTCATAGTCCTTGATCCCGTGGCGTAACGCCATTTTCGTAGCGTAACCGCGCCGCCAAGCCATACCCTGTGCGCCATAAGCGAATAAAGGGGTGCGGTATGGACGACCCGGTAGTCCGGATCGCCGGCGGCGCGGTACGCGGTCACTTCGACGACCGCACCGACGGCCGCGTCGCGGTCTTCCGCGGCATCCCGTTCGCTCAGCCGCCGGTCGGCGGACTGCGTTTCGCCGCGCCACAGCCCGTCCCGGCCTGGGACGGTGTCCGCGAAGCGAAGGAGTTCGGCCCGCCGCCACCGCAGTCCAGGATTGTCCCGATGGCGCTGCCGCGGCTGGCGCCCGGTGCCGACCCATCGGACTGGCTCACCGTCAATGTGTGGTCCCCATCGCTCGGTCCCGATGCCGCGCTGCCGGTCATGGTGTGGATCTACGGTGGCGCGTACCGGGCAGGCGCGTCCGCCCAGGCCTCCTACGACGGCATCAGGCTGGCCGAACGCGGCGTGGTCGTCGTGACGTTCAACCACCGGGTGGGCGTCGAGGGTTTTGCTCAGCTGCCGGGTATGCCGCCGAACCGGAGCCTGCTCGACGACGTGGCCGCGCTGCACTGGGTCAGGGAGAACATTGCCGCCTTCGGCGGTGACCCGGACAACGTGACGGTGTTCGGCGAGTCGGCGGGCGCCGGAGCGGTCGGCTGCCTGCTGGTCATGCCGTTGGCGATCGGGCTGTTCCGCCGCGCGATCGCGCAGAGCTTCCCTGGCACGTTCTTCTCGCCCGCGCTCGCCGCCGACATCACCGGGGCGATCGCGGTAGAAGCCGGCATCCCGGCCACGGCCGAGGCATTCGCCGCCACCAACCCCGAGATACTGGCCGCCGCGTCGGACGCCGTCGTCACCGGCGACCACCCGCGATGGGCGCAGGCGGCGCTCAGCACGGTCCCGTTCTCGCCGGTGGTCGACGGGGAGGTGCTGCCGAGCACTCCCTGGCAGGCGATCGCCTCCGGCGCCGCCTGGGACGTCGACCTGCTCACCGGGCACAACCGCGATGAGTACCGGCTGTTCCTCGCGTTCGCCGGCCTGCGCGGGAAGATCACCCAGGAAATGGCCGACGAGCTGATCGACAGCTTCGTGTCCACCGGCTCGCTGACCGACGGGCGCAAGGCGTATCGCACCGCGTATGCCGGGGCGGACGCGGAGACGCTGTATGAGCTGGTGTTCTCCGACTGGCTGTTCCGGATGCCGACCCTGCACCTGGCCCAGGCGCACGCCGCCGGAGGCGGCAAGACGTTCCTCTACGAGCTGGTCTTCGAGGCCGGCCCGATGGGTGCCTGCCACGCGCTGGATGTACCGCTGGTATTCGGCGTTGCCGGGGAACTCGGCGAGTTCCTGCTCGGCCCCGACCCATCAGCGGCGGCGGTCGAACTCGGCGACTTGATGCGGTCGGAGTGGGTCGCGTTCGCCGCGACCGGTGACCCCGGCTGGACACCGTACTCGCCAGGTCGCCGGATGACACGGATCTACGGGACCGAGCCCGACGTCATCCCGTACCCGGAGACCGCTTCCATGCATATCTGGGACCAGCACCGCCTCGGCCGCATCGATCTGCGCTGACGCCGGACAAAGGGGTCTGCGGCGCCACGACCCCCTTGCATCGAGAGGTCTCGTCGTCGCGATTAAACCACTGCCTCCGCTACCGTCACTTCTGTCACGCACGCACAGCGCTACCTGCCGATTAGCGCGGTACTTTTGCTTAACGCGGAACAAATTCATGCTGTGAGCATGGTTTTTTACCGCGTTGGACATTCTTACCGCGTTATCGTTGTCGTCGGCGGTTTGGGAGTGGCACGTGGCAGGACTAGATGTTGATGTGGCCCCTGGTGCTCGGAAACGCGGGGAGACGCTTCGGCCAGCCCGCGAAGCCGCCTTCGGGACGCGCGCGGCCAGCCCGCGAAGCAGCTTCGGGACCACGCACCGGCTGTCGTTATGATGAGCGAATGCCGATCTATGCGCTTGACGGGAACGAACCGGACATCGACGACTCGGCGTTCGTGCATCCGAACGCGGTGGTGATCGGCCGGGTGCGGATCGGGGCCGAGGCGTCGGTCTGGCCATGCGCGGTGCTGCGCGGTGACCACGGCACGATCGAGGTCGGTGCGCGGACTTCGGTCCAGGATGGCACCGTGGTGCACACCACCGAACGCTGGCCGACTGTCATCGGCGCCGAATGCGTGGTCGGGCACAACGCGCACCTGGAGGGCTGCGTGGTCGAGGACCACTGCCTGATCGGGTCGGGTTCGGTCACGCTGAACCGTGCCATCGTGCGTGCCGGTGCGATCGTGGCGGCCAGCGCCCTGATCCCGGAGGGCTTCGAGGTACCCGCGGCGACGCTGGTGGCCGGCGTGCCGGCCACGGTCAGGAGGGACGGCATCCCGAAGGACTGGACCGACCAGGCGGTCAAGCACTACGTGGAGTCCGCCCGGCAGTACAAGACCGGCCTGCGCCGCATCGGCTGAGGGCAACGGCTGAGGGCAACGGCTGAGGGCATCGGCTGAGGGCATCGGCTGAGGGCAACGGCGAGGGCGAGGCGTGACACAGAACGACGTGACACAGAACGAGATGCGTCTGGTCGACGCCCACGTACACGTCCCCAGGCTGAGCACGGTCTCCGCGGCCTGGTACCAGTGGGCCGAGGACTACGGCAAGAGCGAGCCATGGCGCGACGTGTTCGGCCCCGACGGCGACCCGGTGCCGGCCAGGTTCAACGCGCTGATGGCGGGCCAGGGCGTGGACGTCGCGCTGCTGTTCGCCGAGTACAGCCCCCGTGCGACCGGCGTGCAGCCCGCCGAGGACCTGCTGCCGATCATCGAGTACAACCCGCGCAGGTTCCGCCTGGTCGCGAACATCAACCCGGAAATACACCAGGACCCGGCCAAGGAGGCCGAACGGCAGCTCGACATGGGCGCGGTCGCGGTCAAGGTGCACCCGGTGCACGGTGGCTTCCGCCCGGACAGCCCGCGGCTGCGCGAGGTGTACGAGCTGTGCGCGGAACGCGGCAAGCCGCTGATCACGCACACCGGCCCGAGCATCTTTCCCGGCTCGACCACGGAGACCGGCGACCCGAACCTGCTGCGCCCGGTGGCGGAAAGCCTCCCCGGGCTCACCATCGTGCTGGCGCACGGCGGCCGTGGCCACTGGTATGAGGACGCCGCGGGCATGGCCCTCGGCTACCCGAACGTCTGGCTCGACCTGGCCGGGTTGCCGCCGAAACGGCTCCCCGTCTACTACGAGAACACCGACCTGGCCCAGCTTGCCCGCAAGTGGATCTTCGGCACGGACTGGCCGGGCGTCCCCGGAATCGCCGCGAACGCCACCGCGATCGCCGGGCTCGGCCTGCCCGCCGACGTCCTGGACGGTGTCCTCGCCGCGAACGCCCGGCGGGTCTATCAGCTCTAGGAGTCCTGTTGCAGCAGCCGCTGCAGCAAGGCGATCTCCGAGTTGTCCAGCTCGGAGCTAACCGGCAGCCGCCGGGACTGATCACGCGCCAGCGCGAGCGACTGCTGCGCCGTCCGTAGCTGCTCGCGGAGCCGGATGTTCTCGGCGGCGAGCTTGCCGTGCTTGGTCCAGGCGCTGGCCAGCTCATACTCCAGGTCGGCGACGGCGTCGTCCGCGCCCGGCCGCGGCCCCCGATCCGAGGCGCCCCGATCCGAGGCGCCCCGGCCTGCCGAGGTCCCCCGGCCTGCCGAGGCATCCCGGCTCGCCGAGGCGTCCCGGCGACCCGCCGGGGCGTCCCGCCGGGCCGCCGACCCGGCCCGGGAGGCGGTCCCAGAAGGGAGCGCGTATCCAGCGGGGACCGCGGACGCGGCAGGCGGGGCGGCGAGCCGCCGGACCACCAGGATGAGCAGCCGCCTGGCCAGTTCGTCATAGTCGATGCCCGGCGCCACCGGCACCGGGTCGGAGCGGACGGGTGCTCGTGACACCGGCCCGAAGCCGTCCACGTCCCCCAGGCTGATCCGGTAGGTCCGCTTGCCGTGAACCTCGCGCACGATCAGGCCCGAACGTTCCATGCCGGATAGGAGCTGGGCGAATGCCACGCTCGATCCCGGATAGGCGACCGCGGCGGCCAGGCGCGTACTGGCCAGTCCGTCCTTGTCGTAGAGCTCCCCGGCTTCTGCCAGGTACGCGACGACGTGCTCTCGTGTACCGGTCGCACGTTTCCTGACGACCTTGTTCCCATCCCCCACGCCAGCAACCTTTCCGCGGCAATCATGCCAGCCGACAAGCCTCATGATAGTACGGCCCGCAAAACGGTGACTGTCCGTGGTATCGCGTAGCCGGCGCGGATATACCAATCACATCACTATGATCTTCGGCACGCGTGCGGCGCGGCGGGGAGGGTAGCACGCAGCACCTGGCATACGGTAAACCGAAACTTGCGGTCAGCAGTGCACGTTCTTCTGAAGACGCAAGCGTGGACGGAGCATGGTGGACCTGGACGTTAGCTACGCGACGGCGCTCCTCGCGGCGCTGCTGCTCGGCGTAGGTTTCGTCCTCCAGCAGTCCACCGCGGAGGAGCAGCCGGAGTCGCGGTTCCTGTCCCTGGGCCTGCTGACCGGCCTGCTGCGCAAACCGAGATGGCTGGCCGGCATCGGCTGCATGGTGGCCGGGATGCTGCTCGCCGCCTGGGCGATCGGCCACCTGGAGCTGACCCTGGTCGAGCCGCTGCTCAGCACCAACCTGCTGTTCGCGCTGGTGCTGGCCGTGCCGATATCGAAACAGCCGGTCCGGTGGCCGGAGATCATCGGCGCGCTGCTGCTGTGCGCCGGGGTCGCGCTGCTCTCCGATACCAGGACCGCCAAGCCGATCGGCCTGTCCTTCGGCTCGGTGTCGCACTGGCCGGCCGCGGCGATCATCGCCGCGATCGCGTTCGTCGCGGTCCACCTTGGCCGCCGCGCGAAGGGGCAGGTCCGTGCCACCTTGACCGGCCTGGGCGCCGGCCTGGTCTTCGGCATCCAGGACGCGCTGACCAGGCAGACGCTGCAGGTGATCAACGCGCATTCCTGGACGGTGCTGTTCGGCACGTGGTCGGCCTACGCCCTGGTCGGTGCCGGCATCACCGGGGTCTGGCTGATGCAGAACGCGTTCAGCGCCGCCCCGCTGCACGCCTCGCTGCCGACCATCGCCGCCGGCGAGCCGCTGGCCGGGATCCTGCTCGGCATCGTGGTGTTCGGCGACCGCATCCAGATCACGCCGGGAATGCTGGCCATCGAGGCCGGCGGGATCGCGGCCCTGATCGTCGGGGTGGTCGCGGTGGCGCGCTCGTCGGCGTTCAGCGGGCTGCGCACGATCGTCGCGCACCTGCCCGGCATCCCCGAACACGCCGGTTCAGGAGAGGAGAAGGCGGCGGAGCCGGTTCACGAATCCGGCGGCGCCGAGCGCTGAAACGAGCGCGACGCGAAGAGGCTCAGCGACATCGCCGCTCGTCTCGATCGTCCCGCCACGTTGGCTAGAAGTCGTCGTCCGCGCGGTTGGGGTTCAGGCCCCACATGCCGAAGGCGAACAGGGTGAGCACGAACAGCAGGAACGTCGCGATGTGCACGCTGGTGCAGTACAGGCACAGGTGCCTGATCATGAACAGCTCGGCGTAGAGCAGGTAGATCACCATGACGATGCCGACGCAAATGCCCGCCAGCCGGACCGAGGGGAGCCAGCGTGCCACCAGCGACTGGCCGGTCAGCCGCCACAGCCACGGGCTCATCACCGGCACCATGGCCACGTAGTACAGCAGGCCGAGCAGCGCGACGGGGATGCCGAGGAAGTAGGACTCCGAGCTCGTCGTCACCGCCTCGCAGTCGAACGCGCCGTTGCCGGCGCAGCCGAAGAACGACTTGCCTTCGGTGAAGTGCTGATAGGTGAGGTAGCTCGCCGCCGCGAGCGCGATCAGGGACAGCAGGAAGGTGGTCCACTGCAGCCAGGCCGGCGCGAGCGCCGAGCGGTTCTTCGTCTCGGCAGCCGGGGCTGACGCGGCGGGGGCGCCCGGCCGGGACGCCGTGGCGCTCCGGCTGCGCGGCGGACCGCCGCTGGCGCGAACCGGCGCGGCAGTCTGTGTCGGGCTGCTCCGCACCGGAGCCGGCTTGCTGGTTCGGGTGCGGGATGACTTCGAAGCGGCCATCGTGAGCCTCGCCTCCTGGGGCACTACGGACATGTCGCAATAGTTAACGGCCCCATTCTACGTACTATCTACGTAGAATGGGGCCGGTTAGCGCGGGTTAAACCGATGACTCCAGGCTCTGGATCGCGGACGTGCACGCGGTCGAGGGCTGGTTGCTGGTGAGCTTGCAGAGCGCGGCCGTCATGTAGTTGGCGGTGCCGCCGATCCCCTGGGCCACCGGGCTGGACGCGTTCGACATGTCGCTGTTGATCTGGTCCCAGGTCAGGCCGGACAGCACCTGCGGGCTGTAGCTGGCGCCGAGGATCAGGTACTTGTTGCCGATGTCGACGAACGGGAACGACTCCGCGTCGTCGGAGGACACGTAGGGCGGCCCGTCGTACTGCTTGAACAGCGCCATCTGGGCGGAAGTCGGCGCCTGCAGCACGGTGTAGGTGTTCGGGGAGGTCTCGACGTTGTTGTACCACTCCACCGGCGAGAACGTTACGTAGTTGCTCTTGAACGTAGAGTGCGCGAACGTCCAGGTCGGCGTGCTCGCGTACACGTCACTAGCCGACGAGCGCATCGGCTGCAGGCCGCTGAACGTGCCGAACCGGCTCAGCGCGACGATCATCGCCCAGCGCTCGGCGGCGCAGTACGGGCAGTACTCGGCGCCGATGTAGAGCATCTCCGGCTTCCCGCCGGAAGTCAGCAGCGTCCCGCCGGAGACGGTCTGCGGCTTGGAAACCGCGCTGCCCCCAGTGCCTATCGCGTCCGTCGCGGACGTCGGCACGCTGGTGATCTTGGAGACGGTCGAGGACAGGGCAGCGCCGGTCGGTGCGCCGGAGATCGAGGCGCTGGCGGTAGGCGTGGAGGACGAGGACTTGTTCGTCTTCACCACGACGAACGCCACCACGACCGCGATCACGACGATGACGGCGCCGCCCGCGATCAGCAGTCCGTTGCGCCGCTGTTCGGATCGTTTGGCCGCCGCCCGCTGTGCCGCGATCTTCTCGCGGCGGCCATATTCTTGTTTCGTTTTGCTGGCCTTGCCCATGTCGCTTGACGTCCGCTCTCTCTGCTGCGCTGACGGGCCTATGGTAGCGCCGATCGCTCGGCTGTTCGTCCGCCGTTGGCCGACGCGACCGCCTCGTGCCCGTGTCGCGACCGGCCAGTGCCCGTGCCACGACCCTGAAGCTGGCCGGCCCTCACGGTAGGTAGGTGAGGGGTACCGCGAGGGCCGGCGGCTCCGGATCTCCCTGTCGCGCAGGGCATCCGGAGGCTTTTGGAGATGTTCAAGGGCTGTCGCTAACGCGGGCTGGCGGCGGCTGCGCTGAAACTCGTGCTTGAGCCGCTGGGACCTGGCCCGTTCGGCGAGCTGCCGCACGAGGTCGTCAGCCTGGCCGTCCCCGCCAGCCTTAACCGGGAGCGGACCCGGCGCCCGGAACGAAACGGGAACCGAAACCGAAACCGAGTAATCCGAATGGGCAGAACGCGAATGGTACGTGTTTCCGGTTCTCGCTACCGGAAGGTCGTCACGACTGATGGCGGGGGAATTCATGGAATCTCAGATTTCCCGGTAATCCCAGCAGTAACAGCTGCTCGCCGCCATCTCCTTAACCTCCCGCATGTTGAGGAGCAACGCGCTCGGGCCCGTGGAAAGTCTTATCTGCCCAGGCCTGTCCGCATATGAGTTAGCGACAGTCGGGCCCGACCCACTATTGAACAGCCGTCTCTAGGCGATCTCGATTTTTTCTAGATGAGTTACCCAAATGCATGTAGCCTCGGTAAGAAGCCTGTCTGGGAGCCCTTAGTTGGCGCGCGGGCGGGTTCTGAAACGCTCTCGCCCTTGGGGTATGGGAGGCGGGCGGGGTGGGATAGCGGAAGGATCGGCGGAGCCGTGGTCTTGCGCGTTGGCGTGCTAGGGCCCGTGATGGCGTGGAATAACGACGAGGAGCTGCTGGTCGGGCAGCCTCGGCAGCAGGCGGTACTCGGCATCTTGGCGATGCGGGCGAACCGGGTCATCTCCCGCAGCGAGCTGGTCGACGCGGTCTGGGGACAGGAGCCGCCGCCCAGCGCCGAAGGCGGGGTCTACACCTATGTCGCCGGGCTCAGGCGCATCTTCGAGCCGGGCCGGTCGCTGCGCGGGCCGGGACGCATCCTGGTGTCCAGCGGAGCCGGCTATGTCCTGCACCTTGTGCCCGGTCAGCCGGACGCGGTGGCGTTCGAGCAGTATCTGCACCGGGCCAGGCAGCAGCGCAAGGCCGGTGATCTCGCGGCCATGGCGGTCCTGCTGCAGACGGCCCTCGGCCTGTGGCGCGGGGTGGCCTTCGCGGGCGTGCCCGGGCCGTTCGCCGACACCGAGCGGGCCAGGCTCGGCGAGCTGAAATCGGCCGCCGAGGAAGAGCAGGCGGACGCGCTGATCGGGCTGGGGCGGCACGAGGAGGTGCTGGCCGACCTGACCGCGATGGTGGCCGAACATCCCCTGCGCGAGCGGATCCGCGGGCTGCTCATGCTGGCCCTGTACCGGAGCGGACGGCAGGCCGAGGCGCTGCGCGTGTTCGCCGAGGGGCGGAAGGTGCTTGCCGAGGAACTCGGCATCGACCCCGGCACGGAGCTGGTCAGGATCCACCAGCAGGTGCTGACCATGGACCCCGATCTGGACATCGCGCCTGCGGGGACCGGGGCTGGGCGCGCGCGGGCCGCGACCGGGCTGGCTGGCGCGGCCGGGCTGGCTGGTTCGGCCGGGCTGGCTGGTTCGGCCGGGCAGCATGGTTCGGCCGGGCAGCATGGCTCGGCCGGGTCGGCGATGCCCGCTTCGGCGGCTGCCCCGCCCGTTCCGGCGGCGGCCCCGGCCGCTCCAGCCCGGCCGGCTCATCTGCCGGCCGACGCGCCCGGTTTCTCCGGGCGGCACGACGAACTCGGTGCCTTGCACGGCCTGCTCAGCGACCAGAACGCGGTCCCGGTCGTGGTGATCTCAGGAACGGCGGGGGTGGGCAAGACGGCCCTGGCCGTCCGCTTCGGCAGGCAGGCGGCCAAGCGCTTCCCAGACGGGCAGCTGTACGTGAACCTGCGCGGCTTCGATCCCTCGCTGCCGCCGGTGGAACCGGGCGACGCGCTGCACTTCATGCTCGGCGCGCTCGGTGTCATGCCGGGACGGATTCCCGCGGACGCGCAGGAGCGGGCGGCGCTGTACCGCAGCCTGGCCGACGGCAAGCGGCTGCTGATCGTCTTGGACAACGCCACCGGCGCGACCCAGGTCCGGCCGCTGCTGCCCGGCACGCCGGATTGCCTGGTGGTGGTCACCAGCCGGAACGAGATGACCGGCCTCGTCGCGGCCGAGGGCGCCAGGCCGATCAGCCTGGACGTGCTCAGCGACGACGAGGCCCACGAACTGCTGACCCGCAGGCTCGGCCAGGACCGGGTGCTCGCCGACCAGGAGGCTGCCGCTCAGATCATCGAGGCCTGCGCCCGGTTGCCGCTGGCACTGAGCATCGCCGTCGGCCGCGCGGCGGGGCGGCCCAGGCGCTCGCTCGCCGAGGTAGCGACCGAACTGCGCGAGGCACGAGGCGGGCTTGACGCGCTGGACGCCGACGATGTGGCCACCGACGTCCGGGCCGTGTTCTCCTGGTCGTATGACCAGCTGAGCGCGCCAGCGGCGCGGATGTTCAGGCTGCTGGGCGTGCATCCGGCACCGGACATCTCGTGGGCGGCAGCGGCCAGCCTGGCCGGCCTGCCGCGGGCCGAGACCGGCGTCGCGCTCAGGGAACTGGTCAGGACGCACATGGTGTCCGAGCCCGTGCATGGCCGCTACACCTTCCATGAGCTACTCCGGGTGTACGCCGCTGACCAGGCGGAACGCCTCGATCCGGAGGCCGGCCGGCGCGAGGCCGTGCACCGGGTGCTTGACCACTACCTGTACTCGGCCATGTCGGCTGCGGCTAAGTTCAACCACCGGGTGCCGCCGCGCCCGGGCTCGCCGCTGCCCGGGGTTTCGCCGGCGGAGGTGACCGACAAGGCGCAGGGCGTCGCGTGGTTCGAAGCCGAGACTCCGGTGCTGCTGGCGCTGACCGGGTACGCGGACGCGAACGGCTTCGACGAGTACGCGTGGCAGCTTCCGTGGGCGATCGCCCCGCACCTGTTCCGGTCCGGCCGCCATCAGGACTGGGTGGCGGCGCAGTGGATGGCGGTGGCGGCTGCCCGCAGGCTGCACGACACGCTAGCCCAGGCACACAGCTACTACCTGCTCGGCTACGCGCTTTCCATGATCGGGGACAATGCGGCGGCCGAGCCGAACGTGCGGCAGGCGCTGGCCCTGTTCCGTGAGCTCGGCGACCGGGGCCATGAGGCGATGGCGCTCAACGGCCTGGCGAACATGTTCGCCGAGCAGGGCAGGTTCGCCGAGGCGCTCGCGGTGGCCCAGGACGGGCTGCGGATGGTCAAGGCCATGGGCTACTGGTGGATCCAGGGCACGCTGGAGAACACGGTCGGCTGGCTGTATGCCGAGCTCGGCCAGTACGACAGCGCGCTGGCGCACTGCCAGCGGGGCCTGGGCCTGCAGCGGGAGTCGGGCAACCGGGCCGGCGTGGGCGACGCCCTGTCTTCCCTGGGCAAGGTCTACGCGCGGCGCGGCGATTACGCCGAGGCCAAGGACCATTACCAGCGGGCGATAGAGGTGTTCCGGGACTTCGGCGCCGCGTTCGACGAGGCGCTCGCGCTGATCGACCTCGGCAAGGCGCTGGCTGAGGAGGGCGACCAGCGCGCCGCGGGCGATGCGTGGCGGGCCGCGCAGGACATCCTGGAGCGGCTGGCCCACCCGCTCGCCGATGACGTCAAGGCCCGGCTGGCCAGCCTGGACGACGGCGCGGACAATGACAGCCTGGGGCTTGCCCCTGGGTACGGGCCTGAGCTGGCCGGGCACGATCAGGGCAGTCCCAGGCGCCCGTTATAGGCTAATGCCGACGACCACGAGGGGTGACTGACGCTGGATGCCATGAAGGTGCTGCTGCTCGAGAACATCCATCCGGATGCGGCCGCGCGCCTTACCAAGGAAGGCCATCACGTCGAGGCGGGCAAGCGCGCGCTCGGCGAACAGGAGCTGATCGAGGCGCTGCCAGGGGTGCAGTTGCTCGGTATCCGCTCCGGCACCCAGGTCACCGAACGCGTCCTGTCACAGGCGCCGGACCTGGTCGCCATCGGCGCGTTCTGTATCGGCACCAACCAGATCGACCTGGCCGCCGCGGCCCGGCGGGGCATCGCCGTGTTCAACGCGCCGTTCTCCAACACGCGCAGCGTGGTCGAGCTGGCCCTCGCCGAGATCATCGCCATGGCCCGCCGGCTGCCCGAGAAGAACACCCAGATGCACGCCGGTGTCTGGGACAAGTCGGCCAAGGGCGCGCACGAGGTGCGGGGCCGCAGGCTCGGCATCGTCGGCTACGGCAACATCGGCACGCAGCTCTCCGTGCTGGCCGAGAACCTGGGCATGTCCGTATTCTTCTACGACATCACCGACAGGCTCGCTCTCGGTAACGCACGCAGGTGCTCGACCCTGCACGAGCTGCTCGGCTCGGTGGAGGCCGTCACGCTGCACGTGGACGGCCGCGACGGCAACCGCGGCTTCTTCGGCGAGGAAGAGTTCGCCGCGATGCGGCCCAGGTCGCTGTTCCTGAACCTGTCCCGCGGCTTCGTCGTCGACCACGCGGCGCTGCGCCGCAACATCGAGACCGGTCACATCGCCGGCGCCGCCATCGACGTGTTCCCCAGCGAGCCGAAGGGCGCCGGCGATGAGTTCACCTCAGAGCTGCGCGGCCTGGCCAACGTCATCCTCACCCCGCACGTGGGCGGCTCTACCGAGGAAGCCCAGCAGGACATCGGCGAGTTCGTGGCCGGCAAGCTGGCCGACTACGTGTCGTCGGGCGCCACCTCCCTGAGCGTCAACCTGCCCGGCCTGGCGCTGCCCGCCACCGGCGGCACCCACCGCCTGGTGCACATCCACCAGAACGTGCCCGGCGTGCTCGCCTCGATCAACCGCGTCCTCGCCGACCACGGCGTCAACGTCGAGGGCCAGTTGCTCAAGACCAAGGACGACTACGGTTACGTCCTCACCGACATCGGCTCCGAATACAGCGAGGAAGTCCTCGCCGAACTCGGCGCCATGCCGGTAACCATCCGCCTGCGCACCCTCCGCTCCTAGCCCGCGCCCGTGAAGAACGCGCGCCCGGCCGCCCGCTGGCCCGGCCGCCCGCTGGCCCGGCCGCCCGCTGGCCCGGCCGCCCGCTGGCCCGGCCGCCCGCTGGCCCGCGGCGCTAACCCCGCCAAGGAGCACGCCTGTCGTTATGGTGTGAATGTCGGGATTTTCGCGGCACTGGACGCGCGCGGGCTGGAGCAATGTGGAGGACTGCCCCTTCGTGGAACTCTGACCCCCAAAAACGAGGGGCAATCGGACACGAAGGGGAAAACCTCCACGTTAATGCGCCCACCCGGCGACCGCGCCCGCCACACCAGCCTCTGCTTTTTCTCTCATAACAGCAGTGGTGCTTCGGCCCGGATCAGCGGTGCCCGCCCGC
>DASXDG010000004.1:0-14979 GCA_036490795.1 Streptosporangiaceae bacterium
TGCTCAGCCTCTTCGGCGTCGGCTGCTTGGGCCTCTGCCTGCTCGGCCTCGGCGGTTGTCTGGGCATGTTCCGCGACCGGGGCTGGTTCAGTCTTCGCTTCCGACGCGGACCCGGCGGTGGCTTCCTTGTGTTCTTCGCCGAGGCCAGGGACCAGGTTCGCCCGCGTGGGATCCTCCGGCACCGCGGCTCGCTCCGGTGCCGGCGTCGTAGGGCCCGCTTCGACGTCCTCGCGTGGCTGCCGCACCATCAAGAAGCCGACCACCAGGGCGATCACGCCCACCACGCCGAGGACGATCGGCAGGATGAGCTGAAGGAGGGTGAGCTCGTTGCGGCCGCTGGTGTCGAGGCCGATCACCTTGTGCACGCTGGCGGGCGTCATGACCAGGTCCGCGTTGATCAGCGTCAGGGCCGGCTGGTTCGTCGTCGGGTTGTACAGAACTTGCGCCTCGTGCTCGTTCACATCGATCAGCGCGCCGGTTTGCGGATCCACGTCGTAAGTGACGTGGTTCGAGTAGTACTCGGGGGCGGTCACCGACGACGCGGTCGAGTTGACCAGCGAGCCAGGCACGCTGACCGTCCCGATCTTGGTGGGCGGCACGTTGTTCGTGTAGACGTTCGCGTGCACGCCCTCGACCGTGGTCGTGCCCGTGTAAACGAACGGCACCGGCTTGCCGAGGGTAATGTCGAACAGGTCGTACGTCTGCTTCTTCGCGCCCATCGGGAACACGTAGCCGAGGACACCGGTCTGCACGGCCGGCTTGCCGTCCACGCTCTCCCCGCAGCACTGCACGAGCTGTGCGGTCTTCCGGTCAAACGCCATCCGTCGTGACTGGACCTGGACCGAGCTGTGATTCGTTATGTCGTAGACGTAACTGAACTCGTTCCATACCGCGGTCGAGCTGGTACCGGCAGGACCGTCACCCTTGATGGTGTACGTCGCCTGCAGGGTAACCGGTGATCGCTCGGACAACGTCGACGCGTTGAAGTACGTGGCGTTGTTGGCGACCAGGGTGGCGGTCTCGAACTCGTTCAGCGGGAACTTTACGACCTGACTCACGATGAAAGTGGGCAGAACCACAGCCATCACAATCAGAAAGGTTCCCAATCCGACGAGGCAAAGCCCGATGACTCGGCGCATCGTTCCTCCTGAGGCCGCCAACCCCCGGGGGGCCGGCGAACGGCGATGTTACCTCGGGGTAGTATGAGCTACTCTCGCACCAATCGGGCGGTCGATCTAGACTCAAAACTGTAACAAGTTACAGTTTTCGCCGATTTGGCGCCGACTTCTCAGCCGTCAAGAACGGGCTGCCCGTCCTGGCCGATCGTCACGGTCACCACGTTCGACCAGGAAGAGGCGCTGTCCGGCACGGCGTTCGCGGCCGACACCTGGACTTCGTAGGTGTTTCCCGGCAGCAGGTACCGAAGGCCGCCGGTGGTGCCCGCCCAGTCCAGGATGAACCCGCAGGCACCGTTCGGTGCGGCCGCTGGCGTGCAGGCCGGATCGTTGCCGCTCAGCGACGTGAGGCTGGCCCCGCAGTCCGTGCTGCTGGTGTCGCAGTACACGATCGTGTACATCCACATCGCGGCCGGGCGCATGGTCCAGGACAGGCTGACCTCACCGGTGCCGCCGCTGGTGACGGTCAGCCGCGGCGCCTGCGCCGGCGGGGTTCCTGGCCTGCAGTGACTGGCGACGTAGTGGTCGGCGGCGCCCGATGGGTGCAAGCTCTCCAGCGACGGCGGGACCGCCGGGGCGGCAAAGGCCGGCGGTGCCTGCGCGCGCGGGTCGGCGATGGTGCCGGCCCGGCCCCGGATGCCGGGCAGCCTGACATCGAGGAACCTCGGCCGGTAGACCGCGGCGTCGTAGTAGCTCTCCCCCAGGCATGAGCCGTCCACGCGGAACGTGTCCGTGCTGTAGCTGACCAGCACGTCGCGGCCGCTGCTGAACTGCGGCACGATCCGGTACTCGTAGGCGATGTAGCCATAGGGAAGCCGTGGCTCGTAGATGCCGTATTCCGGGCTGGACGGGGAGAACCCGGTCGGGCAGCGGGCGTAGTAGGCCACCGCGTCGCTGGACGTGCCGCCGCCGGACGAGTCTCGGCCGGACGAGTCGCTGGTCAGCAGCACGTACGTGCCATCGACGTCGGTGACGCTGAAGCCCGCCGACACCCCGGTTCGCAGCGCCGTGGCGAGTCGCGGGCTGTCGGTCCACGAACTGGCCGGCGGCGAGCAGCCGGGCTGGCCGTCGTAGTACTGCCAGGCGTCTGCGGCGGCGAGGCCGCCGACCGGGACGCGCGCGAGGTAGAGGGGGAACGGGCTGGCCGTGCCGTTGTACGGCCTGACGCCGTAGATGTAGATGTAGCCGCCGGACACGAGCGTCGCCGCGCCCCAGATCACCGGGTCGCTGCCAGCGGTGTCCTCGACCCGGACCGGCGCGCCGCCCGCCGGGGTCAGCTCACCGGTAACCGGGTTGACCGAGAATGACTCGATCACCGTGCCGACCAGCTTGTAGCCGAATCCGGCGGGGTGCAGATCCCGGTCCGCGAGCTGGTAGAACTTGTACACCGTGCCGTGGTCGATGACCTGGTCGCCGTTGATCAGCTCATATCTGCTGGCCGGGTACGCCGGCGGCGGATCTACCCAGGTGTAGTCGCCGGTATCGGTGTATCCGGTGCCCGCGGGGGCCGCGTACGTCGGGCCTAGGCTGCCGTCCCGGTACAGCACGGCACTGTTGTGCGCCAGGCCGGTGTTGAGCGGCGGGCGGGTGCCGTCGGGATCGGTCTTGCCGAGATAGGTGTCCGCGAAGAACCACTCGGTCGCTCCACCGGGAAGCAGCAGCGACTGGGCACCGTCTCCGCCGCTCCACGCGGTCGAGGTGTCGCCGTAGGACTGGAACAGGTCATCCCAGGCGGCGTCGGGGACCACGGTGGCAGTGCCGGCGAACGGATTGCGCGGCGGTGACGGACCCGAGGCGACCAGCACGGCCGCCGTCGCGATCGCCGTCAGGGCAACGGCACCGGCAACCACGACCCGCCAGCCCGGCCGCAAAAGCCGGCGCGGAGACGGGCGCGGAAACCGGCGCACAGGCCGACGCGGAAACCGGCGGGCCGGCCTAGACCGGGACTGGGTCCGCATCCGGGTTCCTTGCCGTCCGGACGGCCAGCACGACGCCTGCCACGAGCGCCACCAGGCCCGCGGTTCCGGCGGTGACCGGGAGCAGCAGCCGGAACCGGCTCAGCTTGTGCCGGCTCTCCTGGTCCGAGGCGACCAGGCCGCGCACGGTGGCGGGAGTCGTCGTCAGGTTCGCGTCGAACACCGTCGCCGCCCTGGCACCGGTCGCCGGGTGCACCAGGTATTCGTCCTCGTGCTCGCCGAGCTTGAGCGGCAGGCCGGTCTCCGGATCCACCCAGTACGTCATCGAGCCCGAGTAGTACTCGCGCTCGGTGGCCGACAGCGGCGTGATCCCGATATCGGCCGGAGCCACCGTGCCCTCGAACAGGTAGGCCTTCACGCCGTGCACGACGGCGGTGCCGGTGTAGGCGAACGGCACCGCCCGGCCCAAGATGGCGTCGTAGACCTGGTAGGTGTGCTTGCGGGTGCCGATGGGGAACACGTACCCGGCGATGCCGGTCTGCGCGTCCGGCTGGCCGTCAACGCTCTCCCCGCAGCACTGCACCAGTTCGGCGCTCTGCCGGTCGAACGCGAACACCCGGGTCATCGGCAGCACCGGCTGATTTCGCGCGGTGTCGACGATGTAGGTGAACTCATCCCACACGGCGGTTGAGCCGTCACCGGATCCGGCGTCGCCCTTGATCGTCTCGGTGGCACGCAGGCTGGCGTCCTTGACTTCGGTCAGCGTGACCGGGCTGAGGTAGCTGGCGCCGGTCCCGGTCAGCGTGATCGTCTCGTACTCGTTGAGCGGGAACTTGACGATCTGGCCGGAGATGTAGGTGGGCAGGATCACCGCGACGACGATGAGGAACGCACCGAACCCCGCCAGCGCCAGCCCGACGGCCCGCCGCATCAGTCCTCCACCGCACCGCGCAGCAGCGCGGCGGCCAGGGCTGCCACGACGATGAGGCACATGGCCTGCGGAATCGCGTCCACCGGCGCGCTGACGATCAGGCCGCTGTCACCGGTGAGCTCGAGGTGCACCCCGATCGCGCCCGCGACCGACGCGGCGGTCAGCGCGATCGCCAGCAGCCACGGGCTGGCGAGCACGCGCAGGCGCCGGGACACCAGGAGCAGCCCGATGGTGACGACGGGGACGATGACCGCTCCGGGCCAGCCACCGAGCAGCAGCCCGAGGATTATCAGCGGCACGCACGGCGCGCCGAGCCGCCACTGGATCGTCCAGCGCAACCGCCCTGCCTGGCGGGCACCGCCATCGGGCCACGGCACCCACGGCGCCGACGCGGAGGTCCGCCGCCGACGGCGCCACGGCCAGAACGCGAACACGATGATCACGAACGCGATGGCGAGCCCGGCGATGACCGAATCCTGATAGGACGCCTGCGGCCCGTAGCTGAGCGTCACCGGGCCGGACGTGCCCGCGGGCAGCACCCAGGCCTGCTTCCAACCGTCCAGTCGCACCGGCTGAAGCCGCTTGCCGTCGATGACCGCCCGCCAGCCGACGTTGTAGTTCTGGTTGACGACCAGGTACGACCGCACCGGTGCGGACACCGTCAGCGTCCGCACCGACGAACCCCACGACTTCACCGTGGCCGCCACCGGAGCGGCCGCGGCCGAAGCCGAAGCGGACGGCAACGTACCGAGCGTGACGTCCTGGACGCTGAAGCCATCCAGGACCGGCTCGGTCACCTGGTTGGCACCCGCGGCAACCGTCACCGGGGAGCACGCGGTGAACGGCATCGGCTCGCCGTTGAGTTCCTCGGCGAACGTACCGGAGACCTTGGTCGGCACGGTCTTCCCGTCCACCACCAGGTCGGGCCCGAAACCGCAGGGCAGCCCGAACGACCCGACCGGCGTGCCGATGTACGGGACGCCGGGGATCGCCACGTCGCTGATCTGCAACGGGGACTGCACCGGCGTGAAGGTGAAGCTGAGGCTTGCCGTCGTCATCGGCGCCATCTTCACCACGCCGTTGGCCCCGATGATCGCGCCACGGCGCTGCCCCTTCGACCCGGTGATCAGCACCTGGGTCAGCGCCGCCGCGCCCGGCGGCCGCTCGATCGTGATCTGGCTGATCCTCTTCGGGTGGCCCCAGTCGATGGTGAGCTTGGGGTTGGCGTCGCTGGGGCTGGCGGTCCAGGAGGTGGCGGGATTGCCGTCGAACGCGCTCCGCGCCTGGTCCTGCGGGTCATCGAGATAGGCCGACGACGCCGTTACCGTGGGTGCGGTGGACCGGGCGAAGCGCGAGTACTTACCGACAAGCGATGTGTCGGAGAGGATCGCCTGGCCACGCACCACCGTTCGTTCTGAGAAAGACTCGGTGAATGCCTGGTCGAAGCCATACTGTTCCTCGGTCACCGAGCTGAGCAGCGGCGAGCACACCCAGCGCAGCGAGGTGAGCATGCATCCGGAGACGGGCGGCTGCGCCTTGCTGAGCACGACGGCGGACGGGTCGCCACCGGGAACCGGCGGCGCGACGATCGCGCGGCCGGGCGATACCCCGGGCACCACGATGTCCGCGACGCCCACCTGGGTACCGAACGCCGGGGCGGGCTGGTAGGCCAGGCCGGTCACGGCGATCCGCAGCCAGCGGGTCGCGCCGCGCGGGATCGCCACGGTCTGGAGGTTGCCGGTGACCTGCAGGTGGTCGGTGATCTTGCCGGCCACGGTGGTCACCGTGATCTCGGTGACCGGCGGGCCGATCGCGGCGTTGTCGGCGAAGGCCACCTGGATCGTGCCAGGGTTGACCGGCTTGACGAAGTCCTCCTGGATCCACTGGCCGGCCGGCCCGTTCCAGCTGCCTGATTCCCACATCGTGCGCAGGTCGCTGTCGACGGCGGAGTACGGCTCGAGGCCGGTGGCCCACTGGCCGGGCAGCGAGCCCAGGTCGGACTCGGACGAGGACGCCGTGATGTTCGCGATGCCGGTGTACCGCGCGACGGCCTGGTACGGCGCCCAGCCAGGCTCGGTGTAGTCGCTGGCGGACAGGAACGTGCCGGCGGGCTGGGTGGCGGTGAGGGTGGGCGAGAAGTTGGACCGGAGCTGGCCGAAGTTGACGGCCCGGCGGCGCAGCGAGTCGGTGTCGACGTCACCGGCCGCGGGCTGGCCCGCGCCGTCGTTGTTGAGCAGCACCGGGCGGTTGCCGAGCAGCCCGTCGCCGGCCAGCGTGATCAGCGACTCCGGCGCGCCGTACACGCGCACCGTGCTGGCCGCGGACTGCACGGTCGCGGCCGGCTGGGCGCCCGCCACCTGGTAGATCTGCACGGCCGGGTAGGGCGCGTCGAAGTTGGTGACGGCGTCGTCCGGGCCGTTGCCGCCGACCACCGGCCCGAACGTCGTCGCGAGAGACATACCGGGCGAGGCCGCGAGCGCGTCCGCGATCCGGGCCGGCCAGGCTCCGCCGAGTTCGGCACGGGACAGGTCGTTGCGGACCACCACGTACTTGACACCCATCCGGGCCAGCACCTGGGTGAGCCCCGCCGATCCGTCGCCGGCGGACAGTTGCTGGTCGATGGCGTTGAGCAGCCGTTCGTTTCCGACCGAGCCGACCACGTCCAGGTTGCGTTCCGCGTAGTCGGTGCCGGTCAGTGCCTGGAGCACGTCGTCCATCGGGCTTCCCCAGACGTACTGGCCGAACGGCGCTCCTGGTTCGACCAGCACCGCCTGATGACCCGCGTGCGCGTTGAGCCAGTCCGCTGCCTGCACCCAGTAGCGCGGGACCTGAGCGAACGCGCCGGAACTGGTGATGCCGGTGGCGAACGCGGGGACGGCAAGGGCGCCGAGCGCGAGCACCGTCGCGGCGGCGACGAGCAGCCACCGCTTGGCCTTGGTCAGCACGTGCGCGAGCCCGAACGCCAGCGGCAGCCGGATCATCGGGTCGAACTTCCACAGGTTACGGAACGGCGACGCGGGACCGTTGATGAGGCTGACCAGCGGCCCCTCCAGCGGATTGCCCAGGCTGCCGACGTAACCGAGCGAGATGATCACCACGCCGCACAGGACGGTGACGAGCAGGAAGCGGCGTTCGGGGAGATCGCGGCGGGCCAGGCCGGCCAGGCCGAGGGCGGCGAGCCCGCCGAGGAGCACGGCCGGGATGACGTCGGTGACCAGCTGGAAGGCGAGCGGCCGCCACTCCTGCCCGCTCACGACCAGGTAGTTCACCCAGTTCTCAGTGCCGCGCAGCACGTTGAGCAGGCTGGTCGCCGAGGAGGTGACCTGCGCGCTCTCGGTGTAGGGCACATTGGAGACGCCGTACTTGCCCAGCAGCACCAGCGGCACCGACCAGGACACGGTGGCCAGTACCACGGCCGGAATCCACCAGGTGAGCATGCGCCACCTGACCCCGCCCGGCCTGGTCAGGATGTAGATGACCACGGGCGCCAGGACGGCGGCGGCGGACGCGGCGTTCATCCCGCTGCACAGCGCGACGGCGACCGCGGACCGCGCGACCGCGCGGGCTCGCCGTATCCGCGCGGGCCCGCCTGCTGTCCATGGGCCGCTGTCGGTGAGCGGGCAGATGATCCAGGGCAGCACGGCCATCGGCAGGAACTCACCAGATATCTGGCCGACGATGCTCAGCGCCGCCGGCGAGAGGGCGTAAGCCAGGCCAGCGGCCGCGCGCGCCCACGGCGTTCCGATGTCCAGCCGGCCGGCCAGCCGCACCGTGCCGCCGAACGCGGTGAGGAACAGCAACGCGATCCACAGCCGCTGGATGATCCACCCGTCGACGGCGAGCAGCTTGAGCACCTCGAAGAACGGCCCCATCGGGAGCAGGTAGCCGACCGCCTGGTTGAGCAGCCCGCCGAACTGCTGCGGGTTCCACAGGGTGAGCGCGCTGGACAGGAAGCCGCCCGGGTTGACCGCGAGCTCGAACTTCGTGTCCGAGATGATGTCGCCGGGGGCCGTCGCGAACGGGATCGCGATCAGCAGGGCACAGCAGGCCAGCAGCCGGATCCGGGACAGGAAACCGCGCCGTTGCCGTGGCCTGGCGACCGGCCAGATGTCCGCCGAACCTGGTGTCTTCTCGTCAATCACGACGGGTCTGCGGGCTTGCCGAGCAGGCGTTCAGCGGGCGTGGCCGGCCTCAGCACGGCTCCGCCCGCCTCGACAAGCTCATCAAGCACCGGTCCCTCCGCGACGACCGTATCGCCATCTTCTCCGCGAAGGGAGACGATCCAGGCACCGGATCTCGTTCCGCGCGCTCGCCGGGCGCGGACGCACGCCGCGACCAGGTCCGCCATCGCGGCGGTGCTGCGTTCCCAGCTCAGCAGCCCGGCCCAGGCTCGGCAGGCCTGCGCGATCTGCTCGCGACGGGCCTGGTCGGACAGTTCCCGCACGGCCCGGCCGACCGTGTCGGCGAGCTGCTCACCGTCCCTGACCAGCCACCCGGTTTCCCCGTCGCGCACCGCGTCGCGCAGCCCTTCCACGTCGAAGGCGACGGTCGGCACGCCTAGAGCCGCCGCTTCGAGTACGCACAGGCCCCAGCCCTCACCCTGGGACGTGTTCAGGTGCAGCAGCGACCCGGCCACGATCGCCCGCTTGTCTTGTTCGGCGAGGAACCCGTGCACGCGGACCCGCTCGTGGCCCTCGATCGCCGCGGCGGCCGGTCCCCGGCCGATCACGTCGATCGTGAAACCCCGCTCGGCCAGCGGCACGATCAGCTCTGCCCGCTTGTGCGCGACCAGGCGGCCGACCCAGACCAGGGTTTCGTTCTTCCCGGCCGGGGTCTTGTCGGGGGCGGGGGATCCGTTCGGGATCAGGTAGATGTCGCCGGTCCAGCGCAGCCGGTCGCGCATCGCGTCCACAGTGGACGGCGAGACCGCCACGCACGCGGCGCGCCGGTAGACGAACCGGGAAACCGGCCCCTCGAGCACCCTGCCCGCCACCGCCATCCAGGCGGGGAAATGCACGCCGAACTGCGCCGTGTGCACATGATGCATCACGCAGAACACAGGAACCCGCCGGGGCAGCGCGAGCGGGGAGAAGAACGCGATGCCGTTCTGGCAGTCAAGGACGATATCTACATAACGACGGTGGCTCACCAGCCAGGCAAGCACCAGCGGATACACGGTGAAGCGCCCGCCCCGGCGGACGATCGCGATGCCGTCACGCCGCTCGGCGCGGCTCTGCCCGGGAGCGCGCGCGGTGACGAACTGCACCGCCGCCCCCCTGTTCGCCAGCGCCCTGGCCATTTCCCAGGCATAGCGCTCCGCCCCGCCCGCCTGGGGATGCCAGGGGTCACGCCAGTTCGCGACGGCTACCCGCACGCCGCTCAGATCACTTGCCGCCGTCACCTCGTGGAGACCCCAGCGGTCACCAGCTCCCAGTCGGGCGTAAGCACGGGCGTTCCGGCACCGGCGGGCCTGTCGACGGCGCGGGTCCGCATCCAGATCGACGCGAGGTCGCGTACCACGGCGGCCGAGTGACGCCCCACCGAGAACGTTGAACCAGCCACGTCACGCCACTGCACCGGGATCTCGGTGACGTCGGCGCCCAGCAGCTGGCACCTGGCCAGCAATTCCACATCGAAGGCGAATCCTGTCGTCCGCAGTTGCAGCGCCGCGTCCCTGGCCAGCGGCCCGGCGAAGAACTTGAAACCGCACTGGGTGTCGGTCGCCCCGGGGACCACGGTGCGTGCAAGCGCCCGAAAGCCCGCGGCGCCTACCCTGCGCATCGCGCTGGAGCGGACCTCCACGACCGATGAGCTCAGCCCTCTCGACCCGACGACCACCGGGTGACCGGCCGCGAGCAGGCTGATCGCGGTGTCGATCGCGGCCAGGTCAGTGGCCATGTCCGCGTCGCAGAAGCCCACGAACGGTGCCCGCGTGGCGAGCAGTCCGGCGCGGACCGCCGCCCCCTTGCCCAAGCGCGGGCAGCGCAGCAGGCCTACCGGCACCGGACCGTCCGGCCAGTCCCGGACGATCTCGCCGGTCGAGTCGGTACTCCCGTTGTCCACCACCAGCACCGCGGTCCGCAGCGGCAGCGAGGCCGCCTTCTCGCACAGCAGCGCGAGCCCATGTGGCAGCCGGGCAGCTTCGTTACGGGCGGGGACGATGATCTCGATAGACGCCGGGTGTGTCACCGGCGGCGCGATCGCCACGCCCGCTCAGCGATTGCCGTACTGGTAAAGCGAGGCGTTGCTGGGAGTGCCGTTAGCGGCAGTGTCCAGCGCGCTCACCAAGACGACGACCCCTCCGACAGCGATGATCGCGCCGACGGCGATGGCGATGATCAACCGGATCATGGCGTCCTCCTCGGGGCTTAACTTGACTGGAGAGTAACTAATGGCAAGGAGCGCTGGCTAGAGCCGTGGTCAAAATGTAACAAGTTCCAGATATGACCCGCAGGTCAAGGCGTTGGCCGTTCCTGAACCGGCCGGGTGAACCAGAGCCGCGGCCCGGTCGGCGCCGCGCGGGGTACGGCCCGGGCAGCGGCGTACGGCGGCGCGGGCGGCGCGGGGCGGGCGGGGCGGCGCGGGGCGCGGGGCGGGCGGGGCGGCGCGGGGCGGGGCGGGGAATTAGCGCGGTAATTGTGTCCAACGCGGTAAAAAACCATGCTGTGAGCAACTATTTCTTCCGCGCAAGAGCGATCTTCCGTGTTGTTTAAGGCCCTACGCGGTTGTTTAAGGCCCTACGCGGTTGTTTAGGGCCCTACGTGGCGCGTGGCCAGCTAAGGCGCCGCCCGGCGACTTGATCCATGTGCCGGTGTCCCGGCACTGGTCAGCACGCTGGACCTCCGGCTCCAAGGTGTCGGTCACGAAGCCCCCGGAGATCAAAAACTAGAACAGGTTATTGTTTCAGTCAATCGGAAGCGGCAAGCTGATCTCATGGACTCCGCCGATGGGCTGCGCAGCATCGAGGAGATCCGGCAGGTGAAGTACCGCCACCTCCGCTGCATTGACCAGAAGCTGTGGGACGAGATTGGCGACACGCTCACCGCCGACGCCGTACTGGACTACGGTACGGTCGCCTACGGTCGGCCGCTAGAGGTCCGCGGGCGGTCCGGGATCGCGGAGTTCTTCCGGGTGAAGCTCGGCCCGGACATCGTGACCGCGCACACAGCCGGGCAGCCGGAGATCGCCATCGACCCGGACGGCGGCACGGCCTCGGGAGTCTGGTCGTCCCAGGACACCGTGATCGCGACCGAGCATGGCATCAGGATCAATGGCGCCGCGTTCTGCTTCGACCGCTACCGGCGCGAGCGCGACGGCCGGTGGCGGATCGCCCGCACCTGCTCGCTGCGGACGCACGAGACGATGATCTCGCTGGCAGACCTCCCGAGTTTCCGGCTGACATGACAGACTGCCAGACCATGAGGTGCGCAAAGTTCGCTATTCAGGACGAACTGGCCACTTATTTCGACTCTCCCGCCGAGCCGAACAACGTGCACCTCGAGGCCTGGCTGCCTGGCCACCTGGACGAGAAGCGACTGCGCTCCGCCGTCGCCTCGGTCCTCGCGGACCAGCCGAAGGCCCGTGCCCGGCGTGCCGCGCGCGGCTGGTGGCGAAGCGGCTACGAATGGGAGTTCCCCGAGCGGCCGGACGCGGACCCGGTTCAGGTCACCGGCTGGCGGACCGAGGTAGAGCTCGACGAGGCGAGGGACCGCTTTCTCACGGTGGCGCCGCCGCTGTTGGTGTCACCGCCGTTCCGGCTGCTGCTGGCTGCCGGGCCCGACCGGGACAGCCTCATCCTCAACGCGCACCACGCGGCGTTCGACGGGCGGTCGTGCCTGCGGCTGCTCCGGTTGATCGCGGACACATACCGGGGCCGGGCCGCCCCGCCGGCCCCGCCGGCCCCGCCGCAGACAGCGGTGCCGTCGCCGGCGGCGGGCCAGCCCGCCGGGCAGCGCCTGGTTCCGGATGACGGGGTGCCAGTTCCGGGCGCCCGGCCTGCCCGGATCGCGCCCCGGCACGTGGCGGGCACGCGGAACGCGCGCGGCTACGGGTACGCGCTGCTCGGCTGGCCTTCCGTACCCAGCTCAGCTCCCGGGGGCGGGACCGTCAACGACGTGCTGATCACCGCGCTGATCCGGGCCATTGCCCAGTGGAACGCGGCGAGCGGACAGCACGGTCAGATCCGCGTCACGATGCCGGTGGACGTCCGCCCGCCTGGGCACGAGGGCGACCTGGGTAACTTCTCCCGGCTGTGCACCGTCGCGGCGCCCGGCCCGCTGACGGTGGAGGCCGTCGCCGCCCAGACTGCCCTGGCGAAGTCGCATGCGTTGCGGGATTCCGGTCCCGCGCAGGCGTCGCTGACCCGGGTGCCGCTGCCGGCACCAGTCAAGCGGCTGGCGGTGCGCCTCGCGCTGCGCGTCTTCGGGGGGCGCCGCTGTGACACCTCGCTGCTATCGAACCTCGGCAACCTCGCTCAGCCGCCCTCGTTCGGGGCGCTCTCCCCGGACCGGATGTGGTTCTCCACGTCCGCGCACATGCCACGCGGCCTGTCGGTGGGCGCGATCACCGTGGCGGGCCGGCTTCAGTTGTGCGTGCGGTACCGGTACGCGCTGCTCGACGACGAGGCCGGCGCCGAGTTCACGGCCGGGTACGCCGACGCGCTGCGCGCGATCACCGGCCGCGAGGTGGCCGACCGGTGAGCAGCCTCGGCATCCCGCTCGCGCTGGCCGCGACGACGCTGTACAGCACAGGGCTGATCCTGGAGAAACGCGCACTCGGCTCGATGCCCGACCTGGATCTGCGCCGCCCGTGGCTGGTCGTCATCCGGCTGCTGTCCGAACCTGCCTGGCTAACCGGTTTCGCACTCATGCTGACCGGCCTGGCCTGCCAGACCGTGGCGCTGACGATCGAGCCGGTGAGTGTGGTCCAGCCGGTGCTGTCCGCCGGCGTCGCGATCGTGCTTGTGCTGTCCTGGCTGGTCCTGCACGAGCGTCTCGGCGGCAGGGAACTGTGGTGCGTGGGCGTGGTGGCGGCGTCGATCGTCGTGCTCGCCCTGTCCGCCACCGGATCAGGCTCGGCCACCGGCCATCACGCCAACGCGGGCTGGCTGGCGGTGGTGATGGTCCCGTCGATTGCCGTCGGCCTGCTCGTCGCGGTGAGCCCGCTGCGCGGTGGCGGCCGCAAGCATCGTGCCCCCGTCACCGGGGTAGCGTTCGGGCTCGGCATCGGGCTGCTCTACGGCGTGGCCACGCTCGCCACGAAGGCACTGTCCGGGGTGCTCGTCCGGCATCACGCGGTGCTGACCGGGATCTTGCTGTCGCCCTACCTGTACCTGTTCGGCTGCTGCACGGTCGCCGCGATGCTGCTCTACCAGGTAGCGCTGCAGAGGTGCCGGGCTTCCATCGTCATCCCGGTGAACAGCATCACCGGCAGCACGTACTTCATGATCACCGGGACCTGGCTGTTCCACGAGCACCTGCCGTCCAGCCCGGTCAAGCTGACGCTGCGCCTGACCGCTATCGCGGTGACGGGTGTGGTGCTCGTCGTGCTGTCCCGCCAGGCGCCGTCTGCGGCCGCCGGCCTGCCAGCCACTCCGGTGGCCGATCAGCGGTCAGCCCGGGTGCCTCATTAACAATCTGACAAGCCGGGCTGGCCCCGGTCGACGGAGGTACCCGATGCTGGAGGGCATGTCGTCACGCGCGGGCATCCTGGTCCGCTCCGCCGCCGCCCGCGCGGTGCCCGGGCGCGCCTTCGCCGTGGTGATGCGCGCGATCTACCCCAGGATCGAACCCGAACTGGCCTGCATCGAGGACTGGGTACCTCGTGGCGGGACCGCGCTTGACGTCGGTGCCTGGTACGGGCCGTGGACTGCCCGGTTGCTCGGCATCGCCGACCATGTGGTCACGATCGAGGCGAACCCGGAGCTGGCCCGGGTCGTGCGGGCGGGCCTGCCGCGAACCCGGCTGATCGAGGGCGCGGCGTCCGACGCGGACGGCACCGCGAACTTGTATCTGCCCGGCGGCGGCCGCGGCGCGGAGGGCCTGGCCTCACTGGAGCATCAGACGGACCGTTCGGTCACCGTGCGGCGGCTGACCATCGACAGCCTCGGCCTGACCGACGTGCGTTTCATCAAGATGGACATCGAGGGACACGAACCCGCCGCGCTGCGCGGCGCGGAGCAGACCATCCGCCGCGACTCCCCCGCGCTGCTACTCGAGCTGGAAACAAGGCACCAGCCGGTCGACCAGGTGACCGGCATGCTCACCGGATGGGGCTACCAGGGCCGCGTCCTCGCCGACGGGAAATGGGCGCCTCTCGACGACTTCGACCTGGCCGGACACCAGCGCGCCAACGCACGCGTCGCCGAGCGCGGCCTGATTAGCCGCCTGGCCCGGCCTAGCGACCGCTACATCAACTCGGTCCTGTTCATCCGGGCAGCTGATAGACGGTCAGCCCCGGTGCCCTGAGGATCACGACCGCGCCCGGGAGCCGCCGCGTGGACGGCTGACCGGTCCGGTCCGCGTCGTCCGCATCGTCGACGACGAACCGGATCCCGGCGGCTCGCAGCGAGGCGGTCAGCGGCCCCTGCCCGCCGATGACCCTGTCCAGCGCGCGCGCCCTCGGATCATCCGGCGCCATCGAGATGTCACCGACCTGCGTGCCGTCATTCCAGATCAGCGATCGCGATATCAGCCGCGACCACGGGTCGAGCATGACCTCGCCATGGTTCCAGGCGGGGGTGCGTTCGGTCGCCCACGGCAGGAGCAGCGCGGCGCCGCGTACCGGGCTGTCGTCGATCGTCCGCGCCGCGGCCAGCCAGCTGGCCGGGTACCAGGCGGGCCGCAGCCGCCCCGCCGCGCCCCAGGCCAGCCCGGGCAGCAGCACGATGGGCGCGAGGACCGCCACAACCCCAAGAACAAGATCATTTCTCCAGAACTGACCGGGGTGCATCCCCCAG
>DASXDG010000005.1:0-35523 GCA_036490795.1 Streptosporangiaceae bacterium
GACCTGCAGCGGAACGATCTGCCCATCGACGACTGAGGTCGTTCCCATAGGCTGTGTACTTATGGGGAGTCCGGCGGATGCATATTCGGCGTTCCGAGCGCGGCAGGCCGGGACCGATTTCGAGGCTTTCGCCGCACTATACGACTTTGATTTCGACGATTTTCAGGTCAAGGCGTGTGCGGCGCTGTCGGCCGGGGACGGCGTCCTGGTGGCGGCGCCGACGGGTTCCGGCAAGACCGTCGTGGGGGAGTTCGCCGTCCACCTCGCCCTGGCCCAGGGCCGCAAGTGCTTCTACACCACTCCGATCAAGGCGCTGTCCAACCAGAAGTACGCCGACCTGGTCAGGCGGTACGGGGGGACCGACGTCGGCCTGCTGACCGGCGACAACAGCATCAACGGGGAAGCCCCGGTCGTGGTGATGACCACCGAGGTGCTGCGCAACATGCTGTACACGTCATCGGCCACGCTCGGCGGCCTGTCCTACGTCGTGCTGGACGAGGTGCACTACCTCGCCGACCGCTCCCGCGGTGCGGTCTGGGAAGAAGTCATCATCCACCTGCCGGAATCGGTCCGCGTGGTGGCGCTGTCCGCGACGGTGAGCAACGCCGAGGAGTTCGGCGACTGGCTGGCACAGGTGCGCGGCGGCACTCAGGTCATCGTCGACGAGCACCGCCCGGTTCCGCTCTGGCAGCATGTGCTGGCCGGGAACCGGATGTATGACCTGTTCACCGACACGGGCCCCGCCGCCGATGGGCAACCACAGGTCAATCCGGAGCTGATGCGGCTGGCGTTGCGCGATGACTGGGCGGCCCGCAAGTCCGGCGGGCGTCCAGCCCGCGGCGGCCACCGGCCGAGGCGTTTCGCGATGCCGTACCGGCCTGAGGTCATCGAGCGTCTGGACACGGCCGGGCTGCTGCCCGCCATCACGTTCATCTTCAGCCGGGCCGGCTGCAACGCCGCCGTCCAGCAGTGCGTGGCCACCGGGCTGCGGCTGGCTAGCCCCGCCGAAGTGACCAAGATTATGTCAGTGGTTGAGCGCCGTATGGCGGACATCCCTCAGGACGACCTGGCCGTGCTCGGCTACGGCGAATGGCTGGACGGCCTGCGCCGCGGCATCGCCGCGCACCACGCCGGCATGCTCCCCGCGTTCAAGGAGGTCGTCGAGGAGCTGTTCGCGGCCGGCCTGATCCGTGCCGTGTTCGCCACCGAGACGCTCGCTCTCGGCATCAACATGCCGGCCAGGACCGTGGTCATCGAGAAGCTGGACAAGTGGAACGGCGAAACCCACGCGGCGCTGACCGCCGGTGAGTACACCCAGCTCACCGGCCGGGCGGGCCGCAGGGGCATCGACGTCGAGGGTCACGCGGTCGTGCTCTGGCAGCCCGACATGAACCCCGCGGCGGTGGCCGGCCTGGCCGGCACCCGTACCTACCCGCTGAATTCCAGCTTCCGACCCTCCTACAACATGGCGGTCAACCTGACCGGCTGGGCTGGCCGTGCCCGGGCGGCCGCGTTGCTCGAGTCGTCGTTCGCTCAGTTCCAGGCTGACCGGGGCGTCGTCGGCATCACCCGCCAGATCCGCAAGAACCGGGCGGCACTGGCCGAGCTGGCCCGGTCGATGACGTGCGACAAGGGTGACTTCACCGAATACATCTCGCTGCGGCGCGCTTTGACCGAACGCGAGAGCGACCTGTCCAAGACCCGCGCGTCCGCGCGCCGGACCGAGGCCGCGCGGTCACTGGCGTTGCTGCGCCCCGGTGACATCATCCGGGTTCCCGGCGGCCGCAGGGCCGGCATCGCCGTCGTCTTGCAGCCAGGCTGGGGCGGTTCGGGGGGACGGCGTCCCCCCGAACGAGGGGTCACCGGGGGATTGGCCGCCGGGGGAAATACGGGTCCGCTCGTGCTCACCGCGACCCAGCAGGTCAAGCGGCTGTCTGCGGCCGACTTCCCGGTGCCGGCCGAGGTCCTTGACCGGATCAGGATCCCCGGGTCGTTCAGCCCTCGCTCGCCGCAGCATCGCCGAGACCTCGCCTCCACTGTGCGGAACAAGATCAACGGCAGGGACCTCGGCCGTCCGGCGCGCGCGTCGGACTGGGAGAACGGGGCGTCCGGTACCGCCGACGAGATCACTGAGCTGCGGCGCCAGCTCCGCCGCCACCCGTGCCACGACTGTCCCGACCGGGAGCAGCATGCCCGCTACGGTGAGCGCTATGTCCGGCTGGCCAGGGAGACCGAGGGCCTCGAACGCAAGGTGGCCGGCCGCTCGCACGTGATCTCGCGCACCTTCGACCGCGTGTGCACGGTGCTTGAGCACCTCGGCTACCTGTCCGGGGACACGGTCACCGCCGACGGCCGCCGCCTGGCCGGCCTGTACACCGAGCTTGACCTGCTGGCCGCCGAATGCCTGCGCAAGGGCACCTGGAACGGACTGTCCCCGGCCGAGCTGGCGGCGTGCGTCTCGTCCCTGTGCTTCGAGTCCCGGCAAGCCGACGACGCACGTCCGGCTCGCCTGCCCAAGGGCAGGGTCCCCGATGTGCTCGCCGAGATGGCCGGCATCTGGGCGGACCTGGACCAGCTGGAGAAGAACAACAGCCTGTCGTTCTTGCGGCTGCCCGACGCCGGCTTCGCCTGGGCGGCATACCGGTGGGCGCGCGGTGCCCGGCTGGAGGTGGTGCTGACCGAGTCCGCCGACCTGACCCCCGGCGACTTCGTCCGCGCCGTCAAGCAGCTGCTCGACCTGCTCGACCAGATCGCCGGCGCGGCCGGCCGGGAGCTGGCGACCGTCGCCCGTGACGCGATGGCCGGGCTGCGGCGCGGTGTGATCGCCTACTCCACCGTCGCGGACTAATCCCACCCCGGCGGCATCGTCGTGACAGCGATGCGTCAGGACGCGTGCGCGGTGAGTTCGCAGGCGAAGCTCAGCCGGTGGCGGAACGGTGCGTGCGGGAGCAGGGCGCGGCGCAGGTCTGCTTCGAAGTCCGCCGCGTCCTCGCCTAGGGCGGCGCGGGACAGCACCGAGGTGGAGTAGGCGTGGCCGATGAGAGACTCGGTCGTCCACTCGTGCGCGACGGTGAACTCGCGCTTGCCCAGGTAGCCGAAGCCCGCGTCGGTCAGCACCGCCGCGTCGGGGCGCGCCGCGCGGTCATAGCCGGCCGGGACCCGGTCCGCTGGCCGCCAGCGTGCCAGGACGGCTCGCATCTCCTCCTGCCACGGTGCCGGACTTGCTCCGGGCGCGTTCGCCTCCGGGCCACCGCCCCAGACCAGCGCCAGGTGGCCACCGGGCTTGAGCCAGCGGTGGAGCAGGGCCGCCACCGTGTCGCGGGGGAAGCGGTGAAAGGCGTTGCCGATCGCGATCAGGCCGAACGTCGCCGCTGGCGCGTCCAGGTCCTCCGCGCTCGTGGTCAGCACGCGGATGCCGGGGATGCCGTCCGCCTTCTGCCGGACCAGGGCGGTCATGTCCGGCTCCTGGTCGACCGCCCAGGTCTGCGCGAAGCGCTCGTGCAGGGCGAAGGTCAGCTGACCCGTCCCGCACGCGAGGTCGAGCAGCGTTCCCGACCCAGTCAGCGATGCTCGTTCTGATAGATCGCTTATCAGTGGCTCCGGGTACGGGACGCGGAACCGGTCGTAGTACGCGGCGGTGCCGCGGAAAAGATCACGCCGGAAGGCCGTCATGGCACCATTATCGATGGTCGCCCTGAGTAATCGATATAGTGCGCAACGTGACCTCGTCGCAGTTGACCACCGGTGTGCTGATCCTGGCCGCCGCCGTGATCGCACCGTTCGTGTGCGACCAGCTGAGCCGCTGGGTCATCATCTCGTCGGTCGTGGTGGAACTGCTGCTCGGTGTCGTGATCGGCCCGGTGATGCTCGGCTGGGCCCGTCAGGGGGAGGTCGTGACCACGATCTCGGACCTGGGCCTGTCCATGCTGATGTTCCTGGCCGGTTACGAGATCGACTTCGAGCGGATCCGCGGCCGGCCGATCCGGCTCGCGGTCACCGGCTGGCTGATCTCCCTGGCCGCCGGGCTGCTCATCGCGGGCGCCATCGTGACCTGGCTGACCGGGACGGCCTCCGACGACCTGGTGGCGCACCGGAACGCGGCGGCCCTCGTGGTCGGGCTGGCGATCACCACGACCGCGCTCGGCACGATCCTGCCGCCGCTGCGGGACGCCGGACTGGTGAACACGCCGCTGGGCGGCCGCATCCTCGCGATCGGGGCGCTGGGGGAGTTCGGGCCGATCGTGGCCGTCGCGCTGCTGCTGACCACGGACAGCCCTGGCAAGACCGCCGTGCTGCTGGTGGGTTTCGTCCTGCTCGCGCTCGCCGGGCTGTGGCTGGCCACAAGGAAGCGGCCGCCGCGGCTGGCCAAGATGGTCACCGCCACCCTCGGCACCAGCGTGCAGCTCGCGGTGCGCCTGTCCATGCTGATCGTCGTGTTCATGCTGTGGGTGGCTCTCGGGCTCGGTCTGGACTCGCTGGTGGGCGCCTTCTCCGCGGGCATCATCGTGAAGGCGTTCCTCGGCACGGGGGAGCGGGCGGAAGCCGAGGTCATCGAGTCCAAGCTGGAGGGCATCGGGTTCGGTTTCCTTGTGCCGTTCTTCTTCGTGATGAGCGGTGTCAAGCTCGACCTCAAGGCGCTGCTGTCCAGCCCGGCGGACATCGCGACGATCCCGGTCTTCCTGATCCTGTTCCTGATCGTCCGCGGCTTGCCCACGCTGGTGCTGCACCGCAAGGACGTGCTGGCCAAGCCAGGCCGCAACGCGCTCGCCCTGTTCGCGTCCACCCAGCTGCCCATGGTCGTCGTGATCACCAGCATCGGCGTGCAGTCCAACGCGATCAAGGCCAGCACCGCGGCCGCCATAGTCACCGCGGGAGTACTCTCCGTACTCATCTTCCCGCTGCTGGGAATGCGCCTGGCGAGCCGTGAGGCGGCACTGGAGTGACGACATTGATCAACATTGCCTATAGGTTGACGAGTCATTTGGCATTGGTGCCGATAGGTGACTCCTCGTTAGCCTAAGTAACATGCCGATGACCAGCGCGAAAGCCAGATTGGAGGCCAGAGTGGAAGCCAGCACGGAGATTGGTGCGGCGCCCGAGTGCGTCGTTGCGGGACGTTGCCCGGAAGGCCTGGTCGCCGCGCTGCGTGAACAGGTCGGCCTGGGGCTCGACTGGCAGCAGACCTCCGATCGCGTGGTGGAGACGCTGCGCCGGATGCTCCCCGAACCCGCCGAGCTGCTGCCCGCGGACCTGCGCCGGGGAAACCCGGCCTGCTATCAGAGCCACCTGGTGCACGCCGAGCCCGACGGCTCGTTCTCCGTTGGCGTCATGGTGTGGCTGCCCGGTCAGGCCACGGTCATTCACGATCACGTGGCCTGGTGCGTCACGGGAGTTCTGCAGGGGTGCGAGTACGAAGAGGTATTCGCGGTCGCCGAATCCGGTGCGGCGCTGCGCCCGGTCGCGCGCAACCGGAACGAGGCCGGTTTGGTCAGCGGGTTCGCCCCGCCCGGCGACATCCACCGCGTCCGGAACTGCGGTTCCGACGTGGCGATCTCCATGCACGTGTACGGTGCGGACATCTCGCGGCTCGGTAACAGCATCCGCCGCGAGTACGCGCTCCCCATCCTCCCGTAAGACGCGCGCCCCCCGTCCCGCGGCCCCGTCCCCGTCCCGCGGCCCCGCACGCGCCTCTTTGCCCGTCTCGTCCGGCCGTGCCCGTCTCGTCCGGCCGTGGCCGGCTCCGGGCGATGCCCGATGGAGGCTTGCGGCGCGCGAAGCCCCACGCAAGGGGGCCTGCGCGCCACGAGCCCCCTTTGCGTGTCCGGCGGCGGCCGGCGGCTGTCCGTGACAGGTGCGGTGGCAGTGTCCCATGTGATGCCTGAGGTTGCGGAGCACGGACCGTCAGCATGCGCGGCGCTTCCGCGCGCCCCCGGCCGGGCCGCCGCGGCGGAATAACTTCTTGCCAGACGCTCTTTATAGATATATCGTTAACCTAACGATGAACGATCTAGAGACGTAGAAGGAGTATCACAATGTATGACGAATCATGGGGCCACAAGGGTGGCCACAGGGAGCACGGCCGCGGCGAGCGCGGCGAATTCCGGGGTCGCCGGGGCGAGCGCGGAGAGCGCGGCGGACGTCGCGGTGGCGGCTGGGACGGTCGCGGAGGGTTCGGCCCGATGGGCGGCCCCGGCGGCCCCGGCGGGCCGTTCGGGCCGTTCGGGCCGGAGATGGTGGCTGGGCTGCGCGGCGCGCGGTTCGGCGGACGCGGGCCACGTGTGCGCCGCGGTGACGTCCGCGCCGCGATCCTCGACCTGATGGCCGAGGGGGAGCAGGCCTGGAACGGCTACCAGTTCATCCAGACGATCGCCGAACGCACCGACGGTGTGTGGCGGCCGAGTGCGGGGTCGGTCTATCCGGCGCTGCAGCAGCTGGAGGACGAGGGGCTGATCGAGACCGCCACCGGTCAGGACGACCGGCGCAGGATGTACACGCTGACCGACGCCGGCCGGCAGTACGTCGCCGATCACGCCGCTGAGATCAGGTCGTCCTGGGATGCCGTTACCGGCAGCGTGGACGACGCCGAGTACCAGCTGCGGGACACGATCCGCCAGGTCATCGTCGCGGCCGCGCAGGTCCAGCAGGCAGGCTCCGCCGCTCAGGTGCAGCAGGCCAACAAGATACTCGCGGACACCCGGCGTGCCCTCTACCGCATTCTCGCGGCAGACAGTGACGAGCCCGGCCAGGCAAGCACGGTGGAAGACTCGCAGGCGTGAGCAACGCCATCGAGGTCAGCGAGCTGACTAAGAAATATGGTGACATCGAGGCCGTACGCGGCATCGATTTCGAGGTGGCTGCCGGCGAGACCTTCGGGTTCCTAGGCCCGAACGGCGCCGGCAAGTCCACCACGATCAAGATCCTGTGCACCCTGGCGGACCCCACCTCGGGGACCGCCAGGGTCGCGGGTCACGACGTCGTCAGAAACAGGGACACGGTCCGGCGCAATATCGGCCTGGTCTTCCAGGACACGACGCTGGACAGCTACCTCACCGGCGAGCAGAACCTGCGGTTCCACGCCGACCTGTACGGCGTACCCAAGCAGGCGTTCGCGCCCAGGCTCCGCCAGGTGCTGGAAATGGTGGGCCTGTGGGACCGCAAGGACAGCGTCGTCTCCACCTATTCCGGCGGTATGCAGCGGCGGCTGGAGATCGCCCGCGGCCTGCTGCACGCACCCCGCGTACTCTTCCTCGACGAGCCCACGGTGGGCCTTGACCCGCAGACACGGGTCTCCATCTGGGACTACATCAACGAGCTGAAGCAGCGCGAGGACATCACGATCTTTCTCACCACGCACTACATGGACGAGGCGGAGAACTGCGACCGGATCGCGATCATCGACCACGGCAAGATCGTCGCGATTGACACGCCCGAGGCGCTGAAGGCGTCCATCGGCGAGGACCGGGTGCAGATCAGCACCGCGGACGACGACCGGGCCATCGCGCAGTTGCGGGACCACTTCGGCCTCGACGCCGCCATCCACGAGAACCTGGTGACGTTCTCCGTGGCCTCGGGCGAGCAGTTCGTGCCGAGGCTGTTCGCCGAGCTGCCGGTCGGCATCCGCTCGGTGAGCGTCTCGCGTCCGTCACTTGACGATGTTTTCATGTCGTATACGGGCAAGACCATCCGCGACGCGGAGTCCACCGTCGGCGACCGCAACCGCATCGTCGCGACCAGGTTCGGCAGGAGGTAGCGCGATGGCTCAGGATGTGGCCGAAAGGGAGCAGCAGAGCCTCACTGAGGCGATCAGGGTGGCTGTCCCCGAGCGCAGCCTCACCCACGATCTGCGCGCGGTGAGCATCGTCTGGCGCCGCGAGCTCATCCGGTTCAAGTCGGACCGCCTGCGCGCCGTCACCGCGCTCGTGCAGCCGGTCCTGTTCTTGTTCGTGCTCGGCACCGGGCTGTCCCGGCTGGCCGGCCGGGGCATGCCGCCGGGCGTCGACTTCCGCACGTTCATCTACCCGGGTGTGCTCGCGATGTCGGTGCTGTTCACCGCCATCTTCTCGGCGGCCTCGATCGTGTGGGACCGGGAGTTCGGCTTCCTGCGCGAGATGCTTGTCGCGCCGGTGCGCCGGTGGGCGATCGTCCTCGGCAAGTGCCTGGGCGGCGCGACGGTGGCGACCTGGCAGGGCATCGTCTTCCTGATCCTGGCCGGCTTCGCGCACGTTCCCTATAACCCGGTGCTGCTGCTCACGCTGGTCGGCGAACTGCTGCTGCTCTCGTTCACGCTGACCGCGTTCGGCGTGATGATGGCGGCGCGGATCAAGCAGATCCAGGCGTTCATGGCGCTCACCCAGATGTTCGTCATGCCGCTGTTCTTCCTGTCCGGCGCGCTGTACCCGCTGAGCGGACTTCCCGGCTGGCTGACGGTGCTGACCAGGATCGACCCGATCACCTACATCGTCGCCCCGATGCGGCACGCGGTATTCAGCCATCTCGCGGTCAGCCCGGCCGCCCTCCGCGAGCTCAGTCCCGGCATCACGTGGGGGAGCTGGACGGTCCCGGCCGGCCTGTCCCTGGCGATCGTCGCGGTGATGGGCGCCGCCATGCTGGCCGCCGCCATCGCCCAGTTCAACAAGACCGAGTGAGGGCGGCCGTTAGTTACGACAACGGACTCCGGGGGCGCTGAAGATTAGGGCGACGCCGGGTGGCTACGGGGGCAAACCACCCGGCGTCGCGATCATCGGCGTTCCGACGGGGGCCCGGAACGCCGGCAGTGGTGCTCCGACGGGGGACCAGAGCACCGATATGAATGCTACACGGAAACTCCCCCCAGTGTGTCAAGACCCAATTACAAGCGGGTCTCGGGACCGCCCTGAGCAGGCGGTCTTCAGCGGACGTTCAGCTACGATCTTCACCGGCCGGCGGCTGCGCGGGGTCGGAGGGGTCGCGCACGGCCGGAACCATCATCTGGTGCTCAAGGAAGCCACGGGTATTGTTGGGCTCCCGCCCGCCGTTGGCGAACACCACGGCGATGTAGGGGATGGTGATCGCCCCGATGACGGGGATTGCCGCCAGCCACCCCAGATGGTTGACGAACAAGAGCACCGCGGCCAGGAAACAGACCGCGCGGATGCCCATCATGATCAGATACCGGCGCTGCCGGTACGCTATGTCTTCGGACATCGGCCGGCGCGCCTGCGTGACCAGGTGCACCGGTCGCCGAGCCGTAGTCCTCATACCGTCCACGGTAAGCCCCGTCCTCAAAATCGACAAAAGCCCTAGCTGGCCTGGCTGACCGACGACATGTTGAAGCCCTCCACCCGCAGCGGCGGCATCGCGGTCCGGTTGAAGTAGTCGCCCCACTCACGCGGCAGCGTGCGCTCGGTCACGCCTACCTCCGCCAGGCGCCCGAGCATGGCCACCGGCGACTCGTTGAACCTGAAGTTGTTCACCGCGCCGGTCACCTCCCCGTTCTCCACCAGGTACACGCCGTCCCTGGTGAGCCCGGTCAGCAGCAGCGTCTGCGGGTCCACCTCGCGGATGTACCACAGGCAGGTCAGCAGCAGCCCGCGCTCGGTGGACGCGATCATGTCCGGCACGGTGGCCGAGGCGCCGGGCAGCGAGAGGGAGAGGTTGTCGACTGACTGCCTGGACGGCAGCCCGGCCAGGGACGCCGAGTGCCGCGACGTGTACAGCGCGGACAGCTCTCCGTCCGTGATCCAGGAGGTGGCGGCGACCGGGAGGCCGTTGTCGAAGACCGACGAGTCCGTGCCCGAGGTATGCGCGATGACGAACGGCGCGCATTCCAGGCCGGCCAGCCCCGGGTCCGAGGAGAGCGTCACGGGCAGGCCGGACAGCCGCTCGCCGACCCTGGTTCCGCCGCCGGCCTTGCTGAAGACGGTGCGTCCCTCCGCGGCCTCCTTCGCCCCGGACGTCCAGTAGAGGTAGATGAGCAGGTCCGCGGCCGCCGACGGGGGCAGCAGCGTCTCGTAGCGGCCGGCGGGCAGCGACACCGGGCGTTTCGCCCAGTCGAGCCGCTCGGCCAGTGAGGCGTCCATCCCGGCCACGTCAACGTCGGTGAAGTCCCGCGTGGACATGCCCGACCATGCCGAACGCGTCATGTCCGCCGACTTGGCGTTCAGCTCGAGCCGGCCGGTCGGCTGGTCGTGACGCCCGCGCAAGCCCGCCGACGTGCCGGTGAACGTGCTGGTTACCTCGTGCTCGGCGAACCCGTACAGCTTGCGGCCCGCGGCCTGGGCCGTGCGCATCGTCTCACCGAGAGAACTGGCGAACCCGCGCAGGACGTTGATGTCGGTGGCCGCCGGAGCCACATCCCACGTCCGCGAGAACTGGCCGTTGTGCTCCGGCCCGGCGAGCTGCGCGGCGTCCTCGGCCGGCGTCGCGTCGGCGGCGGCGTGCTCCGCTTCGCGCACCACGTCTTCGATCTGGTCCTCGCGTACGCCGGCCCGGGACACCACGCCGGCGCAGCCATTGGCGATGGCGATGACGGTGAGCTGCCGGGTCGCGGACACGCCGTTGGTGGTGAGCGTGTTGCCCGCCCAGCGCAGGTTGGCCGTCGAGGTTTCCTCGGCGATCACCACGGTGTCGCCGCGCGCGGCCGCTAGTGCCCGCTCGACTGCCTGCTGTGGCGTGCTCATGTCAGGACGCCCCCTCTTCGACGGTGTTGAGAATCCGGATGTCACGCAGCAGCACGGCCGGTGCGCCATGGCTGACCGGGGCTACCTGGGCCGGCTGGCCCTTGCCGCAGTTGAAAGCCCCGCCGAGCAGGTAGGTCTGCGGGCCGCCGACCGCTTCCACCGAGTTCCAGAAGTCGGTGGTCGTCGCCTGGTACGCCACGTCGCGGAGCTGCCCGTCGAGCTTCCCGTTGCTGATCTTGAAGAACCGCTGGCCGGTGAACTGGAAGTTGTACCGCTGCATGTCGATCGACCAGCTCTTGTCGCCGAGGATGTAGATGCCGTTCTCGATGCCGCCGATCAGGTCGGCCGTCGACGGCCCGTTCTCGGCAGGCCTGATGGACACGTTCGCCATCCGCTGCAGCGGCATGTGCCCGGGGGAGTCGGCGAAGGCGCATCCGTTCGACCGGCCGAACCCCTTGAGCAGGGCCATCCGCCGGTCCAGCTGGTAGCCGGTCAGCACGCCGCCGGCGATCAGGTCCCAGGACTGCCCGGCCACGCCCTCGTCGTCGTAGCCGATCGTGGCCAGGCCGTGCTCGGCGGTCCGGTCGCCGGTGACGTTCATCGCGGCCGAGCCGTATCGCAGCGAGTTCAGCTTGTCCAGCGTCGCGAACGAGGTGCCGGCGTACGCGGCCTCGTAACCGAGCGCCCGGTCCAGTTCGGTCGCGTGCCCGATCGACTCGTGGATGGTGAGCCACAGATTGGTCGGGTCGATCACCAGGTCATACCGTCCCGCGGCGACCGAGGGCGCGGCGAGCTTGGCGGCCAGCAGCTCGGGCAGTTCGGCGAGCTCGGCGGTCCAGTCCCAGGTCGAGCCAGTCAGGTACTCGTAGCCGCGGCCGGCCGGCGGGGCCAGCGTGCGCATCGAGTCGAACCGGCCGTCATCGGTGATCGCGACCGCGGTCAGCTCCGGAAACAACCGGACCCGCTGCTGGGTGGTCGTCGTCGTGCCGTCGGAATAGAACTTGCACTCGCGGACCTGACTGAGCGTGGCGTCGGTGTGGCTGACCGCCGCGTGCGCGAGCAGCGCCCTGCTCCAGCCGGACAGGAGAGCGACCTTCTCGGCGGCGGGCACGTCCAGCGGGTCCACTTCGTACCCGGACACCCAGCAAACCTCGCCATAGGCGGGTTCCGGCGCGAGCTCGATCGGCTCGGTGTTGACGGCCGCGGCGACCTTGGCCACCTCTACCGCCTGGCGCGCGGCGAGCGCCGCCGCGTCGGTGGTCAGGTCGACCGCCGAGGCGAACCCCCAGGTCCCGTCCACGATCACCCGGACCGCCAGGCCCGAGGTGTCCGCGTCGGCCAGCGCCTGCACGTTTGCGTCGGACAGCCTGATGTCCTGCTGCCTGATCCGCTCCACGCGGAAATCGGCATGCGAGGCGCCGAGCGCTTTAGCCTGGGCCAGCGCCGCGTCCGCAAGCTCCCGCAGCGGCAGCTCCCTGAATTCCGGGTCAATCCCGGCTCCATGATCTTCCACGGTAGAAACCTACTCGCTGACCCGCCCAATCCCTCCTAGCGGCCCACTTCCGCCTCGCCCGCGGTGGGGCGCGGCGCTGACCCAGGCCCACGCACCACTGCTGTTATTAGAGCGAACCCTGAGGCTCGCGTGGCGGGCACGGTCGCCGCGCGGGCGAATTACCGTGGAGGATTTCCCCTCTGTGGTAGATAGACCCCCGTAAACGAGGGGTAATCGGACACGAAGGGGCAATCCTCCACATTGTTCCAGCCCGATCGAACCTCAAGCCCGGACGAACCGGACATAACTCATAACGACAGGCGTGCTTCCGGGCGGGGTTAGCGCTGCGGACCCGCCGGCGAAGCGTTGGCGGCCAGCGCCGCGTGCCGCGCCGCTGGCGCGAGCGAGGCTGCGGTAGCCTGCGGGGCATATGTCAACCGATGAAGGGACTGCCGTGGGGCAATCGGTGCTGGTGACCGGCGGGAACCGGGGCATCGGGCTGGCCATCGCGAGGCGGCTCGCCGCGGCGGGGGACAGCGTGACGGTGACCTCCAGGTCCGGCGACCCGGTGGAAGGGCTCGAGGTCGTCCGCTGCGACGTGACCGACGTGGCGTCGGTGGACGAGGCGTTCGCGGTGGTGGAGAAGCAGCAGGGCCCGGTCGAGGTCCTGGTCGCGAACGCCGGCATCACCAAGGACCAGTTGCTCGCGCTGATGAGCGAGGACGCGTTCGCCGATGTGCTGGACACGAACCTGACTGGTGCCTACCGGACTGCCAAGCGGGCGGTCAGGGGCATGATGCGGATGCGCCGCGGCCGCCTGATCTTCATCTCCTCAGTCGTCGGGCTCTACGGCTCGGCCGGGCAGGCGAACTACGCGGCGTCCAAGGCCGGCCTGGTGGGCCTGGCCCGGTCGCTGGCCCGCGAGCTCGGCTCACGGAACATCACGTCGAATGTGATCGCGCCCGGCTTCGTGCACAGCGACATGACCGCGGTGCTTCCCGAGGAACGGGTCAAGGCCATCCTTGGCGCGGTACCGCTGGCACGTTTCGCCGAGCCGGACGAGGTGGCTGGCGTGGTGGAGTTCCTGGCCGGGGACGCGGGCGCCTATATCACCGGTGCCGTCATACCGGTCGACGGCGGCCTGGGCATGGGACACTGAAGCGCGCGACGCCAGGCGAGTCAGTTGCGCGATCGGCACGCTCTAGCGGAGTCAATCACGCAAGTGACCCGGAAGAAACTATGAGGACGGATCGATGGGGATTCTTGAGGGCAAGCGGCTGCTGGTGACCGGGGTGCTCACGGACGCGTCGATCGCGTTCCACGTGGCGCGGGTCGCGCAGCAGGAGGGCGCGCAGATCGTGCTCACCGGGTTCGGGCGGCTGTCCCTGGTGGAGCGGATCGCCAAGCGCCTGCCCGAGCCGCCGCCGGTGCTCGAGCTTGACGTGACCAACCAGGAGAACCTGGACTCGCTGGCGGACCGGATCCGCGAGCATCTGCCGGCCATTGACGGCGTGCTCCACTCCATCGGGAACGCCCCGCAGGGCGCCCTCGGCGGCAACTTCCTGAACACGACGTGGGACGAGGTGGCCAGTGCCATCCACGTGTCCACCTATTCGCTCAAGTCCCTGGCCATGGCCGTGCTCCCGCTGATGCCCGACGGCGGCTCGATCGTCGGCCTTGACTTCGACGCCACCATCGCCTGGCCGGGCTACGACTGGATGGGCGTCGCCAAGGCCGGCCTCGAGTCGACGGCCCGGTACCTGGCCCGCTACCTCGGCGACAAGAAGATCCGGGTGAACCTGGTCTCGGCGGGCCCGCTCAAGACGATGGCCGCCAAGTCGATCCCCGGCTTCGAGAAGTTCGAGGATGTCTGGAGCGAGCGGGCCCCGCTCGGCTGGGACGTCACCAACCCGGAGGCGGCCGCGCGGGCCTGCGCGGCGCTGCTGTCCGACTGGTTCCCGGCGACGACCGGGGAGATCGTGCACGTGGACGGCGGCGTCCACGCGGTCCAGGGGTAGGCGGGCCAGCCCATGCCCGACCTCGTCCTGACCCTGTCCTGCCCGGACCGCACCGGGATCGTGCACGCCGTTTCGGCCTACCTGCACGAGGCTGGCTGCAACGTGATCGACGCCCAGCAGTTCGCCGACAGGACCACGCGCACGTTCTTCATGCGTGTGCACGCGGAGACGGACAAGACCAGGGAGCAGCTGGCCGGCGGGTTCGCGGAGATCGCACGGGAATTCTCCATGGACTGGGAACTGCACGACCTGGCGGTCCGGCCCCGGGCGCTGATCCTGGTATCCAAGGCCGGGCACTGCCTGAACGACCTGCTCTACCGGATCAGCGCGGAGCAGCTCGCCATCGACGTCCCGCTGGTGGCCGGCAACCACCCGGACCTGGCGCCGCTCGCCGCGGCGCACGGCATCGACTTCGAGCACATACCCGTGGACGACAGCCAGGGCAGCAAGCAGGCGGCCGAGGAGCGGATCCTCGATGTTGTGATGACAAAAGAAGTCGATTTCGTGATTCTGGCCAGGTACATGCGGATCCTGTCCGCCGAGCTGTGCGCGAAGCTGTCCGGCCGCATCATCAACATCCATCACTCGTTCCTGCCGAGCTTCAAAGGTGCCCGGCCGTACCACCAGGCGCATGCGCGCGGGGTCAAGCTGATCGGCGCCACCGCCCACTACGTCACCGCGGACCTGGACGAGGGCCCGATCATCGAGCAGGAGGTGGCCCGGGTGGATCACACCAGCGGGCCAGCAGAGCTGGCCGCGATAGGCCGGGACGCGGAGCGGATCGCGCTGGCTCGCGCCGTCCGGTGGCACGCCGAGCACCGCGTGCTGCTGCACGGACGGCGAACAGTGATCTTCAAGTGATGCGGTGACCTTCAAGTGCTGCGTTGATGTTCAAGTGGCATAGTGACGTTCGGTAGCCGCGCCGTCCCCGCATTTTGGTTACAGATAGTAGCCAACACCGAAACCCGGTCTGCCTCCGTGTCCTGATCGTTATCTTGGCGATCACGTTTTGGATACTGCGCCCAGAGTGGCGAATCACGCTAAAACCTGCACTGTGTGGCCCGTTTTGCGGGAAGCTGTGGCTTCGAAGCGTGTGTCTGCCTTCAAGTTTCCTGACGTCTAAAACCAGACAAACAAGCACAGATCTAGAATGTCGCAACACTAGCCCGGGGGCGTCCCGTGGTATGTAACGCGTGATTGATGGCAAGTTGTGACTTTTTCGCCGAGAGAACGATGCGCCAGCCGACTTACGCTTCCCTTTAGCTGACCACCGGTAGCGGTCCAGGCAGGTCGTGGGTCTCCTGGACATGGAGGGTTACCCGATCGCCTGCGCGCCACCTGGCCGGGTGATTCGTGCCCCCGGGGGTGCGCCAAGGCCGCGGGGCCCTGGCGGGACGAATGATGACGCGATCAGGAGGAGAGGAAGGCTGATGCGAAAGCGGATCGCCGGGGGAATCGCCCTGGCGGCGGCGAGCATTACCGTGCTGGCCGCGTGCTCGAGCAGCAGCGTTCCCCCGACCACCGGCGGCAGCGGTGCTGCCGCTGCCGTCATTGTCCCCGGAGCGATCGGCCAGGTGTACACCGCCGCTAAGGGGCCGGAAACTGGCGGCACGATCACCTGGGCCGAGCAGCCCGGCTACGCGCCGACCTGGCTCTTGCCGGTCACCGCCGCGGGCTACAACTCGGTGTTCAACCTGTACACCTTCGAGTGGGAGATGTACCGCCCCACCTACTGGACGAACAACGGCCTCAGCAACGTCCTCAACCCCGAGATGAGCCTGGCCAACCCGGCGCAGTTCAGCGACGGCGACAGGACGGTGTCGATCACGTTCAAGAGCACCTACCGGTGGTCCGACGGCACCCCGATCACCGCCGATGACCTGATGTTCGACATCGACCTGATCAAGGCCGCGGTCACGGCCTCGCCGGCCGACTGGTCCGGGTACACGCCGGGCAACTTCCCCAGTGACCTGGCCAGGATGTCCGAGCCGAACGCGCGGACGCTCGTCCTGCACCTCACCAAGGCGGTCAATCCGCTCTTCTTCACCGAGGACATTCTCGGCCAGGGCCCGACGAACCCGCTGCCGGTGCAGACCTGGGCGCGGGACTCGGTGAACGGGCCGGCCGTCACCGACTGGAAGACCAACCCGGCCGATGACCTGAAGATCTACAACTTCCTGATCGCGCAGAACAAGTCGCTCAGCACGTACGCGACCAATCCGCTGTGGAAGGTGGTGGACGGGCCGTACAAGCTGACCGCGTTCAACTCCACGACCGGCGGGTACACGCTGACGCCGAACCCCAGCTACGGCGGCCCGCACGCGCCGAACGTCTCCACCTTCCAGGCGGTGCCGTTCACCTCGGAGACGGCGGAGTTCACCGCGCTCCTGGCGCAGTCGGTCGATGTGGCGCAGGTGCCGCTGACCGATGTGCCCGAGCTGAAGCGGGTGGCCGGGCTCGGTTACCGCTACTTCGGCGAGCCGGACTTCGGCTTCGAGGCGGCGTTCTACAACTTCCAGGACAAGACCGGCGACTTCGACAACATCGTCGACAAGCTGTACTTCCGCCAGGCGATGCAGCACCTGGAGGATCAGGACCTCTGGGTGCGGAAGCTCTTCTACGGCGCGGGCTCGGAGGCATACGGCCCGATCCCGGTCTTCCCGGAGAACGGGTTCCTGCCCTCGGACGCGGCAAGCAACCCGTATCCGTTCAGCCTCTCGGCCGCGACCACCCTGCTGAAGGACAACGGATGGACGGTCAGCCAGGGTGGCACCGACGTGTGCAGCAGCCCTGGCGCCGGCGCCGGCGATTGCGGGGCCGGGATACCGGCGGGAACGAAGCTGGCGTTCAACCTCATCTTCGCGTCGGCACCAGGCTTCATCTCCGAGCAGATGACGGACCTGGTATCCCAGGCGTCGCAGGTCGGCATTCATATCACGCTGCAGTCGAGCAACTTCGACTACATGCTGTCCAACTACGTAGATCCCAGCGCCCCAGACAACGAGGACAAGTGGGCAATGGAGGACTTCGGCGGCGAGGGTGACAGTCCTTATCCGACAACCTTCGGCGTCTTCAACACCGGTGCTGGCGGCCAGATCGGCGATTACAACGACCCGGTCGCCAACCAGCGGATCAACGCCTCGATCTCCAGCGGCGACCCCCTCGCCGTGGGCAACGAGGCCTCATACCTGACCGATGAGCTGCCCGTGATGTGGCAGCCAGATCAGGACCTGATCTGGGCGTGGAAGTCGAATATCTCCGGCTCGCCGGAGTCGTTCGAGAACCTCACTCAGTACTACGCCACTCCAGAGATGTGGTACTTCACTGGCAGTTGACCCACCGCGGACCGGCTACTGGAGGCCGATCATCGGGCAGGAGGTGGTCCTAATAGACCTTCATCACTCTGGGTTACTGTAATTCTTATACGAAAATGACCCCTTAGGCGGAGGATGTGCCGTGGCGTGCCGAGATGTCTGTAACCTAACGAAACGTTCAGGCATGATCGATGACAAATCGTGACATAATCTCGGCTAGCGTATGTCTCAAAGCCACGTACTCTGCGTACAATCCGGACAATGTCACCGGCTGCCACGCCCGCTATACCGGGCGGACCTGGATAAACAGCCGAAATCGCATGGAGGACAACAACCGATGACCCTAGGCATGAAGCGCGGTATCACAGGCAGGAAGGGGGGTAGGAGCCGTCCCCTCATGGCGGCGGGCGCGATCGTCGCCGTCGCCGGGCTATCCGTGCTGACCGCGTGCGGCAGCAGCTCGGGCAAATCGAGCGCGGGGGGAGCGACCCTGCCCGGACTCTCGGGTGCTGGCATGTACGGCAGCCTGCCTGCGGCAGCGTCCGGCACTGAGCACACCGGCACGATCAAGATCGGCGAACTGTCTGGCTTCGCGATCAACTACATCCTGCCGATTCCCACGGCCGCGACCGGCAACATCTACAACGACTACTACTTCGACTACCTCATGTACCGGCCGCTGTACTGGCTGGTTGACGGTTCGAAGATCTCCGAGGACAAGAGCCTGTCGCTGGCGAATGACCCGGTGTGGTCAAGCGATGACAAGACCGTCACGATCTCGCTGAAGTCGAACTACAAGTGGTCCGACGGCACGCCGGTCACCTCGAAGGACATCCTGTTCTGGTACGACGAGATGCAGGCCGCGGTGAAGGAGTCCCCGGCTAACTACGCGTACTTCACGCCGAACCAGGGTCTGACCGGGGAAGTGTCGAGTATCACCACCCCGAACGCCAGCACGGCCGTGTTCCACCTGACCCAAGCGGTCAACCCCACCTGGTTCTGGGAAGACGAGCTGGGCTCGATCGAGCCCATGCCGGCGCACGCCTGGGCGATCGACTCCACGGGCGGCCAGACGCTCGACTACACCAACCCGGCCAACGCCAAGAAGATCTACGACTACCTGAACTCGTCGTCGAAGTCGCTCGGCACGTACACGAGCAACCCGATCTGGCAGGTCGTTGACGGTCCGTACCACCTGACCGCCTACAACTCGACCAGCTTCAACTTCTCGATGGCGCCGAACCCCAAGTACGGCGGCCCGCACGCGAGTGGCGGCACCTCGCCGATCCAGGTGACCTTCTACACCACCGACGAAGCGGAGTACAACGCGCTGAAGGCCGGCGCCGTTGACCTCGGCTGGATCCCTGAGGAAGACGTCCCGGAAGCCGCGTCGGTGTCCAAGACGTACACCGAATGGGGTTACCCCGGCTTCGGCTGGCAGGGCATCATCTTGAACTTCGCGGACAAGACCGGGTCGTTCGACAAGATCATCGGGCAGACCTACATCCGGCAGGATCTGCAGCGGCTGATCAACCAGCCGGGCATCGTCAAGGCCTACCTGCACGGCGCGGGCGCTGTGTCTTACGGCATCGCGGGCGCTTACCCGGCGTCGCAGTTCAGCCCGGCTGACGCGATCAACAACCCGTTCCCGTACAGCCCGACCACCGCGGCGAGCAACCTCAAGGCGCACGGCTGGACCATTGTCCCGAACGGCAGCAGCTACTGCTCCAGCCCGGGCACCGGCTCCAACGAGTGCGGCGCGGGTATCGCCAAGGGCGCCACGCTGTCCTGGAACCTGATCTACGGCTCGACGCCGACGATCACCCAGGAAATGGTGACCAACTTCGCCTCGGTCGCGGCGAGCCTGGGCATCAAGATCACGCTCAAGGCGGACAGCACGGCGGACATCACCAGCGACGAGAACGATGTCGCCACGCCGTCCAACGACAGCAAGTGGGCTATGTCGGACTTCGGTGGGTTCACCAACTCCACCTACCCGACCACGCAGGGTCTGTTCAACTCTGGTGCCTCGTTCAACATGGGGGACTTCCAGGCATCCCCGCTGAACACCCTGGTCAACAATTCCATCGGCAGCAGCGACCCGGCGGCGGTGAAGAACGAGCTGTCCTACGTCAGCACCGCTCTGCCCGTGCTGTTCCAGCCGAACCCCGACTGGGACGGCAACGACGCGGGCATCATGGCCATCAACAAGGCCATGTCCGGTCCCCCGGACTCGTTCGCGAACTACAGCCAGTACGCGCTGACGCCCGAGTTCTGGTTCTTCAAGAAGTAAGCTCCGGTCACCCGGAGATGGATTAACCGGGACGCCGGGGAGCCCGCCTCGCCACGCGCGAGCTCGAACTCCCCGGCGTTCGTCCGGGCGTATCCCAGCCCGGACACCCCGCCCCCAGGGGAGACCTAGGAGGAATTCGTTGATCGGCTATATCGTGCGGCGAATCGGTACGGCGATCGTCGTCGTGCTGCTCATCTCGATAGGCACGTTCGCCTTGCTGCACGCCGTGTTCCCGTCGCCGGCGCTGATGGTCCTCGGACCCAAGTCAAACATCGTGGTCATTAACGCCTGGAACAAGCAGAACGGCTTCGATCAGCCGTGGATCGAGCAGTACCTGCGCTACATCGGCAACGTGTTCAAGGGCGACTTCGGCTACTCCTACAAGCAGGATCAGTCGGTGACCTCGATGTTCGCGTCGCGGTGGCAGGGCAGCGCCTACCTATCCGGCGCCTCGCTCGTCCTCTCCATAGTCATCGCCTTGCCGATCGGCATCTACCAGGCCGTGAAGCGGAACACCGTCGGCGACTACACCGTGACGAGCATCGCGTTCATCCTGTACGCGATGCCGGTCTTCTTCCTCGGCCTGATCCTCATCCAGGTCTTCGCCCTCGACCTGCACTGGTTCGGCTACGGCATCGGCCGCACGCTGACCTTCTGGCAGGCGCTCTCGGACCCGCACGACCTGGTGCTGCCGGTCGCCACCCTCACGCTGATCACGGTGGCGGGCTTCTCCAGGTACATGCGCTCGCAGTCGATCGACGTGCTTGCCCAGGACTACATCAAGGTGTCCCGGGCGAAGGGACTGCCGGAACGGCTGGTCCTCGGGCGGCACCTGGTCAGGAACGCGTCGCTGCCGATGGTGACGCTCATCGGACTGTCGATCCCCTCGCTGCTCGCCGGAAACCTGATCACCGAGTCGCTGTTCAACTACCAGGGCCTGGGCTTGCTGTTCTACGAGAGCTTGGGTAATGCTGACTATAACGTGATGCTTGCGTACACACTCCTCGGCGCCCTGCTCACCGTTATCGGGAACTTGGTCGCGGACATCGCGCTTACTGTCGCCGACCCGCGCATCCGGCTGGCCTGACCGGCCTAGTCTGAGAACTGGAGTCCGATATGACATCTCTAGACATCGAGCGCACACTCAAGCTGCCCGATGGCGGCGACATAGGGCCGGTACAGAGTGGTTTCAAGCTCGCGTTCCGTGAGTTCGCCCAGAACAAGCTGGCCATCACCGGGCTGGGCATCCTGGTGTTCTTCGTGGTGTTCAGCTTCCTCGGCCCGGTCTTCTACCACGGCAACATCCTGGTCTCCAGCCTGCTGACGACGAACTCGCCGCCGGGCGCGGGAGCCCCGCTTGGCACGAACAACCAGGGCTTCGACGAGCTCGGGATGCTCATGAAGGGCGGCCAGGCATCGCTTGAGGTGGGCTTCTACGCCGCGTTCTTCGGCGCCGCGATCGGCTCGATATTCGGAGCGGTCTCCGGGCTCGCCGGCGGCCTGGTCGACGCGGTGATGATGCGCATCGTCGACGTGTTCCTGTCCATTCCCTACCTGTTCGTCGTGCTCATCGTGGCGGTTCGCTACGGCGCCTCGGTGCTGTCCCTGTCGCTGATCATCGGCGGGTTCACCTGGCAGGTGCCGGCCCGGCTGGTGCGCGGTGAGGTGCTCTCGCTGCGGACCAGGGACTTCGTGTCCGCGGCACGGGTCGCCGGTGCCAGGAGAATGCGCCTGATCTTCCGGCACCTGCTGCCGAACGCGATGGGCGTGGTGATCGTCAACGTGACCTTCCAGGTGGCGGACGCCATCTTGGCGGTCGCGGCGCTCGGCTTCCTCGGCTTCGGCCTCACCTACCCGAACCAGGACTGGGGTGACATGCTCTCCAGCGGCACCCAGTACATCCAAGATGGTTACTGGTGGCAGATTTACCCCGTAGGTATCTGCATTGTCCTAGTGGTCATGGCTTGCAACCTCGTCGGCGACGCGCTCCGCGACTCGGTCGACGTCCGGTTGCGCCGCCGTTAGCCCGAGCCCTGCGAAGAGGAACCTGTCACATGGCCCCCGTCCTTGAAATCACCAACCTCTCCACCCACATCAAGCTGACCAGCTCGGTGGTGCAGGCTGTCGGGAACATCGACATGTACGTGGATGCCGGCGAGACGCTCGGCATCGTCGGCGAGTCCGGCTGCGGCAAGTCGATGACCGGCCTGTCCATCATGGGTCTGCTGCCGCCCGGCGGTTCGATCGTGGGTGGCTCGATCATGCTGAACGGGCGCGAGATCGCCAACATCTCCGATGAGGAGCTGCGCAAGATCAGGGGCAACGAGGTGGCGATGGTCTTCCAGGACCCGCTCACCTCGCTGGACCCGACCAAGACCATCGGTTACCAGGTGGCAGAGCCGGTCCGGCTGCACCGCGGCGCGACCAGGGCCCAGGCGCTGGAACGCGCCGCCGAGGTGCTCAACCTGGTCGGCCTGCCGCAGCCGAAGGAGCGCCTCGGCGACTACCCGCACCAGCTCTCCGGCGGCCTGCGCCAGCGCGTGATGATCGCGATAGCACTCGCCTGCGAGCCGAAGCTGCTGATCGCCGACGAGCCGACCACCGCGCTCGACGTAACGATCCAGGCGCAGATCCTGGACCTGCTGCAGGACCTGAAGGATCGCCTCGGCATGGCGATGATGCTGATCACCCACGACATGGGGGTCATCGCCGGGCACGCCGACCGGGTGAATGTCATGTACGCGGGGCGCGTGGTGGAGACCGCCGAGGTGGGCGAGCTGTTCTCCAGCATGAATCACCCCTACAGCCAGGCTCTCCTCGCCTCGATTCCGCGGCTGGCCTCGGATCGCACCAAGGCACTGCACGCGATCGGCGGCCTGCCGCCTGACCTGGCCCACCCGCCGGAGGGGTGCCGGTTCGCCGCCCGCTGTGCCTACGCCACGGACAAGTGCCGGGAGACCGAGCCGCCGCTGCAGGGCAGGACCATGGACCACAGGTTCTCCTGCTGGCACCCGGTACGGGGCCCGCTGGAACTGGCCCTGGTCGGCGTCGGCGGCCCGTCGGCGGCCGACACCGGACTCGGTACCGGTGTGAGCGAGGAGACCGAGGGCGTGCTGGACGTCGCCGACGTTCCGGTTGACGAGGTCCTCGTCGCGCAGGTCTTCGAGCCGGCCCCGGACGCTGATATCGCGGCTAACGGTGCTGGCGCCGCGCCGCTGCTTCAGCTGCGCAACCTGGTCAAGGAGTACCCGGTCACCGCGGGCGCGGTGCTGCAGCGCAAGGTCGGCGCGGTCCATGCCGTGTCCGATGTGTCGTTCGACCTGCCCGCCGGGGAAACCCTCGGCCTGGTCGGCGAGTCCGGGTGCGGCAAGACGACCATCGGCAAGATGATCGTCGCGCTCGAGCAGCCAAACTCCGGCCAGGTCCTGCTGAACGGCGAGAACGTGTCCGGCATGAGGGGCCACGCCCTGCGCAGGGTCCGGCGGGACCTGCAGCTGATGTTCCAGGACCCGTACTCCTCGCTCGACCCGCGCATGCGCGTCGGTTCGATCATCCGCGAGCCGCTGATGATCCAGGGCATCGGCTCCGCCAAGCAGCAGCGGGACCGGGTGTACGAGCTGCTGTCCGAAGTCGGCCTGCCGCGTAACTCCGTCGAGCGCTACCCGCACGAATTCTCCGGCGGCCAGCGGCAGCGCATCGGCCTGGCCCGCGCGCTGACCCTCAGCCCGAAGGTGATCGTCGCCGACGAGCCGGTGTCCGCGCTTGACGTGTCCATCCGCGCGCAGGTGCTCAACTTGATGAAGCGGCTGCAGGCCTCGCACGGGATGAGCTACGTGGTCATCTCGCACGACCTGGCGGTGGTCAAGTACCTCGCCGAGCGCATCGGCGTGATGTACCTGGGCAAGCTGGTCGAGCTGGGTTCGAGCAACGACATCTACGAGCGCGCCGCGCACCCGTACACGGCGGGCCTGATCGCGACCATCCCGGTGCCCGAACCCTCGGTGGAGAAGGCCAAGGAAGGCGCGGCGATCAAGGGTGAGCTGCCCAGCCCGGTGAACCCGCCGTCGGGCTGCCGGTTCCGCACCCGCTGCCCGTTCGCGCAGGAGCAATGTGCCGCCGAGGAGCCGCAGCTCCGCTCGTTCGGGCCAGGGCACGTGGCCGCCTGCCACTTCCCGCTGCAGTCCCCGGCCGAGGACAGCTACCAGAGCGCGGCCTCGGTCCGCTAGGTCCCGGCTCGCTCGCGTGCCCGCCGTGCCCGCCGTGCCCGCCGGTCTTGCAGGCGGGCGCGGCGGGCGCGGGGGCCGGCCGGTCTTGCAGGCGGGCGCGGGGGCCGGCCGGTCTTGCAGGCGGGCGCGGCGGGCGCGTGGGTTTTTGCCGGCCGGTCTTGCAGGCGGGCGCGGGAGCGCGGTTATCACGGTAATTCGTTCCAACGCGGTAAAAAACCTTGCTGTGAGCAACCATTTCCTCCGTGAAAAGAAGATGTTCCGCGTTGTTGCGTCCCGCGGCCGCCAGCAGCAGTGACTGACGAGACTTGGGCTGCTTGTGAAACGCATGTGACGAAAGAGCGCTCTCGCCACAATGACCCGGCCGCACCGAAGGCGTCCCGCACCCGCCACGCCGTCTCGCGGCATGGCCCGGCTGGCTCAGAAGGCGCCCGGGGCCGGCCCGTCTGGGCGTGGGGGAGCGGCGGGCATGTGCCTTTCGCTTGCTCCTGGCGTGATTGCTGCGGATACTCCTTTCATGGCAACGTCGGCTGCGGACACGCCCACAACGCCCGAGTTCCTCCGGGTCTCCGATATGGACAGGGACCGCGCGGTAGACGAACTCAGGAAAGAGTTCGTGGATGGCAGGCTGTCGCACGAGACGTTCATGCTGCGCATGCATGCCGCGCTCGATGCTCGCGATCAGTCCCAGCTGTCCGGTCTGTTCACAGACCTGCCGCCGAGAGTGAGCTTGCTGACCAGAGTCCGCCGGTCCGTGCGGCAGTGGCGCCAGGCCTCGCAGGCGGTCGTGGACAGCCTGTCTTCGCGCCGTGAGGTTCCCGGCCAGTGGTATGACGAGCAACCCGATCCGCTGCCCGCGGTTCCGGAGTCTGACCGGGCGCCCAGGCCGCTGCTGTTCCCGCCGGGCACGGATACGAGCTTCACCATCGGCCGGGACCAGCGCTGCGACCTGTATATCGCGGACATGACCGTCTCCCGCCTGCACGCCCGGCTGGCCCGCGACGCCGACGGCTGGCTCCTCTCCGACCTGGGCTCGAGCAACGGCACCAGGGTGAACGGCTGGCGGCTGCGTGCCGCGGTCCCGGTCCAGCCGGGTGACATGATCACGTTCGGCTCCGCGGTGTTCATCCTCCAGCCGGAAGGCTATCCGGAAGGCCGTCCGGAAGGCCGTCCGGAAGATCAACCGGGAAATCAACCGGAAAACCAGGTGGAAAACCAGCCGGAAGCGGGGCCGGAGGACGGTAACCGGGGGCACCTAGAGGGGTAAAGGCGGCGGAACCGACTAGAGTCGGGAAGCGTGACGACGGTTCTGCTGGTGCGGCACGGCCTGACCGCGACCACCGGCCATACCCTCACCGGCTGGATGCCCGGCATCGGCCTCGATGAACGCGGCCGGGGCCAGGCGCAGGCTGTAGCGGAACGGCTACGCGATCTGCCGCTCGACGCGATCATCTCCAGCCCGCTTGACCGCTGCCTGCAGACGGCTCAGGCGGTAGCGAACGAACGCGACAAACCGGAACTTACGGTGGATGACCGCGTCGGCGAGTGCCGCTACGGCGACTGGACCGGACAGCCGCTGAAGAAGCTGGCCCGCGAACCGCTGTGGCGGGTCGTCCAGGCCCATCCCAGCGCGGTCACCTTCCCCGGGCCGGGCGGTGAGTCCATGCCCGACGTCCAGCACCGGGCCGTCGGCGCCGTCAGGGACTGGAACACCAGGCTGGGTAAGGACGCCACGTACCTGATCTGCTCGCACGGTGATGTGATTAAGGCGATAGTCGCCGATAGCCTGGGATTGCACCTCGACCAGAGTCAGCGGATCCAGGTGGATCCCTGCTCGCTGACCGTGATCCGGTACACGCCGCTCCGGCCGTTCCTGATCCGGCTGAACGACACTGGAGGTGGGGTCGGTGACCTCATGCCACACCAGGGACACCCGCGGCTGGGGAAAGACAGCAGCGACGCCATGGTAGGTGGCGGCCCGGGCAGCGAATCGGAAGCGCGAGGATAGGATCATGCCGGTCTACTACTATGACCCGCCGGACAGGTTCGTGGCAGGTGCGGTCGGGCAGCCTGGAGAGCGGATCTTCTACCTCCAGGCCACTTCCACCGGCCGCATTACCAGCGTTGCGCTGGAGAAGTTCCAAGTCAGCCTGCTTGCCGAACGCATCGACGAGCTTCTCGACGAGGTGCTACGACGGACCGGGGGAGCGCACGTCCCGGCCGCCGCGCCTGCCGGGCTGCAGGACGACGGCCCGCTCGACCTTCCGCTCATGGAGGAGTTCCGGGTGGGCGCGATCGCGCTCGCCTGGGACGGCGACGAGGGAATGGTGGTCATCGAGGCGCAGGAGGAGTCCGACGAGCCGGTCGAACTGCTCGCCGAGGAGATCCCCGCCGACGGTCCCGGGGTGCTGCGGGTGCGGATTACGCCGGGGGCCGCGCGTGCCTTCGCCCAGCGGGCGCTGCGGGTCGTGTCGGCCGGCCGTCCGCCGTGCCCGCTGTGCAACCAGCCGCTGGACACCGACGGGCATGTATGCCCGCGGCAGAACGGTCACCGCGCCAGCCATGCCTGACTCCACCCAGGCGGGCGCGTCCCGGGCAGGGCGCGACGATCCCGAGCAGGCGCCCCTTGATCTGCTCGCCGAAGGCAAACTGGAGATCGAGGGCAGGCTGACCGCCGCCTCGAACGCGACGCTGTACTGCACGATCAGGCCTCCGGGCCGTAACACCGCGCCCGCCGGGAACTGCGTGTACAAGCCGGTGGCGGGGGAGCGTCCGCTCTGGGATTTCCCGGCGGGGACGCTGGCTGGCCGGGAGGTCGCGGCGTATGCGGTGTCCCGTGCGGCCGGGTTCGACGTGGTACCGCCGACGGTGATGCGAGACGGCCCGTTCGGCCCCGGCATGTGCCAGCTGTGGATCGACTACGACACCAGCGTGGACCTGATCGCGCTGTCCCGTCGTACCGATCACGCCGGCCTGCGCGACATGGCGGTCTTCGACGCGGTGGTCAACAACGCCGACCGCAAGATCGGCCACCTGCTGCCGGTACCCGAAGGCCATCTGTACGGCTGCGACCACGGTGTCTGCTTCGCCGAGGATTACAAGCTGCGCACCGTGCTGTGGCAGTGGCGGGGCAAGACCTTGCCCCGCCGCAGCGTGGAGGCGCTGCACCGGCTCTTCGCGCAGCTGGTCCCCGATAGCCCGCTCACCGCCGAGCTCGGCACGCTGCTCAGCCCCGGCGAGATCGACGCGATGAAGATCCGCGTGGACACCCTGCTCAAGCACCGGGTGCACCCGTACCCGCCGGCCGACTGGCCAGCCATCCCCTGGCCGCCTGTCTAGCAGGCTTTCATAACTAACCGTGGTACTTCCGCCGCAACGGAGGATATGCGGGTTGGCAGGTCATGACGAGTTCAGCGGCCGGCTGCGGGCTCGCCGGATCGCGGCCGGGATGTCCCAGGAGGAACTATCGGCTCAGTCGGGGATCAGCGTCCGCGCGATCAGTGACCTCGAACGCGGCAAGACCCGCTGGCCGCATCCCGGGTCGGTGCACCGCCTGGCTGACGCCCTCAAGCTGACCGGCTCCTCCCGGGTGGACTTCGTCGGCGCCGCCAGCCGCCGCCTGCCGGACGTCGGTGCTGGCGCGGGAACGGTCGTGCCGCGGCAGTTGCCGCCCGCGGTCCCGGTGTTCGTGGGCAGGAGGAGCGAGCTGGCCTCGCTGTCCCGCGTGCTGACCCGCCCTGGCGCAATAGCGGTCGTCACCACGATCGGCGGTATGGCCGGCGTGGGCAAGACCGCGCTCGCCATGCACTGGGCGCACCGCGTCGCCCTGGACTACCCCGATGGCCAGCTGTACGTGAACCTGCGCGGGTACGACGTGGACGAGCCGATGCAGGCCGCGGACGCGCTGGCCGGCTTCCTGCGCGCGCTCGGCATGCCTGGCCGCGATATCCCGGCGGACGTCGCCGAACGCGCCGCCGCGTACCGTAGCCTGCTGGCCGGCCGGCGTGTCCTGGTCTTGCTCGACAACGCGCGCGAGGTCAGCCAGGTTCGCCCGCTGCTCCCGGGCAGCCCGGCCTGCTCGGTGCTGGTCACCAGCCGGGACGCGCTGACCGGGCTGGTGGCCAGGGATGGCGCGCGCAGGCTCGACCTGGACCTGCTGTCACCGGACGACGCGACGGGTCTGCTGCGCGAGCTGATCGGCGGCCGGGCGTACGCCGACCCGGCGGCCGTCCTGGCGCTCGCCGAGCGGTGTTCGCGGCTGCCACTGGCGTTGCGCATAGCCGCCGAGGAGGTCGTCGCGCAGCCGGGCATGGCGATCGCCGACCTGGTGGACGAACTCACCGGCCAGCGGCGGCTTGACCTGATGGAAGCGGGCGGCGACCGCGGCACGTCGGTGCGGACGGTGTTCTCCTGGTCCAGGGGACGGCTCGACGGCGCCACCGATCGGGCGTTCCGGCTGATCGGCCTGCATCCCGGCCGTGACCTGGACCACTATGCGGTGGCCGCGCTGACGGGCACGACACCGGAGCAGGCCGGCGATATGGTCCGGCGGCTGGCCGGCGCGCATCTGCTGCAGCGGGCCGGAGCGGGCCGCTACAGCATGCACGACCTACTCCGCGACTATGCCAGGGGACTGGTCGCCGAGTGCGACGGCGAGGCGGAGGAACGGGCCGCGATGACCCGTCTGCTGGATTTCTACCTGCACGTTTCCGCGGCCGCCATGGACGTGATGTTCCCCGCACAGCCGGACCGCGGGGTCCGGCTGGACGATCCTGGCCCCGGCGTGCCGCGGCTGTGCTGGACCGGGGAGGAGCGGCAGGCGTGCGTGGACTGGCTGGACGCGGAACTGGCCAATCTGGTCACGATCACCGGCCGGGCGGCGGCGGGAGGCTGGTCCGCCCATGCCTGCCGGCTGCCCGCCACGATCTTCCGCTACCTGGAGGCCGGCGCGCATTACGCGGAGGCCGCCTCGATGAACCAGCACGCGGTGCGCGCCGCGCACGAGGCAGCGGACCAGGCGGCCGAGGCCAGCGCGTTGAACAGCCTGGGCAACGTCGAGTGGCTGTGGGGCCGCAACGAGGAGGCCGCCGGGCACTACGAGCAGGCGCTGGCGCTGAGCAGGGCCTGCGGCGACCGGCGGGAGCAGGCCCGCGCGCTGTCCAACCGGGGCCTGGTGGACATCCGGCATGGCTGGCACGACCTGGCCCGCGAGCGGTGGCGGGAGGCTCTCGTGCTATTCCGTGAGCTCGGCGACCTGCTGGGACAGGCGCGCGTGCTCGACAATCTTGGCGCGATAGACGTGTGCGCTGGCCGCCCCGAGTCCGCCGGTGTCCTGCTCCGCGAGTCGCTGGCGCTCAGCCGGCAGGCCGGTGACGTGGTGCGTGCGGCGGAGGCGCTCACCGATCTGGGCCTGCTGGCGCTCGAGTATCAGCAGTACGAGGAGGCCGAGTGCTGCCAGCGTCAAGCGCTGGCGATCTTTCGTGACCAGGGCCTGCTCGACGGCGAGACCGATGTGCTGATCGGCCTCGGCCGGACACTGCTTGCCGCCGGCCAGCCTGAGCAGGCGATCGAGCACCTCACCGGAGCGCGGCGGCTCGCCAGCACAACCGGCTATGTCGAGATGCAGGCTCGCGCCGCGCATCGCCTCGGCAGTGCGTACCTGGCCATCGGGGACGTCGGCGGGGCGCGCGAGCGCTGGGAGGAGGCGCTGCCCATCTACACCCGGATCGCCTCGCCGGTTGCCGAGGAGGTCCGCGCTCTGCTGGCCGCTCACTGCACCGGTGACCAGGCGGTCTCGGTGGCAGACGCGGCGGGCCAGCCGTCGTAGAGGAGGATGTGCCGGTGACGGGTCGAGATGGGTTCGGTGGCCGGCTGCGGGCGTGCCGGGTCGCGGCCGGCCTGTCTCAGGAGGAGCTGTCGGCCGGGTCGGGGGTCAGCGTCCGGGCGATCAGTGATCTTGAGCGTGGTAAGACCCGCTGGCCGCATCCGGGGTCGGTGCACCGCCTGGCTGACGCCCTCGAGCTGACCGGCTCTCCCCGGGTTGACTTCATCGGCGCGGTCAGCCGCCGTCTGCCCGATGCCGGCCCTGACCAGACCGGAGCCGCCGGTGCGCGGCTGGTTGTTGTGCCGCGGCAGTTGCCGCCCGCGGTCCCGGTGTTCGTGGGCAGGAGGAGTGAGCTGGCTTCGCTGTCCCGGGTGCTGACCCGCCCGGGCGGCATAGCGGTCATCACCGCGATCGGCGGCACCGCCGGGGTGGGCAAGACCGCGCTGGCCGTGCACTGGGCCCATCGGATCGCGGCCGACTACCCCGATGGGCAGCTGTACGTGAACCTGCGCGGGTATGACATGGACGAGCCGATGCCGGCCACGGACGCGCTGGCCGGTTTCCTGCGCGCGCTCGGCATGCCCGGCGGCGATATCCCGGCGGATGTCACCGAGCGTGCCGCGGCGTACCGGAGCCTGCTGGCGGGCAAGCGGATTCTGGTGCTGCTCGACAACGTCGGGGACGTCAGCCAGGTCCGCCCGCTGTTGCCAGGTGGTCCAGGCTGCCTGGTGCTGGTCACCAGCCGGGACGCGCTGACCGGGCTGGTGGCCAGGGACGGCGCGCGCAGGCTGGACCTGGACCTGCTGTCACCGGACGACGCGACGGGCCTGCTGCGCGAGCTGATCGGCGAGCGGGCCTACGCCGACCCGGCGGCCGTCGAGGCGCTCGCCGAGCGGTGCTCCCGGCTGCCGCTGGCGTTGCGCATCGCCGCCGAGCGCGTCGCCGCGCATCCGGACACAGCGATTGCCGGCCTGGTGGACGAGCTCACCGGCCTGCGCCGTCTGGACCTGATGGACGCTGGCGGCGATCTCAGCACGTCGGTGCGCTCGGTCTTCTCCTGGTCCAGGGAGCGGCTCGACGCCGGCACGGATCGCGCGTTCCGGCTGATCGGCCTGCATCCAGGCCCCGATCTTGATCAGTACGCGGTGGCGGCGCTGACCGGTACGACACCGGCCCAGGCCGGCCAGATGGTGGACCGGCTGGCCGGTGCGCACCTGCTGCAGCGGACCGGAGCGGGCCGCTACAGCATGCACGACCTGCTCCGCGGCTATGCCAGGGAACTGGTCGCCGAGTGCGAAGGCGAGGCGGGGGAGCGGGCGGCGATGAGCCGCGTGCTTGACTTCTACCTGCACGCGTGCGCGTCGGCCATGAACGTGCTGTTCCCCGCGTACGGGTACTCCCGGCCACGGCTGGACGCACCTGGTCTCGGCGTTCCTGTCCTCGGCTGGGCCGAGGGAGAACGGCAGGCATGCACGGACTGGCTGGACGCGGAACTCGCCAGCCTGGTCGCGGTCACGGCACGTGCTGCGGCGGCCGGCTGGCCCGCCTACGCCTGGCGGCTGCCCGCCACGATCTTCCGCCACCTGCAGGCCGGCGCCCGCAACGCGGAGGCCGCGTTGATGCTCCGGCACGCGGTGCGCGCCGCCCATGCAGCCGGTGATCAGGCCGCCGAGGCCAGCGCGCTGACGAACCTGGGCAACATCAAGTGGCTGTGGGGCCAGAACAAGGAGGCCATCGAGCACTGCGAGGAGGCGCTCGCACTGAGCCGGGCCTGCGGCGACCGGGAACAGCAGGCACGCGCCCTGAACAACCGGGCCATCATCGACATCCGGGAAGGCCGGTACGACCAGGCCAGCCGGCGGCTGCGAGATTCCCTCACCCTGTTCCGTGAGCTCGGCGACCTGCTGGGACAGGCGCGTGTGCTCATCACCCTCGGAGCCATCGATGCCTGCCTAGGCCGGCCCGGCTCCGCCGATGTGCTGCTCCGCGAGTCGCTGGCGATCAGCCGGCGCGCGGGCGACGTGGTACGTGAGGCGGAGGCGCTGGGTGAAATAGGCGTGCTGGCGTCCAAGTGCCGGCGATACGAGCAAGCGGAGCGCTGCCAGCGTCAGGCGCTGGCGATCTTTCGTGATCAGGGCCTGATGGACGGGGAGACCGACGTGCTGATCGGCCTCGGCGGGACGCTGCTCGCCGCCGGCCGGCCTGAGCAGGCGATCGTGCACCTCCGCCGCGCGCTGCGGTTCGCCAGCACCAGCGACTACGCAGACATGCGGGCGCGTGCCGCGCACCGGCTGGGCAGCGCGTACCTGGCCATGGATGATCTTGGCGAGGCACGCGGGCTCTGGGAGGAGGCGCTGGCTATCTACACCCGGCTCGGCACGCCCTCGGCCCAGGAAGTCCGCGACCTGCTCGCCGCTCACCCCGGCGATTGCGGGTCCCAGCCGATCACGGATGCCGACGCGGCGCGCCAGCCATCGTAGAGGAAGCCGAACGTGTACTTCAGCGCCGCCATCGCGTACGCCCACGAGTGCGTACCCGGCTGGATGTGCACCTGGACGTTCACGCCTGCCTGACGCAGCAGCCCGCCCATCCAGGCCGCTTGGCCCCGGATCAGCGGAAAGGGATCGGAGGCGTCCTCGTCCAGCAGTACCCGCATGCCCAGCGCCCACCGCGGATGCGCGGACGGCGTGTTCAGCGCGATGACTTGCTGCTTGCCGCCGAACATGTCCGACAGGTCGTTCACCACGTAGTAACCGGCCAGCGATGCCTCCTGGCCGAACAATCCCGGGTTCTGCATGGCGATGTTCATCGCTCCGTAGCCGCCCATGGAGAACCCGACGATGGCCCGTAGCTCCGGCGGCCGCATGTGGCTGCCCTCGACGGCGGGGATGGCGGCGTCGACCACGCGGTTCAGCACCTGCTCGTTCCCGTTCCACGAGTTCGCCCATTCGGTGTCGGAATGCCGTTCCCCGTTGCCGTCCACACTGGCGAACACGAAGGGCGGGTAACCCTCCTGCAGCATGTGGTCGAGCGTGGTGGCGATGCCCGCGGAGAACGGATCGCTGGCGCCGCCCGGATATCCGTGCAGGTAATAAAGCACGGGAATCGCGGCCGAGTCGGCACCTGGCGGGCGCCAGACCCACACCGGGTGCGTGGACTGATCCGACGGCCCGCGTATCTGCAGCACGCTGACCGTGCCGTGCAGGCTGGCCGGGTTCGGTGTATCGGCGTTCGAGACCTTGGTGACTCCCGCCGACAGCACGGCCAGCAGGCAGCACGCCGCGATCACGGCGGCCCGTTCGAGTTTGCTACCCATCGGAGCTAGGTGTCGTCAGCCTCTCCGCTGCCACCGCGGCGGCGCAGGTACCGTTCGAACTCGCGGGCAATCGCGTCCCCGCTGGCCTCGGGCAGTTCGGTGGCGTCCTTGGCCTCCTCGAGCGTGCGCACGTACTCGGCCACCTCCGCGTCCGACTGGGCCAGTTCGTCCACGCCCCGTTCCCAGGCCCGTGCCTCCTCCTGCAGGTCGGCCAGCGGCAGCGGCAGGTCCAGGACGTCCTCCACGCAGCGCAGCAGCGCCAGCGTCGCCTTCGGCGACGGGGGCTGCGCGACGTAGTGCGGGACCTGTGCCCACAGCGAGACCGTCTCGATCCCGGCCGCGGTGCACACGTGCTGCATGACGCCGACGATTCCGGTGGGACCTTTGTAATCGACCCGGCCGAGGCTCGACCCGTCCAGCTGCGCGGTGCTCGAGGAGCCCACCGACACCGGCACCGGGCGGGTGTGCGCCGTCTCGGCGAGCAGCGCGCCAAGCACGATCACCAGTTCCACGCCCAGGTCGACCAGCCCGGTGACCAATTCGTCGCAGAACGCCCGCCAGCGCATATTCGGCTCGATACCGTGGATGAGCACCGTATCCCTCGGCAGCCCAGACGGTTCGGCCCTGGCCAGCGAGTACCGGGTGGTCGGCCAGATCAGGCGCTGGGTGCGGCCGTCCTCGACTTCGACCACGGGCCTGTTCACCTGGAAGTCGTAGAACTCCTCGGGGTCAATGGCGCCGATCGGCGTGGCCTGCCAGGCGATGCCCAGGTGGTTGACCACCCCGCTGGCCGCCTCGCCGGCGTCGTTCCAGCCCTCGAACCCCGCGATCGCCACTGGCGAGGTGAGCGGGCCGACATCGGTGAAGTCCACTATTCTCCCCCTTCCCGCTCGGGCCCGCACGGGGTGTCCGGGGTGCCGCTGTCCCTAGCCTATAGAATCGGCGGTGATGACCACGCTACGCGCCGCGCCAGCGGACATCCTAACCGGAATTCACGATGCGTACCTGGAAGCCGGCGCGGAGTGTCTCGGACCTGGCCTTCTCCCGGGAGCGGAGCGCCCGGCGCCATGACCAGGACCGATGCTGCCGTCCTTTTTGACATGGACGGGCTCCTCATCGACTCGGAACCGCTGTGGCTGGCGGCGGAGACCGACGTCATGGCGCGGCTGGGCGGCTCGCCGTGGACAGCCGGGGACCAGCAGGAACTGCTCGGCGGCAGCCTGGACAAGACGGTGCGCTACCTGCTGGCCAAGGCGACGCGGCCGCAGCCGCCCGGTGTGGTGGCGGACTGGCTGATGTCCGGCATCGAAGACCGCGTCCGCACGCACGGCGTACCGCTCCAGCCGGGAGCGGTCGAGTTGCTCGCCGCCGTCAAGGCGGCGGGCCTGCCGCACGCGCTGGTCACCTCCTCCGAGCGCAGTTTCATGGACGCCGTGCTTGCCAGCACCGGCATGCGGTTCGACCTGACCGTATGCGCGGACGACGTGACCCACACCAAGCCCGATCCCGAGCCTTACCTGCGTGCGGCCAAGCTGCTGGGGGTCGCTCCGGCCTGCTGTTCGGCCCTTGAGGACTCGCCGAACGGAGTCGCGTCCGCGGCGGCGGCTGGCTGCCAGGTGTTCGCCGTGCCGTCGCTGCTGGCGATACCGCCGGGTCCCGGCCGGACCGTGGTGCGGTCCCTGCTGGATCTGCGGGTTGGCCCGGACGGGATAATCGAGTCAGATCCGGGTGCTGGCCCCACGGCACACGGCGCTGATACCCCCTAAACTGGGGTACAACACCCGCGGGGAGGGTTGCCGATGTCGACGTACGACAAGATCTGGTGGCTGCCGATATGCGGCGGCCTCACCGGCTTGGGCCTGGTGCTGAGCTATCTCACGATGCGCCGCCGGGGGCTGGGTTCCGGCCTGCGCGGGGCGGCCTGGTCCCTGCTGCCGATCGCGGCCTACCTCACCGGCTCGATCGAGATGTTCTGGAAGATGGGCGTCGCCATCGGCGACTTCGCGAAGGGCTTCGTGTTCTCGCCGAAGGTGTGGTCGGGCATCGCGGTGGCCGGGCTGGCCGTCGTGCTCTTCGTGGTGTCCGGTCCGCTGCGCGCTCGCCGGCAGGTGAAGTCCGGTGGCCGTGCCGCCAGGTCCGCGACCGCCCAGAACCCGTCCACGGCGCTCGCGCCGGCCGCGGGACCGGGTGCTGGCGCCCTCGCCACCACCACGGCGCCCGCCGATCCGCTGCCTCAGCGCGCCAAGGCGCCGAAGGCGGCCAAGGGTAAAAATAACAATTCGGACGACGATGCTATGGGCAGCGACGTGGAAGACATCCTCCGCCGCCACGGCATTAGCTAAGCGCTGTCGCGCTGCGTAATTCCCCGGCCTTACCGGCATCACG
>DASXDG010000006.1:0-5805 GCA_036490795.1 Streptosporangiaceae bacterium
CGGCCGTGCCTGAGCTGGCCAGTTCGTCCGTGCCGTTGTCGCTGTCCAGGGTGTTCACGAACGACTGGACCAGCAGCAACGGCATCGGGGCCGGCTTGTCTCCGAGCTCAGGCACCCAGGCGGGCAACGTCATGTAATGACCTTATCTCGCTTGCAGTGACCCATAAAACCAATTGACCGGTCACGGTCGTGACCAGTAAACTGATCTTATGAGTCACGCGATGTACGTTCTGGTGGACCTGGAAGACAACCGGATGGCGCTGCGCAGGCTGCGCCCCTGGCATGTGCTGGCGGCCCGCCTTCGGGCGGGGTCGCTGGACCGCGAACTCGCCCGGGGTGACACGCCCGAGTCGTGCCAGTACCTCGCGGCCCGCGCCCAGCTGCTGGCGTCGGCGCGTTATCGCCGCGCCCTGGCATCCAGCCTGCGCAGGCTGCAGGCGGAAGCGGACGGCAGGCCGGGCACGCGCCATTTCATCGCCGGCAAGCAGATCCTCGCGGCGGCCGACGAGCTAGCAGAGGTGGCGGAGCGGCTGCGCGCGCCCGGCCCGGTGGCGGCCCGAGGGGTCGCGATGGTGTGCGAGCTGCTCAGGGAGGGCGCCGGTCCGCTGTACCGGGACCGGGGTCCGGACGCGCTGCGGCACTCGGTGCGGCGGGTGATCGAGGCGCTCGCCGCACCGGCCTGAACAGCATGGGCTAGGAATGTGACCTGGATCATATTCGACTAAACTGATCGATTTTATATGATTAGGTCATGGGCATTACGAAAACCCGGCTAGAAGTCCGCAAGCTCTCCGCCCGCATCGGCGCCGAAGTCACCGGCGCCGGACCCGACCTCGACCTGGATCCCGACGCGATCAAGGCCGTCCGCGAGGAGCTCAACACACACAAGGCGCTCGTGTTCGGTGACGTCTCGATCGACGACGAGGGACAGCAACGGTTCGCACGGTATTTCGGCGAACTGACCAGAGCGCATCCGACCGTCAGCGCTGTCGACGGCGCGCCCAACATCCTGCCGGTGGACAGTGAGATCAGCAAGGCCAGCCACTGGCACAGCGACGTCACGTTCGTACTGAACCCGCCGCAGGCGAGCACCCTGCGCAGCATCGTCATTCCGCCATACGGAGGCGAAACGCTGATCGCCAGTTCGGCCGGGGCGTACCGCGACCTGCCCGGCCCGCTGCGGGCGTTCGCCGACACGCTGTGGGCCGTGCACACCAACGATCACGACTACGCGGTCCCGCCGGAAAGCCTCACCGACAAGGAACGCGAGCACCGGTCGCTGTTCGTCTCCACGAAGTACGAAACCGTGCACCCGGTGGTGCGGGTGCACCCGCTCACTGGCGAGCGCGGCCTGTTCATCGGCGGTTTCGCCCAGCGCATCGTGGGCCTGTCCGCGGGCGAGTCCCGCGACATCCTGCGGCTGCTCCAGTCCTACGTGACCAAGCCGGAGAACGTGCTCCGCTGGCGGTGGGAGCCCGGGCAACTGGTGCTGTTCGACAACCGGATCACTCAGCACTACGCCGTCGACAACTACGATGACCTGCCCCGACGGCTCAACCGGGTCACGGTCGCCGGCGACATTCCGGTGGGTGCCGACGGCGGCACGAGCTACTCACTGGCCGGCGACGCGTCGGGCTATTCACCCGTCGTGGCGGCCGCGTAATACCGTTGGCTTCGTGAATGACGCGGTAGCCAGTGCCCGGCACATCGCCGATGACCTGCTGTTCCCCGACGCGGTGCGTGTCGATGGCATGGATAAGCTCCCGCGGGGGCACATCGACGCGCTCGCGGCGGCCGGCTTGTACGGGTCGGTCGCCCCGGATGGCCTCGCCTTGCAGGACCGGGAGATGTTCGCGGTCGCCGAGGAACTGGCCAGCGGGTGCCTGGCTACCGCGTTCACCTGGATCCAGCATCTGGGGCTGCTGGCGACGCTCGCCTTCGGCACCGAGCCGGCCGCGTTGCGGACCTCGTGGCTGCCCGCGGCGATCAAGGGCACGCTCCGCGGCGGCATCGCGCTGACCGGGCAGATCCCCGGCCCGCCGCTGCTGCGCGCCGAGCCCGTCGCCGACGGCTGGCGCCTTGACGGTTTCGCGCCGTGGGTGAGCGGCTGGGACGGGCTGGTCAACGTGGTGGTGATCGCCGCGCGCGGGCCGGGGGACACGATCGTCCGGCTGATCATGGACGCCGCGGCGGCGCCCGGCCTGACCGTCACCAGAGAGCACCTGATCGCGGCCAACGCCAGCGTGACCGTGCGACTGGACTTCGACGCGGTCGGGATTGCGGCTGGGCGCTTGGTCAGCCAGGAGCCGTTCGATCCGGCAAGGGGCAATGACCTGCGCAGCCTGCGGATGAACGGGTCGCTCGCGCTCGGCGTGACGTCGCGCTGCTGCCGGCTGCTCGGTCCCGGTCCGCTCGACGACGAACTGGACGCGTGCCGAACGGGCCTCGACGACGCCGCCGACGTGGGCGCGATGGCGCGGGCGCGGGCCGCCGCCAGCGAACTCGCGGTGCGCGCCAGCGCGGCCCTGGCCGTGCACGAGGGCAGCAAGGCGGTCGTGCCCGGTCAGCACGCGCAGCGGCTCAGCCGGGAGGCGCTGTTCCTGCTGGTGTTCGGGTCAAGGCCGCCGATCAAGGCGGCTCTCATGCACCGCCTTGCGGGTCATAACAGCAGTGGTTCTTCCCCGGTAACGCCGTAACGTCGCGCGGCCTGAGCGCGCGCCGTCACACGGCCCTGCGCAGCCGTCACACGGCCCTGCGCAGCCGCTGCGCGGCCCTGCGCAGCCGCTGCACGACCCGGCCGAGCAGAACGCGCACGATGTCCCTCGCCGGTACCTCGCTGAGCACGTCCTCGGCCGGCTGACCGCCGATGCCGCCGGCGCCGAACGCGCCGGACACGGCCAGCATGGCCGCCTCGGCCGGGATCGGGGGCGGACCAGATCCGAGGTCAGCCGCGGCGCTGGCCAGGCCGGGCGGAACCGTGCCGAGGATCGAGATGTCTCCGACGACGCGGACGCCGAGCGCCAGGATCTTCTCGGCCATCTCGGCGCCGATGCTGGCCGCGCGTTCGAGCGCCCAGGCCGGGGTGGGGATCTTCTGCTCGTCCGGTGCGGGCTGGCGCGCCGACTTCATCCGGGCGACCGCGCCATCGCGCATGAACACCGGGTACTTGCGGTCGGGCCATCCCTGGCGTTCGTACTCGTGGTTGAGCAGCCGCACGAACTCGGCTTCGGCGTAGGTGAGGGACCGGTTCACCGTGCCCTCCTGCGGCTCCAGGAAGCCGGCGGGCAGCCCGAGCATCGACTCGAACGTGCGCGGCAGCAGCATCGGGTCTGTCCGGTCGGCCACGATGACGGTCAGGTTGTCCGGGCCGGCGACGGTCGTCCACCGCGCGATGAGTTCGTCATGCCGGTGCCGCCGCCAGAACCCGGGCGTTGGCGTGCGGGGCGGGTCGCTGAGGATCCCGTCCAGCCAGTCCGGGTAGGAGAAGCTGTAGCCGTTCTGCAGGTACTGCTGCCACTGCGACGGGATGATGCTGATCAGCGGGCGCAACGTGACCACGACGTGCACACAGCTGCCACCCAGGTCCGCCACGATCCGCTCGGCGGCCGCGTCGTCCGCTTCGTCGAAGAACTCGCTGCTCAGCACCACCCGCTGGTCGCCTGCCCCGTGGATGCTCCGCACCAGGTCATTCCAGTACGACATCTTGGGCTGGATCCCGCCCAGCAGCGGCGGCTGATTCGTCACCGCCAGCACAGGTGCCAGCGGCTGCCTGCCGATGCCAGGGAAGAAGACACCCTCGGCCGCCAGCCGCTCGCGGGCCAGGAAAAGGGCGCCCTGGAGCATGGTCGAACCCGTCTTGTGCGGGCCGATATGCAGCAGGCGGGCACCGGGCGCCAGCAACAGGCCGTCGTCCTCGGTCACCGCATCTCCCCGCACCGTTTCGTCTCATCGAGCAACGTGAACGGGCAGCAGCGTAAGGGCAGGAATTGCGGAGAACGGGTTGGCGACGTTGAGAGCTTCTTCCGTGGGTGTTGTGAATTGCCTGGGTGCCGGGGTCTTTGTTCTCAGGTTTCAGTCACCGCGCACCAGAGCGCCGGTGTGCGCGGTGATGCGGAAGGGGGCCCGGTGCACTACACGTCTGCGACCGTGTACGACCACACTTCGCTGCTCACGCCGACCGCTGGCGGCGCGTCGCCGCCTGCCCGTTCCGCGGCGGAACGGTGCCCGTGCGCGAAAGCGGGGGAGCGCACCCAGGCCAGGAAAGCCTCGTCGTCCCGCCACCGGGTCACCACTAGCCAGGTGGTCCGGTCATCGGCGGGCCGCAGCAGTTCGAAGCCCTCGAAGCCGTCGGCGTCATCCACCGCACCGGCTCGAGCCGCGAACCGCCGGGCCAGTTCGTCACCGCTGTCCGCGGGGACGGTAATCGCGTTGATCTTTACGACCGTCATGTCTACGATCATGCCAGCTCACCAGAAAGGAGGTGCGCGATGACCATCCTGTCCGCATTCCCGCGCGCCTTCGCTGGCGATGGCGCGCTCCCTTACTGAGGAGACGCATGCCCGTACGCATCAGGACCATCACGTTCGACTGTGCCGAGCCGTATCGGCTGTCGCTGTTCTGGGCAGAGGTGACCGGATTCGCCGAGGATCCCGACGACCCGAACCTGCCCGAGCAGGAGGAGGCGGCGCTGCTCGGCACGCCCAACCTGCTCTTCGTCCGGGTACCCGAGGCCAAGCAGGTCAAGAACCGGGTCCACCTGGACCTGGCCCCGTCCGAGCCGGCCCCGGCCGCCCGGGACGCTGAGATGGAGCGGATCCTGCGGCTCGGCGCCACGCTTGCCGAAGATCACAGACGCTCCGACGGCAGCGGCTGGGTAGTGCTCGCCGACCCCGAAGGCAACGAGTTCTGCGTGGAGCGCGGAATCAGCGCCGGCTGATCGAAGTATGAAGGCGCCCGCGGTTGTACGCGTCCTACCGGCCGCGGGCGCCGCACCTCGCCAGTAACTGGTGTCGCTCCCATCTCAGATACCCCAGCCAGCTGGCGATTACAGAGGTTGAACTGTGCGGGTCTGCGCCGCTTGCGGCAATCAGGGGGCCATCCCGGCCACGCCGCCGCACCGGCACCTCGCAAACCGGATAAACCGCCCGCACTCAGGCGGCATCGCGATGATCGTGCGCGTGGCGTTCCGGTTTCCCGGAACGCCACGCGCACGATCATGAAACCAGCCCACCAGCCGGGCACCGTTCACCCCGGATCCGGCAACGACGACCCGATCGCAGGGCAGCCACCCACAGCCAGGCACCCACAGCCAGGCACCCACGGCCGGGCAGGCAAACCCCGCCATTTCAACCCCTGTAGCGCGGTAATTGTGCTTATCGCGGTGGATTTAGGTGCTCTGAGCATGGTTTTTTACCGCGTTGGACTCAATTACCGCGCTAACGGTGTCGTCCGCGGTGCGGATGGGGCCGCGGCGGCGGCTCGTGCCAGTGCGTCTGCTGGTGTCAGTGGGGACGGGCGGCGGCGCATCCGCACGGGCGCGGCACGCCGCGCCCCGCACGGGCGCGGCACGCCGCGCGCGTGGGCACGTGCGGGTCGCGCGTGGGCACGTGCGGGTGGCAGGTGCGGGGGCGCGGGTCAGGTGTGGTCTCGGTAGGCCTGGCCGCGGGGGGAGAGGCGGTAGCCGACCGGAAGGCCACGGTGATCGAGCCGTCGTGCAGGCCCTCCCTGAGCCGCTGCTCGAATCGCATAGGGGCCTTACTGTAGTGCCCAGATCGCTTCCCACTGGGACCACTGCCCGGGCTCCGG
>DASXDG010000007.1:0-4423 GCA_036490795.1 Streptosporangiaceae bacterium
CCCCTCCACCACATCCACATCACCCGGCACCAGCCCCGCACCCGCCAGCGCCCGCCCCAGCACCCGCACCTGCGACGGCCCATTCGGCGCCGTCAGACCATTCGACGCCCCATCAGAATTCACCGCAGAACCCCGCACCACCCCCAGCACCCGGTGCCCCAGCCGCACCGCGTCTGACAGCCGCTCCAGGAGCAAGATGCCGATTCCTTCGGCTGCCCCGAACCCGTCCGCCGCCGCCGAGAACGACTTGCACCGCCCATCAGGCGCCAGACCCCCCTGCCGCGAGAAGAACAAGAACATGTCGGGGGTCGACATCACCGTCACCCCGCCGGCCACCGCCAGCGAGCACTCGCCGTGCCGCAGGGACTCCACCGCCAGGTGCGTGGCGACAAGCGAGGAAGAACACGCGGTGTCCAGGCTGACCGCGGGCCCTTCCAAGCCGAGGGTGTATGCGACTCGCCCGGAAGCCACGCTCCCGGTGGTGCCGGTAAGCAGGTGGCCGTCGTACCCGGCCGGCGGACCGCCGAGCCGGGTCATGTAGTCCTGGTAGCTGCAGCCGATGAATACCCCGGTGTCGCTGCCGCGCAGCGAGTCCGGGCTGATCCCGGCGTACTCCAGCGCCTCCCAGCACACCTCAAGCAGCAGCCGCTGCTGCGGATCCATCGCCAGCGCTTCTTTGGGCGAGATCCCGAAAAACCCGGCGTCGAAATCCGCGGCGTCATACAGGAAGCCGCCCTCCCGCACATACGACGTCCCCGCGTGATCCGGATCCGGGTCGAACAGTCCCTCAAGATCCCACCCCCGGTCGGCAGGAAACGGCCCGATCGCGTCCCGGCCGGCCGCGAGCAGGTCCCACAGGTCTTCCGGTGACCGCACGCCGCCGGGGAAACGGCACGCCATCCCCACGATCGCGACCGGCTCCCGCCCGGCCGCCTCGACGGCCCGCAGTCGGCGCTGGGCGTCTTGCGCCTCGGCGATCGCTCGCCGGAGGTACTCGCGGAGCTTGTCCTCGTCGGACACCCGGCCCTCACTCCTCCAGTTGTTCGACAAAGCCGAACAGCTCGTCGTCGGTCGCGGCGATGAGATCGCCGGTATCAGGGTCGTCTGGCTGATCGGAGCAGGTCAGGCTGGCGATCAGGGTACGTAGCCGGGCCGCGATCGTGGCGCGTGTCGCCTCACTCGCCGTCGTGAGGGTCGCCTCCAGATGGTCCAGCGCGGTCCCGCTAGGCACGCGGTCATCGCCGCTCAGCCGTTCCCGCAAGTAGGTGGCGACCGCAGCCGATGTCGGATGGTCGAACACCAGCGTGGCTGGCAGGCTGAGGCTGGTCGCGGTGCTCAGCCGGTTCCGCAGTTCAACGCTGGTCAGCGAGTCAAACCCGAGTTCGGTGAAGGCTCGGCCAGGTTCGACCGCTTGCGCCGACATATGCCCGAGCACGGTCGCGGCATGTGTCCGTACCAGGCGCAGCAGTCCTTCCTGCGTGCCGGGCAGCTGGGGTGCTTGCTGAGGTGCTTCCGGTGCGCGAACCGGGCTGCGCAGGGCGTCGAGGCTGAGCTTGGCCGGGACGAGGACAGGCAGCCCTGTCTCGAGCGCGGTGTCGAGGAGGCTGAGCGCGTGCCCGGTGCCGATGGTTCCGACACCGGCCCTGGCCAGGCGAGCCCGGTCCTGGTCGCGCAGCCCGCTGGTGAGACCGCTGGGCTGCTCCCACAAGCCCCACGCCAGCGAGGCGCCGGGCAGGCCAGCCGCATTTCTCGCCTGGGCCAAGGCATCGAGGAACGCGTTGGCCGCCGCGTAGTTCGCCTGCCCGGCGGTGCCGATGGTTCCGGCTACGGAGGAGAACAGCACGAGGGCCGGCGGTGCTGCCGGCGGTGCGGCACAACTGGTGAGCTCGTGCAGGTTCCATGCCCCGTCGGCTTTCGCGGCGAACACAGCGTCGATCTGGTCCGCGGTCAGCGCGGTCACCGGGGCGTCACCGGTGGCACCGGCCAGGTGGAAGATCGCGGTGAGCGGCCTGTCGAGCGAGCCGAGCAGCCGGGCCACCGAGTCACGGTCGGCCACGTCGCACGCCGCGACCCGCACCTCCGCGCCGAGTCCGGCCAGTTCAGCGGCGAGCTCGGCCGCGCCGGGCGCGTCGGGTCCGCGCCGGCTCACCAGGATCAGGCGCCGGGCGGCCTGGCTGGTCACCAGGTGACGCGCGACGAGCCCGCCGAGGGTCCCTGTCCCGCCGGTGATCAGCACCGCGCCGTCCTGGCCGCCCGGAGCGGGTATGGTCAGCACGACCTTCCCGGTGTGCCGTGCCTGGCTGACGAACCTGAACGCCTCTGCGGCGTGGCGGACATCCCAGGTCCGCACCGGAAGCAGCCGCACGGACCCGCCGCCGAACAGTTCCAGCACCTCGGCCAGCATCCGCTCGATGAGTGCGGGATCGAGCCGGGTCAGGTCGAACACGTGATAGCTGATGCCGGGGAAGCTGGCCGGATCGCGTATGTCGGTCTTGCCGAGCTCCACGAACCTGCCGCCCGGCCGCAGCAGACCCGCTGAGACGTCAACGAACTCGCCGGCCAGCGAGTTGAGCACGACATCAACGCCGGCGTCGAATGACCGCCCGAATTCGAGCGTCCGCGAGGAAGCGATCCGCGAGTCATCCAGTCCCAGCTCGCGCAGCACGTCCCACTTCCGCGGACTTGCCGTGGCGTACACGTCGGCGCCGAGATGCCGCGCGAGATGCACCGCGGCCAGGCCGACGCCACTGGCTGCGGCGTGGATGAGAACGGTCTCGCCTGGCCTCGTCCTGGCGAGACCGGCCAGCGCGTAATAGGCGGTCAGGTACACGGCGGGCACGGACGCGGCCTGCTCGAATGACCAGCCAGGGGGAATCGGCGCGAGCAGCCGACGGTCGGTTTCCGCCACTGGCCCGAACGCCCCGCTGAACAGCCCCATCACGCGGTCCCCTGGCGCCAGGCCGCTGACGCCAGGGCCGGTCTCGGTGACGATTCCCGCGCCTTCGCTGCCCAGCTCCGCCTCGTCGGGATACATGCCGAGGGCGATCAGCACGTCACGGAAGTTCAGTCCAGCGGCATGCAGCCGTACCCGGACCTGGCCGGGCGGCAGCGGGCCACTGAGATCGCGCGGAGTGAGGACGAGGTCGTCGATCGTTCCCTTCCGCGTCGCCGCGAGCCGCCAGCCGTCGCCTCGTGGCGGGATGAGGGCGGAGGTCGCGGACAGTCGCATCAGACGAGGCGCGAGAGCGGACCCGTCACGCAACGCCAGGCTCGGTTCGCCGGTCGCGACCGCGGCCGCCACCATCTCGTCGGCCGGCGCTGACTCGGCATCTATCAGAACGAACTGGCCCGCATGTTCAGCTTGCGCACTGCGGACCAGTCCCCATACGGCGGCGCTGGCTGGTTCCGGCGTCGCTGTCGCGACGGCACCGCAGGTCACGATCACCAGACGGGCCGGCCCTGGGTGCTCCGCGGCCAGCCATTCGTTGATGGCCGACAGCGCCTGGCCGCTGGCCGCCCGCGCGTCGGCGGGCGGATCGCCATGCGGTGCCTGGATGGTCACGATCACGGTTCCCGCTGACAGGCTGGTCGGCGTGACCGGCACAGCATGCCATTCGGTGACGTAAAGCGAGTCGGCGATGTCGTGCGCCAGCGGCCGCCACGTGAGTGAATCCACCTCGGCCACTGGCAGGCCGGCCTGGTCCGTCATGGCGATGGAGATGGCACCAGGCCCCGTCGGCGAGCACCTGACCCGGAGCGAAGTGGCCCCGGCCGAGAAGACCCGGACACCCGCCCAGGAGAAGGGCACCTGGGTTTGCTCACCTTTGCTGGCTGTCACGACCGCGCACGCGTGCAAGGCCGCGTCGAAAAGTGCCGGATGCAAGGTATACCCGGCCGGATCCGCGGGCTCGGGCAGCTCGACTTCCGCGTAGCTGTCCGCGCCCGCGAGCCACATGGCGCGCAGCCCCTGGAACGCCGGCCCGTAGCGCAGCCCGCTCGCGGCGAGCGCGTCATAGCAGCCGGCCAGGTCAACGGGCACGGCGGCTGGCGGGGGCCATGCGCCGAGGCCAGCCGACCCGGCGCCGGTTGCCTGGGCGACGAAACCGCTGGCGTGCCTGGTCCATTCCGGGCCCCCGGAATGGACCTCCAGCGCACGCCGGCCCGCCTCGTCGGCCGGGTCAAGGACAAGGCGTACGGCCACGCCGCCATGCTCGTCCAGGCGCAGCGGAGCGTGCAGGACTAGTTCGCCGACTTCAGGGCATCCCACGTAGCTGCCCGCCATCAGCGCGAGTTCGGTGTAGGCGGTGCCGGGGAGCAGGATGGCGCCGTTGACGGCGTGCCCGGCCAGCCACCCCTGATTCCCCAGCGACAGCCGCCCGGTCCAGATCACCTGCCCGCCCGGGGTGTGCACCACCGCCGACAG
>DASXDG010000008.1:0-26862 GCA_036490795.1 Streptosporangiaceae bacterium
TGTTGTGGGGATGCGTTCTGGCCGCGCTGGCGGCGGTGGCGCTGATCGTCATCGTGGATGTGGCCAGCTCGCGGCTCGGACGGGGCAAGGTCGACGAGGCACCGGACGGCGTCGCGGGGTCGCATGGCGGTGCCATGATCAAGTCGCTGTTCCTGATGGTGTTCGCCATCGGGCTGATCGTGCCCTGGACCACCAACGACAGCGCGCGGCAGAACACCTACGCCGAGGCGCAAGCTGTCGTCGAGGCGTACTGGCAGGCCGGCCGGCTGCCGGCCGCCGAGGCCGCGATCGTGCACGAGGACCTGCGCAACTACACGAACTTCGTCATCCATGACGAGTGGCCGGTGATGACCAGGGGACAGCTCTCCCAGGAGGGCTGGACGATGCTGGACAACATGCGCGGCAGCCTCGTGTCGCTGAACTACGCCGATAAGTTCGCCGCCGACGCGGACACCGCCGTCCTTGACCAGGTCAGCGACATCTACGCGGCCCGCAGGCAACGCGCCGTCGACGTGGACGCCAGCCTGCCGGATGCCGTGATCGTCTTCGCGGTCATCACCGGCATGCTGGTAATCCTTTACCCGTTCCTGTTCGGCGTCAGACCGCGCGGCAAGGCCCTCGCGCCGATCCTGATCACCTCCGCGCTGATCGGGGCCGGGCTGTTCCTGGTCATCGACAACAACCACGTATTCAGCGGCGGCATCGCGGTAAAACCGGAGGCGTTCCAGTCCGCGTTCCAGGAAATGCAGCGCATCCAGTCATGAGCGCACCGAAGCTGGCCGGGACTGCGCTGGCCGGGGCTGCCGCGCTGGGAGGGGCTACGACGCTGGCCGCGGCGCTGCTGCTGTGCGGCCCGGCCGGCCTGGCCTTCGGCGATCAGCTCCGGCCGGATGTCCCGGCCGCGGATCGGGGTCTTGACGTCTGCGCAAGCCTTGACCTGCTGCTGCTGACGTTGAACCTGAGCATCGTGCTCGGTTCCGGCCAGTGCCCGGAACTCACGGCCAGCCCCGCCGCAGTCGTGACCCCGCCGACGGCTGGCCCCGGTCTTCCGCCGTCCCCGGCGGAGCTGCCCCGGCACGCACCGCCAGGTCCGCCCGGGCCGAGGGCGCACGTGGCCTCGCCGGCGCACGTCGGCCCGCCCGCGCGCGGGCCGCACATCGGGTCCCCGGCGCGTACGAGCTCGGCGGGACACACGAGCAAACGACCGAGCCAGCCAAGTGCCGCTCAGGTCACTCCCGCCGCCCGGGTCGCACCCGCTCAGCAGATCGTCCCCGCTCCCCCGCCGCGGGCAGCAGCGCCCGCGCTGCCGGTAGCCGCACCGGCCGCCACCGCACCGGCCCCCGCCGCACCGGCCCCCGCCGCACCGGCCCCGGCCCCCGCACCGGCCCCCGCCGCACCGGCGACCTCACCGGCCCCAGCGCCGGCGCCGGGCGGAACGTCCGCCCTGGAACCAGGCCCGGTACAGACCTGGTCGGGCTACTCGGCGACCGTGCCGTTCGACCGGGCGCTGCGGATCCCGCTGCAGACGCCCCGGTTGTCCACCCAGCAGGCAGCACTCGTGATCGGCATCGCGGTGACCGGCGCGGCGCTGGTCAGCGTCGGGGTTCCCGGCCGCCGCGACGGCGAATGACCGCGGCCGGGCCGCCCGGCTTAGCACCGGGACAAGCACCACGGCCAGTTATGACTCATGAAGTAGCGTGTCTGCTCGTGCACACGAAGATCATCCTCGCCTCGGCCTCCCCGGCCCGGCTCGCGGTGCTGCGCGGCGCCGGGCTTGAGCCGGCGGTCATCGTCAGCGGCGTCGACGAGACCTCCTTCACGGCATCGACCACGGCCGAACTGGTCGGGCAGCTCGCCACGGCCAAGGCCGCCGCGGTGGCCGCCGAAGTACGCGAGGGAATCGTCATTGGCTGCGATTCCATGCTCGACCTGGACGGCAGGGCACTGGGCAAGCCGGGATCAGCGGCCGACGCCATCGGGCGCTGGCACGAGATGGCCGGCCGGGCCGGCACGCTGTGCACCGGCCACTGCCTGATCGACGCGGCCACCGGGCAGCGGGAGGTGGCCGTCGCCGAGACCACGATCCGCTTCGGCACCCCGTCCGAGCAGGAGATCGAGGCCTACGTGGCCACCGGCGAGCCGCTGTGGGTGGCCGGCGCGTTCACCCTCGACGGGCGGGGCGGCTGGTTCGTCGAGGGGATCGACGGCGACCACGGCAACGTGCTCGGGATCTCGCTGCCGCTCCTGCGCACCCTGCTCGCGAGGATGGGCGTCGGCGTGACAACGTTGTGGCTATGAGTCAGCTCTACCGCGACCCGTTCATCACCTGTACCGAGGACGGGCTCACTGTCCGCTGGTACTACCTCTGGGGCTCCAAGCATATCCCGTACTCGCACATACGTTCGGCAAAACTCGTAACGCTCAGCGCCGCGCGCGGCAAGTACCGGATCTGGGGCACCGGCAACCCGCGGTACTGGGCCAGCCTGGACCCTGGCCGACCGGGTAAGAGCGAGGCCGTCATCCTCGACCTGGGCCACGCAGTCAGCCCGATGCTCACCCCCGATGACGTGCCCGCGTTCGCCCAGATTCTCATCGATCAGGCGCACCTACCCGGGGTTCCCGAGGCGGGCCCTGGTCCGTGGATCTGACACCCGGATTACCCTGAAGTGGTGACCACGGAACCCATCATCGAGAGTCTGCGCAAAGCCGTCGAGGCCATGCCCGACGACGTGCCGCTCCGCCTTCACCTGGCCACGATGCTGCTGCAGGCTGGTCAGCGCGATGAGGCCGTGCGCCACCTGGGCGCCGTGCTGCAGCGCGACCCGGCCAACGCCGATGCAGTAAGACTTCTTTCACCAGAACAAGCAGTGGTGTCTCCGCCACAGCCCGATGCCACAGCGCGGCCAGAGGAGACCGCGCGGCTAGAAGAGACGGCGCGGCCAGAAGAGACGGCGCGGCCCGAGGGCACGGGGTCGCAGGTCTATGACTGGTCGCAAGCCGAGGACGAGCTCCGCGGCGTGGTGCCGGCGATGTTCGTCGGCGATTCCGATGATGCCGGGCTGGACGAGGCGGCCAGCGCGTTCGACGCCGAGCATTCCGGGCTGACGCTGGCCGACGTGGCGGGCATGACCGAGGTGAAGCAGCGTCTCGAGGCCGCGTTCCTCGCCCCGATGCGCAACCCGGACCTGCGCCGGCTGTACGGCAAGTCGATGCGCGGCGGGCTGCTCCTGTACGGGCCGCCCGGCTGCGGGAAGACGTTCATCGCCAGGGCCGTGGCGGGTGAGCTCGGCGCCAAGTTCATCGCGGTCTCGTTCGCAGACATCATCGACATGTTCGTCGGCCAAAGTGAGCGGAACATCCATCAGCTCTTCGAGCATGCCAGGCAGAGCGCGCCGTGCGTGCTGTTCCTCGACGAGGTCGACGCCATCGGCCAGAAGCGCACCCAGCTGCGGCACACGCCGATGCGCAGCGCGGTGAACCAGCTGCTGCTCGAGCTGGACGACGTGGCCGGGAACAACAACGAGGGAGTATTCCTGCTCGCCGCGACCAACCATCCTTGGGACGTGGACAGCGCGCTGCGCCGGCCTGGCCGGTTCGATCGCACGCTGCTGGTGCTGCCGCCCGACGCGCCGGCCAGGGAGGGCGTGTTCCGGCTGCACCTGCGGGACCGGCCGGTGGCCGGGATCGACCTGGCGAAACTGGCCAGGATGACCGACGGCTACTCCGGTGCGGACATCGCGCACATCTGCGAGTCGGCGGCCGAGATGGCGCTGATGGATTCGGTCAGGCTCGGATCACCCCGGATGATCGGCAACGCCGACCTGGAGGCCGCGATCGGCGAAGTCAAGCCGTCGCTCGGCGCGTGGTTCGACACCGCGCGCAACGTGGCGCTGTTCGCCAACGAGGGCGGCGCCTACGACGATCTTGCCGCCTACCTGCGCAAGCGCAAGCTCCTGTGAGCGCCCTCGTGCGAGCGAATCAGTGAGCATCGACCTGCGGCGTGAGCTGGCTCGTGCCTCGACCATGCTCGATGTCGGGCGATGCGACGAGGCCACCGCGGTGATGTCGCGCGTGGTGGCCGCCGAGCCGGACAGCAGCCGGGCCTGGTGCCTGCTGGCTCGCGCCCACCTCGGTACGAAGCGGTATGTCGATGCCATCGGCGCGGCCAACCAGGCGGTCGCGCTCGACCCGGCCGACGAGTGGCCGCACCGGCTAGCCAGCAACGCGCTGATCCATCTCGGTAACCATGGCGACGCACTGCGCGCGGCCGGTGAGGCGTGCCGTCTGGCACCTGACCTGTGGCAGACGCATGTGTGCGTGGCGCAGGCCGCCCTGGCCGGCGCTCACCTCAAGATCGCCAACGCCGCCGCGGCACAGGCCAGGACGCTGGCGCCGAACGAACCCGACGTGCACTTCCTGTCCGGCAAGGTGAGCCTGGCCAGCGGCGAGCTGGCCGGGGCGCGTTCGCATCAGGAGCGAGCCTTGTCGCTGGACCCGGCGCACAGCGGAGCGATGAACGAACTCGGCCGGATCAGGCTCAAGCGGCACGACACGCCGGGCGCGATCAGGCACTTCATGAGCGCGGCCCGGTCGGCGCCGGACGAGCAGATCTACAGCAGGAACATCGACGTGGTCATCCTCCGCACGGTGTCCACCGGCATTTATGTGTTCACGTTGATCGCGCTGCTACTGATCTGGATTCCGGCGGTCGCCCACCTGACCCAGCTGCCCTTCATCATCGGCCTCGCCGTGCTCTGCTCGGCGGCCCTGACGTGCGTGGCCTGGACGCTGCTGCGGCTTCCCCGCGAGGCGCGCCCGTTGCTGCGCAGGGCGCTGCTCAAACGCCGGGTCGCCGGGGCGCTCGGCCTGGCGCTCGGCGGAGTAGCTGTTGCTTTCGCCATCGTGGCGCTGGTTCCGCCGAAGGACGTCGGGCAGTGGTTCCCGATCGCGGTGATCATCACGGTGGCCGGACGGATGGCCGCCTTCTCCACGCTCGGTTCCGGCGGCCGCGGCAGGCTCTCCTTGCGCCGGCGTTAGGTCCCGATCCGCGGGCTGCCACCCGACGCCGCGGATCGACCGCAGGGAGAGCACGAACGCGGTGCTGATAAGTCCGTAAACGGCACCGACGCCGAATACCGCTTGAGCGCCGAACACGCTCGCCAGCGGTCCGTCGATGGCATAGCCGATCACGCCGATCCCGTAGTTGGGGAAGGTGATCAGCGAGTTGACCCTGGCCAGCTTGTCCGCCGGCACCTGCTGCTGGATGGCCGTGGAGAAGTACGTGTTCGAGGGCGCCGATCCGAGGCCGAGGATGAACGCGGTCAGCGCCACCCAAGGCGCGCTGGCGTGCAGCGCCAGCGGAATGTCCGGCAGCGCATAACAGAATGTGGCGACCGTCGCCACGATCATCGGGCGGCGCGGCCTGCGGCCGAGCAGCAGCAGGCCGGCCAGGATCGCGCCGGCCCCCTCGACCCCCATGATCGCGCCCCACACGGCCGGACCGCCCAGGTACTCGTGCGCCATCGCTTGGCCGAGCAGCATGAACGGTGCCCAGGTGATCAGGTTGAGGAAGGCCCATTGCACGGTCACCACCCACAGCCACGTCCGTGACCGGAAGTCCGACCACCCTTCGGCGATGTCGCCGAACAGCGTTCCCCGGTTCGCCCCTGCGGGTCCGCCCCGGTCCGCTGGGGGAATCCGCAGCAGGCTGAGCACCACCACGCTCACCGCGTACGTCGCCGCGTCCGCGCCGATGACCGCCGCCGGACCGGTGACCGCGACCAGCACGCCGGCCAGCGACGGCCCGGCGATCGTGGTCGCCGAGCGGGCCAGCCCGTACAGCGTGTTCGCGTTGGCCAGCTGGGCCTGCGGTGCCATCTCGACGGTAAGCCCCTGCAGCGCCGGGGTGAAGAACGCGTCACCCGTCCCCCGCAACGATGCCAGCACCACGAACGCCCACAGTGGCGGATGCCCGGCGAACGGCGCCAGCGGGAACACATGCGGAGGCAGCAGCAGCACCGCGAGCAGCGTCTGCGCGCAGCAGCGCAGCACATCCGCGCTGAGCATCACCCTGCGCCGCCCGAAGCGATCGGCTATCGCGCCGGCCACGGCCATCAGCAGCACCATCGGTATCACGCTCGCGAACATGACCAAGCCGAGCGCGCTCGTGCCGAGGTGACTGTCGAATACCGCCCAGGTGAGCGCTATGGATGACATCGACGTGCCGAGCAGCGACGTCACGTATCCGGTGTAAAAGAGACGGAACTCCCGTTCGGCGAGGACGCCCGCCTTCTCCCGCAACCAGTCGGTCTTCACGATTCCGGATCATCGTGCCTGGACACGGAGATGCGCCAGGGGCAGTACTCAACTAAGTTGAGCTAATCCGGCTCAAGCTTGTCCGGACGGACCCCGGAAACCCAGGCCCATGTGCGTCACGAAAAATTTCTTCTCATAACTCAACTATCTTGAGTCAGCCACGCGCAATCAGTGAGCCCCGGCGCGGCCCCGCGCATGCCCCGTGCGGCCCCGCGCAGGCTGCGCGCGGCCCCGCGCAGGCTGCGCGCAGGCCCCGTGCGGCCCCCGCGCGTGCGGCCCCCGCGCGTGCGGCTGCGCGCGTGCCCGACGCGGCGGTTAGCGCGGTAATAATGTCCAACGCGGTAAAAAACCATGCTCACAGCAACCTTTTCCACCGCGAAAAGACAATCTTCCGCGTTGTGTCCACGCTGTGGGTCGCCAGCTGAGGTCGACGTTGCCAGTGGTGTGCGTGGTGCGTCTGGTGCGGGGTCGAGCCGCTCAACGCCCGCGGGGTTGCCGCGCTCGAAGCCAACGTGATCAACTGCCGTTGATTGCGGAAACGGAAATCAGTGGAGGCGGTCGGTGAGCCAGACCGACGGGACCAGCGGACACGACGTGCTGGCGAGGGTGAGCGAATGGGTGGCGGCGCACCGGGAAGAGTGCGTCAGGGAGCTGGCCGAGTGGGTGCGGCAGCCGAGCGTCAGCAGCGACGGCACCGGATTCCCCGAAGCCACTGCCTATGGCGCGGAACTGGTCAGGCGCTGCGGGCTAGCACCTGAGGTCGTGCCGACCGAGGGCCATCCGGTCATCTTCGGCACGTCAGACGCGGGCGGGTCACGACCGCACGTGCTGGTCTACGGGCACTACGACGTTCAGCCGCCGGGGCCGCTGGCCGACTGGGACTCTCCCCCGTTCGAGCCGGCGATCAGGGACGGCCGCATGTACGGTCGCGGTACCGGTGACAACAAGGGCCAGCACCTCGCGCAGCTGTTCGCGCTGCGCGCGCTCAAGGAGGTCACCGGGTCGCTGCCCTGCCGGGTGAGCGTGCTGCTCGACGGCGAGGAGGAGATCGGCAGCCCGCACCTGGCCGCCGCGATCCGCCGCCGGTTCCCGGCCAGCGACGCGGGCCCGGCCAGCGACGCGGGCCGGCCCGACCTTGCGGTATGGAGCGACGGGCCTGTGCACGAGTCCGGACGGTCGACGGTCGTGCTCGGCGTGCGCGGCATCGTGATCTTCCAGATCAAGGTGACCGGAGCCATATCGCCCATGCACTCCGGTAACTGGGGCGGCATCGCGCCGAACCCCGCCTGGCGCCTGGTCCACCTGCTCGCCTCGATGCGATCCCCCGACGGTACCGTGCTGGTCGAGGGGGCGCACGAAGGCGTCGTCCCGCTTGGCCCCGCCGAGCGCGCGGCCCTGGACGCGCTGCCTGCCGACGTCGCCGCGGTGCTCAAGGAACTCGACGTGACCGAGCTCGAGCCGCCCTCCGGACTCGGTTACTACGAGAAGCTGTCCGCTCCCACATTCAGCATCAACTCGCTGACCTGTGAAGACGCCGGCGAGCACCGCACGATCATCCCGAATGTGGCGGTCGCCAAGTGCGACATGCGCCTCGTCGGCGGGCAGCGTGCAGCCGACGTGATGGACGCGATCAGGCGGCATGTCGCCCGGTACGATCCGGACGCCGAGGTGAAGTTCGGCGGGAGCATGGAGCCGCAGCGGACACCCGTGGACAGCCCGTACACCGAGGCGGTCATGCGCGGCGCCCGGGCGGGGCTGGGCGAGGATCCGCTGCTGATGCCCGCGCTGGGCGGGAGCCTGCCGATCGCGGAGTTCGGCGAGACCCTGGGCGTGCCGTGCTATGGGATCCCGCTCGCCAACGCCGACGAACGCAACCACGCGCCGAACGAGAACATGGAGGTCGACCGGTTCCTGCGCGGCATCTCAGGCGCGGCCGGGGTGCTGCTCGCCCTAGGCGGCGCGCTGTGAAGATCGAGACGTTCGACCTCAGCCCGGATGGCCGCTACCTGGCCTACGCGACCAGCCGGCGCGACCCCAGTTGCCTCGGCATCGTCATTCGCGAGCTGGCCAGCGGGCACTGTGCTGCCTGACCAGGCCCAGCTAAACCGGTAGCGGCAACCTCAAATGATCACGTCCTAGACAAGCCAATCGAAACCTTTGCCCGGGTTATCCGCGATTCTGCTTGACTATGCGGCATGTCATCGAAGGATCGTTCACGGCTGGCGTTCAAAATGCGCTACGCCGCCCGTCACCCGCAGAGAATCGTGCCGCACGCCCGCCGGCTCGCCAGGGACGCGGTGCTGCGGCTGAAGAACCCCGATCACGTGAGTTACTACCGCGCGGTGATGAAATCCGACGCGGCACGCAGCGACGAGGCGGCCGTCGGCGGCCGCACCCATGAGGAGTGGCTCAGCGTCGGGCAGATGCAGTTCGACTACCTGACCGAACACGGTCTCAAGCCGGGCATGCGCATGCTGGAGATCGGCTGCGGCAACCTGCGCGCCGGCCGGCTGTTCATCGGCTACCTGAACGCCGGCGAGTACTACGGCGTCGACATCTCGCCGGACATCCTGCTCGCCGCTCAGCGGACGCTGGCCAGCGAGGGCCTGCAGCACAAACTGCCGTATCTGACCCTCGTCTCCGACCTCGAACTGGGCTTCCTGCCCGACGGGCACTTCGACGTGGTGCACGCGCACAGCGTGTTCTCGCACTCGCCCATCGCCGTCATCGAGCAGTGCCTGGCGCACATCGGCCGGGTGATGAAGCCGGACGCGCTCTTCGACTTCACCTTCGATCGCACCGACGGCACCGAACACCACGTCCTGCGCGAAGACTTCTACTACCGTACCGAGACGCTCACCGCGCTCGCCGCCAGGCACGGCCTGGCCGCGCGGTTCATGGATGACTGGGAGAAGCTGCCGCACCAGCAGTCCAAGCTGCGCCTGACCCGGATGCCATGACCCGGAAACCTTGTTAAGATATATCGCATGTCTATAACTGACGGTGGTGACAGTCCCGAGGTTCGTGCTTCTGACCAGGAGCGAGAAGCCGTCCTTCAGCGCGTCCAGCAGGCATTTGCCGAGGGCCGGCTGGATGACACCGAGTTCGACGAGCGCATGCGCGCGACGCTTGCCGCCCGTACGCATGGCGAACTGGACGTCCTGCTGACAGACTTGCCCGCCGCTGGCCCGACGGGCACCGCGATGGTGCCCGCCGCTGGCCCCGCTCCCGGCAAGTACGCCATCGCGTACAAGGGGTCGGTGCGCCGGGCGGGGCGCTGGCGCGTGCCCGAGCGGTACACCACCGTCGTCTACAAGGGCGGCGGCACGCTGGATCTGCGCGTCGCCGAACTGACCGGCCCGGTCACCACGATGCGCGTGGTCGCCTACAAGTCCAGGGTGACGATCCTGGTGCCGCCGGGAGTGCGGGCCGAGATCACCGGAGTGGGCATCCAGCAGGGGGGCGTGGACGAGGACCCTGGCTACCGGGTGCCGGCCGACGCCCCGATTGTCCATGTGCGCGCGCTCGCCTACAAGGGCACGGTCGAGATCTCGACCCGGCCCGCCGCGTCATGACGGCGGGCTCGTTATGAAAAGATTGCGCGGTGACATGGACAGCACCTGAGATCAACCGGGCCGAAGACGGGCCCCAGGCCGGACCGGAGCGCCCCGTTCTCCAGGCGACGCTCGAGTGGCACCGCGAGACGCTGCTGTGGAAGTGCTCGGGCCTGACCGGTGACCAGCTCGCCGCGCGCCCCGTACCGCCGTCCCAGCTGTCCCTGCTCGGCCTGATCCGGCACATGACCAAGGTGGAGCGGGTCTGGTTCCGCACCAGGTTCGCCGGAGAGCCCGTCGGCAACCCGTTCGGCGAGAACTGGAACGCCGACTTCGAGGAGGTCGACCCGGCCCGCGCCGCCGCCGACTACGCCCGGCTGACCGAGGAGTTCAAGGCGTGCGACGCGGCGGTCGCCAACGACTCGCTCGACGACACGTTCGACCTCAAGGGCGAGCTGATGTCACTGCGCACGATCTACCTGCACATGATCGAGGAGTACGCGCGCCACAATGGCCACGCCGACATCCTCCGCGAGCAGATCGACGGCGCCACCGGCGAATAGCGGCTACGGGCCGGTATAGATCGCGCGCGGGCGGATCGGGGCCGTCGTGTAGGCCTCGAGGGCGTGCGCGGTCCAGCCCGTCACCCGCGCCACGGCGAAGACCGCTTCCGCCGCGCCGGTCACCATGCCGGCCACCTTGGCCAAGGTGGCCAGGGCGAAGTCAATGTTGGGTTCCGGCAGGGACTTCTGCCTGATCTCGGCGAGCACCGCGTCGGCGACGGCGAGCTGCGCGGACTTCGGCGCGGCGCGGCGGACCAGCTCGAGCAGCGCGATCGCGCGCGGGTCGCCCGCCTTGTACACGAAATGGCCGAAGCCAGGTACCCGCTCGCCCCGGCGCAGCAGCTCCCCTACCACGCGCGGCACCTCACCGGGTGAGCCGTGCGCGCTGGCCAGCAGCGTCTCCGCGCCGAGCGACGACCCGCCGTGCAGGGCACCGCCGGCCGCGCCGAGCCCGGTCGCCACCACCGCGTACGGGTCGGCCCGCACCGACGCCGCCGCCCGGGCGGCGAGCGTGGACGCGGCGAGCTCGTGGTCGGCGACCAACACGAGGGCGGCGGACAGCGCGCGCAGCAGGCCCGGCGACGGCCGGGTCTGGCACAGCCGCGACCACAGCCTGGCCGCGATGGACAGGCCGGTGCGGGCGGCCTGAGGCGGCAGGCAGTCCACCATTCCGGCGACGATGGCGCGGCCCGCGGCCATCACCGCGACGGGATCGAGCTGGAGCCGCAGCGGGTCGGTGGCCGCCATGGCCGGCACGATCACCTGAAAGCGCTCGAGCGGCAAGATGCCCTCGGGCAGCGCGGCCTGGGCGGCCTGCCCGGCGGTCAGCGCGATGTGCGAGGCCTGCCAGTACGGCACCGGCTCGGCGGGAAGCTGGCCTGCCCACAGCAGCTCCGCCACGTCCTCGAGCGACCGGTCCCTGGCCAGCTCGATCACGTCCCGGCCCCGGTAGCGCAGGCTGTCCGCGCTGATCTCGGTGATCCCGGACTCGACCGTGATGTCCGCCGTGCCCGCCGGGCGCCTGGGGCGACCGCGCAGTGCCAGCCGCTCCACCTCGTCCGCGTCGAACAGGCTGCCCCTGCCGTCGGCGGCCCGGGTGCGGGTGAGCACGCCCCTGCTCACGTAGGCGTACAGCGTGGCCTGCTTGACGCCGAGCCGGTGTGCCGCTTCCGCCGCGGTCATGTCGTAGCTCACTGCCGTCTCCCCCTGGGCCTCCTCGATGCGGGCGGAAGCACCACTGCCGGTTATGCGATAGTTGATCTTAATCAATGTTGACCGAGGTTGATCATGCTATCAACCTGAAGGCATGGCAAGCATTCATTTTCTTGACGTGACGAACCGGGATGGGGTGCAGACCGCACGGACCGGGTTGTCCAAGTTCGGCAAGGTGATGGTCAACTATTACCTCGGCCGGCTGGGCGTGGCGCAGTCAGAGATCGGGTTCCCCTTCCTGTTCCACGAGGTGCCGTACACGCGCGCGTGCGTCGCGCTGGCGGAGGCCGGGGCGTTCGGATCACTGCGGCTGTCCGGCTGGTGCCGGGCCGTGGTGCAGGACGTGGAGTCGGCCGCGCCCCTCGGCCTATCTCATTACAACCTGTCGATCTCGACATCGGACCAGATGATCGCGCACAAGTTCCGGGGCAAGCTGGACCGGGGCAGGATCATCGAGGAGATGACGGCCGCGGTACGGGTCGCGGTCGACGGCGGGGCGCAGACGATCGGGGTCAACGCGGAGGACGGCTCGCGGACCGACGACGGGTACCTGCTGGAGTTCGCGCTGGCCGCGAAGGAGGCGGGCGCGTCGCGGATCCGTTACTGCGACACGATCGGCGGCGACTCGCCGGGGCGGATCAGGGAGCGGTTCGGCAAGCTCGCGTCGGCGGTCGCCATCCCCGTCGAAACGCACTGCCACAACGACCTGGGCATGGCGGTCGCGAACTCGGTGTCCGGCGCGCTCGGCGACCTGGACGCGGGCCAGGACGCCTGGGTGAACACCTGTATTAACGGAATCGGCGAGCGTGCCGGAAACGCGGATCTGATTTCGTGTATCCTGGCCTTCAGTCACGCGTTCGGCGTCGCGGAAGACGTGCAGATCGGTGACACGCTCGACCTGTCGTGGGCGCGGCGGTTCGGGCTGTGGGCCTCGTACGCGTTCGGTCAGCAGCTACCGCCAGCCTGGCCGGGAGTCGGGCGGAACGCGTTCGCGCACGAATCCGGGATCCACGCGGACGGCGCGCTGAAGGACCGGGCCAACTACGAGCTGTACGACGACGACACGCTCGGACCGTTCCCGCACGACTGGTACGCGCGCGACGGCCGCGTGGTGCTTACCGGCGAGTACGGCGGCAAGGCCGGATTCAGGCACGTGCTGGACGGGCTCGGTCTCGCGGTGGCGGACGGCGACGAGGACTTGGTGTTCTCGCTCGTGCAGCTGTGCGCGTCGGCAACGAGTAAGCCGCTCACCGACGACGAGCTCGCGGTTATTTCCACCTATCCGCGAGAGCTTGCCCTACTGTTTCCGGGTCAGCTCTCACAATGAGGTAAGAATAACTGGCCCAGAGTCAGTCACGGCGACGGTGTGCTCGACGTGGGCCGCCCGGCTGCGGTCCGCGCTGCACACCGTCCAGCCGTCGTCGGCGATGTAGTAGCCGTCGCTGCCGCCGGCCATGAACCAGGGCTCGATCGCGATCACCACGCCGGCCCTGAGCTTCATGCCGCGGCCCGGCTTGCCCTCGTTCGGCACCGACGGGTCCTCGTGCATGGTGTGGCCCACGCCGTGGCCGCCGAAGTCGATGTTGATGCCGTAGCCGCCGTCCCGGCCGAGCCGGCCGATGGCGGCGGAGATGTCGCCGATCCGGTTGCCGGGCACGGCCTGGGCGATGCCCGCCTTGAGCGCGGCACGCGCGGTCTCGATGAGGCGGGTGTCTTCCGGCCTCGGCTCGCCGATACTGAACGAGATCGCGGCGTCGCCGGTCCAGCCGTCGAGGGTCGCCCCGCAGTCGACGCTGAGCAGGTCGCCGTCGGTGAGCCTGCGGCTGTCCGGGATCCCGTGCAGCGCCTCGTCATTGAGCGAGGTGCAGATGACGGCGGGGAACGGAACCGGCGCGAACATCGGCTTGTAGTTCAGGAACGGTGACGTCGCACCGGCCTGGCGGATGACCTCGTGCGCGACCTCGTCAAGCTCCTTGAGCGTCACGCCGGCCGCGGCGTGCTCCCTGGTCGCGGCGAGGGCCTTGGCCACCACCCGGCCCGCGGCTCGCATGGCCTGGATTTCGCCCGCTGTCTTGATCTCGACCATTCGGCTCGCCCCTTCTTCGTCCGGCTGCCGGCTTCGCCCGGTTGCCGGCTTCGCCCGGTTGCCGGGATAACTATACCGGTATTATTATCACGTCATGGTACGGGCACCGCTAACACCCGAGGAACGCCTGCGCGGCGAGCGGCTGGGCGCGCTGCTGCGCTCCGCGCGCGGCTCCAGGCCGATGGCGGAGATCGCCGGCCTGTCCGGCGTGCCGGTCGAGACCCTGCGCAAGATCGAGACGGGACGGATACCGACGCCGGCGTTCTTCACCGTCGTGTCGCTGGCGTTCGCGCTGGGCCTCACCCTCGATCAGGTCGCCGACGTCACCCTCCCGGCCGCCCCCGGCGCCCCCGCCGCCGCCGGCCGTCTAGCCGGTTAGCCGAGCGCTGTACCCGCGCCAACCCGGGCACGAGCCCCATTCGGCCCGCACCTAGCACGGCGCACGGCGCACGGCGCACGGCGCACGGCGCACGCCGCACGGCGCACGGCGCCGACCCCGCACCAATGGTCACATTCGCACCTATAACATCATTGGATCACGATGGCCACCCCTGCACCGCCTCTAGCGTCGTTATCGCGGAAGATATGTCCAACGCGGTAAAAAACCCTGCTCACAGCAACGTTTCCCTCCGCGATAAGCCGAATTACCGCGTTAATCACGCCCTCGCGCCCCGGCAGCCCGGGCGCGCGCCCAGCGGACTGGGCCCGCACCCGCAGACGCTAATCGCGCCCAGCGGACCGGGGCTGCACCCTGGCGCGCCAGGCCTCCGCGCCCTGGCGACCGCTCAAGGCACCGAACGGCAGCACGCGGCGGCCCAGGTAGCGCCACAATGAGCGGGTGAAGATCTTCATCTCGTTCGATATGGAAGGCGTGGCCGGGATCGTCGACTGGTCGCAGTGCCGCGCGCCGGGACAGCCCTATGAGGAAGGCAGGCGGCTGCTGCTCGGCGAGGTGAACGCCGCCATCGACGGCGCGCTGCACGCCGGCGCGAGCGAGATCGTGTGCAACGACTCGCACGGCATGATGTTCAACCTCGACCCGGCCGCGCTGCACGGGCAGGCCAGCTACGTGGCCGGACGGCACAAGCCGATGTACATGATGCAGGGCCTGGACGGCAGCTTCGACGCGGTCTTCCTGGTCGGGTACCACGGATCGATCTCCGGCGAGGGCTCGGTCCTGTCGCACACGTACAACCCGCAGGTGTTCTCTCACGTCGAGCTGAACGGAATCCGGGCCGGCGAGAGCGGCATCAACGCTCTCGCCGCGCTCGGGCACGGCGTGCCGGTCGCCCTGGTCACCGGAGACCAGCACACGATCGCCGAGGTGGCGCCGTTCTGTCCTGGGGTGGAGACCGTGACGACCAAGGAGTCGCTCACCCGGTTCGGCGCGGTCAACCTGCACCCGGAAACGGCGAAGGGACAGATCGCGGACAAGGCGCGGCGCGCGACCGAACGCGCGAAGGCGCTGAAGCCGCCCTCCATCGACCTGCCCGCAACGCTCGACCTGCACATGCAGACCGCCGACATGGCTCAGATCGCGAGCTGGGTCCGCGACGTGACGCGGGTCGGCCTGCGAACGGTCCGTATCGAGGACAACGACCCGCTGGCCATGTACCAGGCGTTCGTCGCGGTCACCTACATCACCAGGATGGCCGAGGGCCGCTAACGGACGAAGCTACGTCGGCGAGCCCGCGGCGGCACCGGTCACCTGGCCGGTGCCCCAGCGGGCGAGCGTCGCGTCCCAGTCCAGCCGGAACGTGCCCTCGCCCTTGGCCAGTTCGGCGGGCCAGTCCGACGCGGGCACGCGCCACATCACCTCGAACTCGATGCCGCTCGGGTCCTTCGCGTACAACGACTTGGACACCCGGTGGTCACTCTCCCCCACCAGCGCCCCCGCGGCTGCGAGCTTCTCCCGGATCGCGACCAGATCGGCTAGCGTGCCGACCTCCCAGGCCAGGTGGTACAGCCCCACACCGGGTTGCGCGGACAAGCCCGGCCCGATCTCGAACAGACCCAGGTCGTGGTCGTTCTCCGAGTCCGGCGCGCGCAGGAAGGCGGCCCGTCCCGGGATCTCGGTGCGAACCTCGAACCCCAGCATCGTCGAATAGAACGAAACTACGCGCTCCAGGCCACTCACGTACAAAACGGCGTGGTTCAGGCGTCGGACGGTCATCGGGCCTCCTTAGTCCTTGTATTTTCAAGCACTTGGAGGCCCGGCGCAATTCCCGCGTCTCGGTTAATAGGCGCGCGGGCACCGGCCGCCGGGCCACGTTAGCGGACAGGGTGGACGCCGAGGCCGGCCCGATGTAGACGATCCGCGGGCGCAGCGGGGCGTTCTTCGCGTACTCCTCCATCGCGTGCGCGACCCACCCGGCGCTGCGCGCGACGGCGAAGATGGCCTCCCCGGCGCCCTGGATCATGCCTGCCACGTTGGACAACGTGGCCAGCGCGAAGTCGATGTTCGGCTCCGGCAGCGACCGGCGCCGCGTCTCGTCCAGGACAGCGGCGGCGACGGCGTACCTGGTGGATCGCGGCGCCGCCTTCTTCACCAGGTCGAGCAGGGCCTTCGCGCGCGGGTCCGGGCTCGACGCGAAGTCGCCGAGGCCCGGGATCTGCTCGCCGCGGCGTAGCAGTTCACCGACGACGCGCGCGGCGTCCGCCGGGTCGCGTGCCGATGCCAGCATCGTCTCGGCGCCGAGCGACGCCCCGCCGTACTGACGCGAGGAACCGAGTGCGCCGAGGCCGGTGGCCACGACCGCGTACGGGTCGGCGCGAACCGACGCCGCCATCCGGGCCGCGAACGTCGACGTGGCCAGCCCATGGTCGGCGAGCAGGGCCATCGCCGCGCGCAGCCCGCCAAGCAGGCCAGGATCGGGCCGCTTGGGGCAGATCTTGTACCAGAACCGGCCCGCGATGCCGCCTTCGGCGAGCCGTGACGAGGAAATGGCGGGCACACCCGCGGGATCGGGCAGGCAGTCCACCATGCCGGCGATGATGTTGCGGCCCGCCGCGACCACGGCGGGCGGGTCGAGGTGCAGGCGGAGCAGGTCGGTCGCCGCCATGGCGGGCACGATCACCCGCAACCGCTCCAGCGGCAGCGTCCCGTCAGGCAGCGCGGCCTGGGCGCCGGTACCGGCCGCGACCGCTTCCGCGGTGGCCTGCCAGGGCGACGTCGCACCGTCCTTACCCAGGCTGCCCGTCCACAGCCAGCCCGCGATCTCCTCGAACGGGCGCCACAACGCCAGCTTGGTCACTTCCATGCCGCGGTAGCGGAACCGCCCGTCGGCCACCTCGGTCAGCTCGGACTCGATGACGAAATCCCCGGTACCCGCCGCACGCCGAGGCTGTCCCCGCTCGTTCAGGCGTGCTATCTCGTCAGCTTCGAACAGGCTGCTCCGGCCGTCATCGCCACGTCGGCGGCTGAGCATCCCTCTGCTCACGTACGCATACAATGTCGCTTGCTTGACCCCGAGTCGCTGCGCAGCCTCCGCAGCGCCAATCCATTCCCCCATGACCCCAGACCTTAGCGGCCCTTGATCAACATTGATGGGATTGACGCCGCGTGTCGGCGAGCTAACTGCAGGTCAGCAGCCTTACCGGATCTGGCGGCGGCGAAGTTCCTTGAACCGCCGGCGCTGCGACGCGTCCAGCGAACGCCAGGCCACGGCCGGAGCCGCGATGGCGATCACGATGAGCGCGAGCCCGATCCACCACGGGAGGATCCAGAGCAGGATCAGGCCGACGACGACTCCCCCGATGCCCCACTTCATGTGCGGTGTCATGCTTGCGACTCCATCCCTACGGGCCGGACGGGCCCTTCACGCTGGCCCCGTGATCAGCTTATCTCCATCGAGGTACGCTGCGGACGTGACGATTTCGATGCCGGTCGAGCCGGCCGCCAACGAACTGCTGAGCCGCGATCCGCTGGCTCTGCTCATCGGCATGCTGCTGGACCAGCAGGTCCCCTTGGAGAAGGCGTTCAGCGGCCCGCTGGACCTGGCCCGCCGCCTCGGCCACGAGCCGACGGCCGCCGAACTCGCCGATTTCGACCCGGACGCTCTCGCCAGCATTTTCTCGGAACGGCCGGCCCTGCATCGTTACCCGAAAGCCATGGCGGCCCGCGTCCAGGAGCTGGCCAGGCTGCTCGTCTCCGACTATGGGGGCGACGCCGCTCGGGTATGGACGACCGCGCCTTCCGGCGCGGACCTGCTGAAGCGGGTCGGCGCGCTGCCCGGCTTCGGCGCGCAGAAGGCGAAGATCTTCGTGGCCATGCTCGGCAAGCAATTCGGCGCGCAGCCTCCCGGCTGGCGCGAGGCGGCAGAGCCGTTCGGCGCGGCCGGGTCTTACCTGTCAGTGGCCGACATCGTGGACGAGGACTCGCTCGCCCAGGTGCGCGCGTACAAGCAGAGGCTCAAGGCCGCGGCCAAGGCCAAGTCGCCATCATAACTAACGGTGGTGCTTCGCCACCCTTCTGGCCAGCCCTTCTAGCCGGGCGACCAGCCCTCTAGCTGGCCCGACGTCGACCCGCCCGCTGTCCAGCAGGTATGTTTTGCCCAGATACGGGGCGCCCACCTTGCGAGCAGGAACAACGAGACCATGACCAGCCAGCAGCACGGACCTGCCTTCAGAGGTACCGCCCTGCGGGTCATCCCGCTGACGCTGCTGATCCTCCTCGCGATGGCCGGGTTGCGCGGCTCCGTGGACAAGCCGAAATGGACCGGCTCGCACAGGACCGACTTCGCGTTCGGCATCACGCTTTTCGTGGTCTTCCTGGTGCTGCTCGTCATTATCATGCGTCGTCGCACTCTCGCGTTCCGTGCGGTCAGCGATGACGCGGTGACCGCGGGACTGCCGTGGAAGCTCCGCTCCGCCATCATGGCGATCCTGAGCGCCGCCCTGATCGCGGACGTCGTGGCCATGCTCTACGGCCTGCACCTGAAGTTGCCACCGCCCAGGCCCCAGCCCACGCAGCCGGCCAGGAAAGGCGTACCGCCTTCGCAAAAGACGCCGCACATCCACTCTTCAGGTGGAGGCGGGTCATTCCCGATCGGCGACATTCTGTGGGGCTTGCTCATCGCCGTGCTGATCGTCGCGATCGTGGTGACGTTGCGCTGGCTCGCGAGGCAGACCCGCGTGCGGGCACTGGCCGAGGATGACGAGATCGCCGAAGACTCGCAAACCCTGCGGGAGGCGGTGGAGTCGGGCCGGTCCGCGCTGCGCACCTTCGACGACGCCAAATCCGCGATCATCGCCTGCTATGTAGCCATGGAGCGCAGCCTGGCCGAACGCGGCACGACGCGGACCGAGGCCGGTACTCCCGACGAACTGCTCGCCAGGGCCACCCAGAACAAGGTGGTGGGCGGTTCCGCGCCGGCCAGGCTGACCGCCCTGTTCTACGAGGCCAGGTTCTCCAGCCACCCGATGGACCAGACGCAACGCGCCGCGGCCGAGCAGGCGCTCGACGAGCTGGCGCGGGCGCTGGCCAGCCAGGACCGCGAGCCACAGGAGACGGGCGGATGAGCCAGCCGAGCGAGTCCGGCGGGCCGCCGCCCGCAGCCGCGGCCGCTCCCGCGCCGCCCGCGCCCGCGCCGCCCGCGCCCGCGAGCGTGTGGCACGGCACCGGACCTGAGCTCACGATCGCCGCGGTGGCCGTGGTCGTGACCGCCGCCGGCGGCTACGCGGTGGCCGGCTGGGACGGCATGGCCGTGGTGGTCATCGGCGCCGCGGCGATCGGCCTGTTCGTGCTGCGCACCCTGCTCCCCCAGGGCATCGCGGACGCGATGAAAAAGGCCAGGGAGAAAGCGACGGCGAAGCCGGTCAGCGGCTATTCGCACCGCCGGTTCGTGGTGCAGAGCTCGGTCCAGAACCGGGTGTTCTACGACCTGGAGCTGCGTCCGGTCCTTGAGCACCTGCTCGCCGCCCGGCTGTCCGAACGGCACGGCGTGAACCTCTATCAGGACCCGGACGCCGCGCGCCGCGTGTTCTGTAAGCACCGCGGTGACGCCGTGCTGTGGCAGTGGATCAGCCCGGACGCACCCCGTGAGCAAGCGCAGTCCCGCCGCCGGGGCATCCCACGGCACGCATTGCTGCGCATCATCGAACGATTGGAGAAGCTGTGACCGCCCCGACCGAGACCGGCCTTGCCCAGGTGGCAGAGCAGTGCACGGCCATCCTGGACGAGCTCGAACGTGCCGTGGTCGGCCGCCGCCGCACGCTTGAGCTGGTGCTGGTCGGCATCTTGGCCGGCGGCCACGTCCTGCTTGAGGACCTGCCCGGGCTCGGTAAGACGCTCATCGCCCGCTCGTTCGCCCGGGTACTCGGCCTGGACTTCGCGCGCATCCAGTTCACCCCCGACCTGCTGCCTTCTGACGTGGTCGGCGCCCCTCTGTACGACCAGCGCAGCGCCGAGATGGTGTTCCGTCCGGGGCCGGTGTTCACCCAGCTGCTGCTGGCCGACGAGATCAACAGGACGCCGCCGAAGACGCAGGCGGCGCTGCTGGAGGCGATGGGCGAGGGCCAGGTGAGCGTCGACGGCCAGACCCGTCTGCTGCCGCAGCCGTTCATCGTGCTGGCTACCGACAACCCGATCGAGTACGAGGGCACCTACGAGCTGCCCGAGGCGCAGCTCGACCGGTTCCTGATGCGGCTGCGCCTGGGCTACCTGTCGGCATCGGATGAGATCGGCATGCTGACCAAGCGCGTGTCCCGCGCCACTGACTACGCCGAGCTGACCGCGGTCACCACGCCGCAGGGTGTGCTCGCCATGCGCGAGGCGCTCGAGCAGGTGGAGATCACCCCGGACCTGCTCGAGTACATCGTGGCAATCGTGACCGCGACCAGGCAGGACAACCAGGTCCAGGTCGGTGCCAGCCCACGTGGCGGTCTGGCGCTCGTGCAGCTCGCCCGCGGTCAGGCGCTGCTGAACCGCCGCGACTACGTGGTTCCCGATGACATCAAGCAGGTGGCGGTCCCGGCGCTGGCGCACCGGGTGACGCTGCGCCCCGAGCTGTGGGTCCGCCAGGTCTCCGCCGACGACGTGGTGTCCAAACTGCTGTCCACGGTGCCCACCCCGAAGACCGATCCCACCGCGCGGGCTCATGCCACCGTCCGCCCCTAACGCCGGGCGAGCTGGCCGGCCAGCTGAGGCGGGCGAGTCTCCCGTCCGCTGGCGGCTGTCCCGGCATGCCCGCCGCCTGCTCACACTGGCCCTGGCCGCGGTCTTCGCCGCTACGGTGGCTCGCCGCCCTGAGTTCGCCGGCGTCGCGGCTCCCGCCCTGCTGCTACTCGGCGTCGGGCGCGGTGCCCGCCCGGCGGCGGTCGGCATCCGGGTGAAGCCGAGCACGACACGCGCGTTCGAGGGCGAGATAGTGGCGCTGGACGCGTCGGTCACGGGCACCGCGGGTCTCGACGCGCGGTGGACGCTGCATCCCGGCAAGGGCATCGACCTGGTCAGGAGCGCCTCCGCGGACGGGTCCGAAGTCCGGCTCCTGGCCAGCCCCGAGCACTGGGGCCGCCGGCAGTTCGGCACGCTGGAACTCGTGCTGCGGGACCGCTGGCGGCTGACCGAGGGGCATGTGGAGATCATGCTGCCCAGGCTGGACTGTTTCCCGCATCCCGCCGAGCAGAGGACCCGTGTCGTGCTCGGCCGGCTACCCAACCGGCTGGGCGAGCATCGCTCAAGGGCCTGGGGCGAGGGCACCGAGTTTTCTGGTGTCAGGGAATACGTGCCCGGAGACCGGCAGCGCAGCATCAACTGGCCGGCCAGCACCAGGCGCGGCCGGCTGCAGGTGAACACGTTCGTCGCGGAACGCTCGCAGGACGTGGTGCTCCTCGCCGACGCCACCTCCGACGTGGGCGAGCCGGGCTCGTCCGCGCTCGACCTGGCGCTGCGCGGCTCGGCGGCCGCGGCGAAGGCTTACCTGGAAGCGCGCGACCGGGTGGGCGTGATCACTTATCAGTGGGGCGGGGCCGACTGGCTCGCCCCCGGGCTCGGCAAACGACAGGTCTACAAGATCATCGACACCATGCTGGCCAGTGATTCCGGCTGGTCACGCGGTTCCAGCTTCCGTAAGCTGCCCCGCGCCGCGCTGCCGCCAGGATCGCTGGTCATCGTGTTCAGCCCGCTGCTGGACCAGCGGTTCGTCGAAGCCCTGCGGGACATGCGCGAGCGCGGCTTCACGATGCTGGTCGTGGACGTGCTCAACGTCCAGCCGCCGGCCCGTCCGCGCGTCACCGACCGCCTCGCGCGCCGGATCTGGAAGATGGAGCAGGAGGCGATCCGGTTCTCGCTGCGCGAGCTCGGCATCCCCGTCCTGCGCTGGAACGGCACCGATCCGCTTGACCTGCCGCTCGCCCCCTACACCCGCCGCCCCCTCATGCATGCCGGATCCCGCCGATGACCGACCAGCCCCAGCCCAGTGGGGTCGAGCCCCAGCCCCACCCCAGTGGGGTCGATTACGCAACCGGCACCGCTAGAGCGGGTCAATCGCGCAATCGACCCGGGGCGATGATCTCTACCGCCGCCGCCGCGATCTTGCTCGGGGCGGCCTGCACGGTATGGTCGGCCCTCCCCGGGGTGCACGGGAGCGGGGCGGCGATCCTGCTCCTGGTCGCGATCTTCTGCGTCGCCGGCAGCGCGGCACGGCTGAGCCTGAGCTGGATCCCGCTTCCTGAGGAAACCTACCTGCTGAGCGCGCCCACGCGCGGCCTGATTGATTTCCTCAAGTTCATCCGCGTTCCCCCGTGGGAGGAGGGCGCGGCGATCGCGATCGTCTGGCTTGAGGTGATACACGGCTCCCGGCCCTGGCACACGGCCGTCCTCGGCGCGGCGCTCCTGGCCTACCTCATCGCCGTGCACCTCGCGGAGTCGGGCTCATCCCCCGCATCCCTGCGCCCGCAGGTCCCGGTGCTGGCCATCGGTGTGTGCCTGCTGGCGCTCGGTGCCGGCGCGGGCATGCTGCCCGCCGCGAGCGCCGGTGCCGGCTCGGCGTTGCTCCGTGTCGTGGCCGCCGTCGCGGTCATCGCCGCGGGGGGCCTGGTCCTGCCGTACGTGACGACGATGTCGCGGCGCCCATGAGAAATGCGGCGCTCATCGGAAACCGGCGCTCATCACAAATGCATAGGCTGACCGTACCTGTCGTCCAGGTCGGGTTGGCATGCTCGCTACGTGCCAGAAACTAGCTACGCCTCCGACTCCTATTCTCGCGATCGCGACGTGCCCGCGGCTTCCGCGCCGCGGCCCTCTCTTCCGCGCCGGCTGTTGCGCGGGCCGGCGAGCGATCCCGCCTGGTTTCGCCCGGCACTGCTCGGCCTGCTGGTGTGCACGGCGGTGCTGTACCTATGGAATCTGTCCGCGTCCGGGTACGCGAACAGCTTCTACGCCGCGGCTGTGCAGGCCGGGACGGAAAACTGGAAGGCGTTTTTCTTCGGGTCACTGGACGCGTCCAACTTCATCACGGTGGACAAACCGCCCGCGTCGCTGTGGGTGATGGCGCTGTCTGGCCGGATCTTCGGCTTCAGCAGCTGGTCCATGCTGGTCCCGGACGCCCTCGAGGGCGTCGCCGCGGTGGCGCTGCTCGCCGCGACCGTGCGCCGCGTCGTCCGTCCCGCGACGAGCCCGGCAAGGGGGGCCGCCGCCGGGCTGATCGCGGGCGGGGTGCTGGCGGTGACACCGGCTGCTGTTCTGATCTTCCGGTTCAATAATCCCGATGCGTTCATGGTCTTGCTGCTGGTGTTCGCCGCCTACTGCGTGACACGCGCGCTGGAGCACGCGAGCACCAGGTGGCTGATCGCGGCGGGTGCGGCGGTGGGCTTCGGGTTCCTCACCAAGAGCGGCGAGGCGCTGCTGCCGCTGCCAGCGTTCGCCCTCGCCTACCTGGTGACCGCGCCGACCGGGCTGTGGCGGCGCATCTGGCAGCTGCTCGTCGCCGGTGCCGCGCTGGTAGTCGCGGCGGGCTGGTGGATCACCGCGGTGCTGCTGACCCCGGCCGCCGACCGTCCGTACATCGGTGGCAGCACCGACAACAACCCGCTGCAGCTGGCGCTCGGCTACAACGGCGTTGACCGCCTGTTCGGCAATTCCGCCGGCGGTGGCGGTTCTCCCGGCGGCGGTACTCGCGGTGGTGCGCTTCGCGGGCTAGGTGAGCTGGGCCAGCGCGCCGCGGGCTACGGACGTGCGGCCGCCGGTACCGGCGGTACGGCGACCAGGGCAGGTGGCGGATACACCCCTGGCGCTGGCGGTGGCTTCGGCGGGCCTGGCGGCGGTGCCGGCGGTGGCCCAGGTGGCGGCGGGGGCGCGGGCGGCGGGGGCGCGGGCGGCGGTTTCGGCGGCTCGGCCGGGATCCAGCGGCTGTTCAGCGGCGAGTTCGGCCGGGAGATCTCGTGGCTGCTCCCCGCCGCCGCGATCCTGCTCGTGGCGGGCCTGTGGCTGACCTGGCGGCACAAGCGCACCGATCAGGCGCGCGCCGGGCTGATCATGTGGGGCGGCTGGCTGCTGATCGTCGGCATCACGTTCGCGTACATGCAGGGCACCATCCACCCGTACTACACGGTCGCGCTCGCCCCCGCGATCGGCGCGCTGATCGGTACCGGCGGCGTCCTGGCCTGGCATCGCGCCCGCCAGCCGCGCACGAGCGATGAGCCGGCGAGCGTTACCACACCGGCCCGGACCGTGCCGGCGCGGAGCCTGCCGGCGCAGGGCACGTGGCCGGTTCAGGTTGCCGCGATCCCGGGACCACCTCGTGCGTTCCGTGACCGGTCCGGCGCGGTGGCCTACGGGTTCCTCGCGGTGGCCGTGCTGGTCAACGTCGCGTGGGGGGTGATCATGTGGCGGGACAACTCCTCGTTCCACGGGTCGCTCGCGTACGTGGCACTCGCCCTGGGTGCGGTCGCGATCGCCGCCCTTGCTGTCGCCGCGTGGCGGACACGACCGGGCCGTCGGCTGGTCGCCGGTGCGGCCATCGTGACCGGACTAGCGCTGATCATGCCAACCGCCGCCTGGGCGGCCGGTACGGCCGCGACCGCGCACACCGGCAGCATCCCGGACGCCGTGTCGGTGGCGGGCGGCGGCGGTTTCGGCGGCGGGCTTGGCGGTTCCGGCGCGGGCGGCCGAGGGCTCGGCGATGGGTTCGGCGACCGGACCGGATTCCGCCACGGCTCGGGTCTCGGCGAGGGCACCTTCCCCGGCGCCGGCAACGGCAACGGCAACGGCAGTACCGGAGGGACCGGAACGGGCGCGGACGCCGGGATCGGCGGCGGACCAGGCGGCGTGAATGCGAGTTCCGCACTGGTCAACGCCCTGCGTGCGACCAAGACACGGTGGGCGGCGGCCGTCGGGGGCTCGCAGGACGCGGCGAGCCTGGAACTGGCCAGCGGCGGCAAGGCCGTGCTGGCCATGGGCGGTTTCACCGGTAGTGACCCGGCACCGACGCTGGCCGAGTTCGAGGCCTGGGCCAAGGCGGGCGACATCACGTACTACGTCGCCGGCGGTGGCATGGGCGGCGGGTTCGGCGGTGGTGGCGGATCGTTCAGCCAGATCACCACCTGGGTCGAGGCCCACTACAAGTCCGAGACGATCGGCGGCGAAACCGTCTACAACCTCCTCGAACCGAAGTAGTGCCGGGCTCGCTTGCCGTACCGGATGGTGAACGCGGCTAGCTTGCCTGCGGGACTGTCGTCTCCCCGGCCGGCGGCGCGAGTCCGACGAGCTTGGAGAGGAATCGGTCGGCTTGCTCGGGGAAGGGCGGCCAGGGCAGGTCAGGCTCATTGATCCGCAGAGACAGCATGCCGATGACGGCCGTCCGGAGATCGAGTGCGACGGTGGCGGCGTCCCCTGGCGAGGCAACCCCGGCATCCATGCACCGCTGCACCGCAGCTGTCGTGCGCGTGAACAGGACCTCCTTGAAAGGCATGCCGACCTTGCTCTCATGCATCACCTTGTAGAGGCCGGGATGATCCTGCACCCACGCCGCCTGTGCCAGGATCCGTGCGCGCAAGCCGAGAGCGGGATCCTGATGTGCGGCCCCGGCCTCATCCGCGGCCTGGACCATCTCCGCATGGCAGCGTTGCATCGTCGCCGCGACGAGCGCGTCACGATCTGGAAAGTACAGGTAAACAGAGGTGGGGGAGATCGACACCGCACGTGCGACCGCGCGCAGCGACAAGGCCTCGTCGTCGGCTAGGTCGCCGAGCATCTGCACGGCGGCGGAAATGATCTCCTCCCGTAGCCGCTCCCCCTGCCCGCGCGCGTTGGGACGGCGTGGGCCAGCAGAGAGACCTGCGGAGGTGGTGTCGTCCATCGCCCGATCATTCTAGCTTCGCGTGCTTGCGCTGCGGCTGACTCTGACGATACGCTCGTTCATGCAAGGACAGTTGTCCATATAACTCAGGGGATCACGATGCCACTAACGCTCCAAGAGGCTCAGACAGTCATCACCGGCGCACACGAGCGCGCCGCCAAGATAGGTGCACTGGTCACGGTCGCGGTCGTCGACGAAGGCGGACACCTGCAGACCCTGGGCCGCATGAGCGGCGCAGCGCCGCTCTCGGCCCGGATCGCCGAGACCAAAGCGGCCAGCGTCGCCCTCTTCCGCCGCGACGGCGCCGCACTGCGCCAGTTGCAGGAGGCCAACCCTGGCTTCTTCGCCCAGCTGGACCGGGCCGTGCGGGTGCCCATCTTGGCGGGTGCCGGCGCGGCGCTCATCATGCGGGGGGACACCGTCCTCGGTGCGATGGCGGTAAGCGGCGCAATGATGCCCGGGCAAGACGACGAATGCGCAGAAGCCGGGCTCGCTGTTCTCGCTTCCTAATGCGGCCCCGCCGGCCCGCTCTCCGGCTGTAGAAACCTCTAAAGGTGTGGCGTGCGAGATCCTGGCTTTCTTGCCGTGCCGACCGTTACAACTAGGCCCGCATCGGGAAGGATGGGGTCTTACATACCTCGGGAGGTGCGATGGCGCCGACAGGCGACACGGTCATTCGCGCTGGGCTTATCCAGCAGCGGTGGACCGGCGACAAGGATTCCATGATCGCGGGCGCGGTGGCCCACATCCAGACCGCCGCCTCGCAGGGCGCCCAGGTCGTCTGCCTGCAGGAGCTGTTCTATGGCCCCTACTTCTGCCAGGTGCAGGACGCCGAC
>DASXDG010000009.1:0-2221 GCA_036490795.1 Streptosporangiaceae bacterium
CAGCTGCAGGCGGCCAAGCTGGGCGCGAAGGCGACCAAGGCCAAGGCCGCGCAGAACATGCAGCGCCGCGCCGACCGCCTGCTTGACGGCCTGGAGAGCGAGCGGCAGGCCGACCGGGTCGCGAAGCTGCGCTTCCCTGACCCCGCGCCGTCGGGCAAGACCCCGCTGACGGCCAGGGGGCTGTCGAAGTCCTACGGGTCCCTTGAGGTGTTCACCGACGTGGACCTGGCCATCGACCGGGGCAGCCGCGTCGTGGTGCTCGGCCTCAACGGCGCGGGCAAGACCACGCTGCTGCGGCTGCTCGCTGGCGTGGAAAAGGCGGACACCGGAGAGGTGTTCCCAGGTCACGGCCTAAGGCTCGGCTATTACGCGCAGGAGCACGAGACCCTGGACACCGAGCGGTCGCTTATCGAGAACATGCGCACCGCCGCGCCCGACCTCACCGACACCGAGCAGCGGAAAGTCCTCGGCTCTTTCCTCTTCTCCGGTGACGACGTCGATAAGCCGGTCGGCGTTCTTTCCGGCGGCGAGAAGACGCGATTGGCGCTGGCGCTCCTTGTTGTCTCTGGTGCGAATGTGCTGCTGCTCGACGAGCCGACGAACAACCTGGACCCGGCCAGCCGTGAGGAGATCCTCGCTGCGCTGGCGGGATTCCGCGGCGCTATCGTCCTCGTCACCCACGACGAGGGGGCCGTGGACGCGCTTTCGCCGCAGCGCGTGATTGTGCTGCCGGAGGGAACAGAAGACACCTGGTCCGCCGATTTCGCCGACCTGGTTGCCCTCGCCTGACACTGCCCGGCCGGCCGGGGGGATGGCATTTCGTATCTGTTTGGCTAAGCCGAACTATCCCCGTCGATGCGGGTGGTCAACGACGCCCCGATAGGTGATCATTGCGGGTAGGGGATGTAACGCAATGAGTGCTAAGCCTTACGGGAGGTAAAGGTGGCCGAATCGACAACGCTCAGAAAAGGCACCCGGGTGACCGGGGAAGACCGGAACAGGCTGGCGACCGACCTGAAGAACCGCTACGACGCCGGCGAGTCCATCCGCTCCCTGGCGACCTCAACCGGCCGGTCGTACGGGTTCATCCACCGCATCCTCACCGAGACCGGAGTGGCCCTGCGCGGCCGGGGCGGCGCCACCAGGAAGTGACGAGTCCGCCAGGCGGCCGGGAGTGTTCGCCTGGCGGGAAACCATGCCGCAGTCGTTCGCACCGCGAACTACCATCGGGTAAATGATGGCGCATGGCCCAGGGTTCGCGATGTCGCGCGGTTTCCGCATGGACCCCACGGTCACCAAGCAGAAGCTCAAGCCAGGAACGATCAAGCGCATCGTCGGCTACGCGCGGCCCTACCGGGGCAAGCTGACGATCTTCCTCATCGCCACCGCGCTGGACGCCGCGATCACGGTGGTCAACCCGCTGCTGCTGCGCGAGCTCATCGACAACGGAATCGTCGCCAAGGACGAGGGCGTCGTCATCGTCGTAGCGCTGACCGTCGCCGGGGTCACGCTGTTCGACGCGCTCCTCGGCGTGGTGAACCGCTACTTCTCCTCGCGGATCGGCGAGGGCCTCATCTATGACCTGCGCACCCAGGTGTTCGACCACGTGCAGCGGCAGCCCCTGGCGTTCTTCACCCGCGCGCAGACCGGGTCGCTGGTCAGCCGCCTGGACGGAGACGTGGTCGGCGCGCAGCAGGCGATCGTCGGCACGCTGTCCAGCGTGCTTTCCAACGTCCTGTCGCTGATCGTCATCCTGGTCACGCTGTTCTACCTGTCGTGGCTGGTCAGCCTGATCGGGCTCATCCTGATCCCGCTGTTCATCTTCCCCGCGCGCAGGCTCGGCCGCCGCCTCCAGCGCCTGTCGCGGGAGTCCATGCAGCTCAACGCCGAGATGGGCTCCACGATGACCGAGCGGTTCAACGTGGCGGGCGCGATGCTGGCCAAGCTCTACGGCCGTCCACGCGAGGAGTCTGAGCTGTTCTCCGCCAAGGCCTTCAAGGTCCGCGAGATCGGCGTCACCAGGGACATGTACGGGTCGGTCTTCATGATCGTGATCACCCTCCTCACCGGGCTGTTCACGGCCGTCGTCTACGGCGTCGGCGGCAGCCTCGTGGTCAGGGGCGCGTTCGAGTTCGGCACGCTGGTCGCGCTCTCGCAGCTGCTCGCCCGCGTCTACGGGCCGATCGGGTCGCTGTCCAACGTGCAGATCCAGGTGATGACC
>DASXDG010000010.1:0-5481 GCA_036490795.1 Streptosporangiaceae bacterium
CTCCGCCGTCTCGCCGGCGCGGATTCGTGCCTGGATCTCCTTGGGTCGCAACGGACTCTCCACTTCAATCTCGTACTGGGCGAGCCGGGAGGTTTGGCCCATCGCGACGGCGCGGAGCCGCTCGTCGATCGACAGGATAAAACGCCCGCTGCGCCCGGGGACCGCGAGGACAGCGTAACTACCGTCCTCACTGACCGCGACGAAGCGCAGCTCCTGCATCGGCGTCCCTTCCCTTGCCCCGCGGCTGCACCGCCGTACGTCTGTCTTGCCCGCCCACGGGTACACACTTAGGTCAAGAGTCTCCCGGTCAGCGTGGCAGAAGGAAAGCACCCCGCTCGGCATGTCCGAGGATCATGGTGTCAATTATCATGTCCGGACCGCCGCGCGGGGCGCTTTGACGACAACTCTCAGCTGTGCCGGGGTGACCCGCTGTCGGTCGCGTCCGGGGCGTCCGACGCCGAATCGGTCCCCGAGTCGGCCGCCCGAACGTCCGGGTCCGCCAGCCCGAGCGCGTCCGCGTCCGCGCTCACCGCGTCGGCCTCCGGGGCGTCGACCACCAGCTTCGACGGCCACCAGTTCCACCGGCCGAGCAGCACCGCCGTGCACGGCACGAGCACGGTCCTGACCACGAACGTGTCCATGATGACGCCGACCGCCAGCCCGATGCCCACATCCCGGATCTGCGAACCGCCCGAGCCGCTGCCGCCGACGACCGCGAACACCGCGAACGTCCCCGCGAGGACCAGGCCGGCCGACGTCACCGTGGTGCCGGTGACCCCGATCGCCTTGGCGACCGCCTGGCGAAGCGGCATATGATGCGCTTCCTCCCTGATTCTGGTCATGACGAGGATGTTGTAATCCTCGCCGAGCGCCAGCAGGAAGATAAACAACAGGAACGGCAGGATGAAGGTGATGCCGCCGGAGTTGCCGAGCCAGATAAAGACGATCACCGCCAGGCCGAGCGCGGCGAAGTAGGACAGCGCCACCGACAGGATGAGGTAGATCGGGGCGACCAGCGACCGCATGACCAGTGCGAGCAGCACGCCGATGACCACGATCGCGATGGGGATCACGTGCGCCAGGTCGCTGTTGGAGATCTGGCTGATGTCGTAGAACGCGGGAGCCTCGCCGCCGACGCCCATCGCGGTGGCGTGCAGCGTCGTGCCGACCGTGGCCGCCTCGGCCCGCAGTGCCGGAACCGCGTTGAGCGCGGCCGTGCTGCTCGGATCGCCGGCGGTCAGTCCGGTCTCGAACTGGATCGTGGTGCCCGCCTTATCGACGAACTGCGCGGTCGCGCGGTACTCCTGGTACACCCCCGGCCACTGCGTCGCCGTCACGGTGCCGGCCAGCGCGGCCGGCACCGGCGGCACGCTGGCGGGCAGCGTGCCCGAGCCGAGCGCCGCGTGCAGCGCGGTGTACTGGGCCGGCGTGAAGCCAGTGCCGCCGACCGGGTTCAGCGGGCCGGTGACGCCGGTGAACAGCGGGCTGTGCTCCAGCTGGCTGGTGGCGGTGGCGATCACCGCCGGGTCCTCCCAGACTGGCGTTGACAGCTTGTAGACAAGGTTGGTCGGGTTCGCCGAGGAAGCGGGGAAGTACTTGGCGAGCAGGTTCTGCCCGGCCGCCGAGTCGGTGCCGGCCGGGGCCGAGATCGTGCCGCCGAACCCGGCGCTCTGGTAGCCGGTGACCGCGATCGACAGCGCGCCGAACGCGATCACGCCGATCAGCAGCGCGGCCGCCGGGCGCTTCATTACCCGGGTGGCGACCTTGCCCCAGAGGCCGGTCGACGAGGTGCCCGCCTTGGGCTTGGACGGCCAGAAGGCGGCCTTGCCGAAGATCGCCAGCAGGGCCGGCAGCAGGGTGAGCCCCGCGATCAGCATCACGCCGATGCCGATGGCGAGCGGGATGCCGAGGTCGGAGTAGATCTCGAAGCTGGCAGCCAGCAGCGAGAGCAGGGCTGCGATGACCGTCAGGGCCGAGAACGTGATCGACTCACCGACCTTGGTCAGCGCGTTTACCACCGCGTCGTGGTTGGCCTGGCCCGCCCGCAGGTTCTCCCGCACCCGGAACACCAGGAACAGCCCGTAGTCGGTGCCCGCGCCGAGCACCAGCACCGTTAGCAGCAGCTGGGCCAGGGTGGAGACCTTGAGCCCGTGGTTCGCCAGCTCCGCGATGATCGGCCCGGCGATCGAGACCGTCAGCAGCGCCGGGATGACGGTGATGAAGGGCGCCAGCACCGACCGGAAGATCAGGAACAGCAAGATGAGGATGAAGAGGAACGCGACGAGCTCGACCTCGTTGCCGGTATTGCCCGACTGCTTCTGCTGATCCACCTGGATCGCCAGCTGGCCCGCCAGGTGGGTCTGCATGCCGGGCGGCGGCGATGAGCGGCTGATCACGCCGCGCAGGTTGTTGATCAGGTCGGTCTGCGCGTCCTGGTTGTTCTGGCTGACGTTTGACAGCACCTGCAGCTGGGCGGCCTGACCGTCCACCCCGGCCCGCGCCGCCGACACCCCGAGGTCGTTCACCTTGACGACGGTGGCAACCTTGCCCAGGTCCCCCGCCAGCGTGGTCAGATACGCCTGGTCGGCTGCGGTGAACGTCCCGGTGCTGACCGCGGCGACTACCGGAACCGGGACCAGGTTGGTGCCGCCAAACGGCGCGGCCAGGTTGGCCGCCTGCTGGCTCGGCGCGCTGGCGGGCAGGAACGCGCTGTTGTTGCCCTGGGTCACGCTGGCCAGCGACGGCAGCGCCCTCGGGATAACGCCCGCGGCCACAATCCAGAGGATCACGACTACCCAGCGGAACTTAACAGAGAACCGGCCAATTGCCCTGAAGATGTCGTCGGCATGCACCCGCCCAGAATAGCGGCCGGTTTGCTGAGACTTAGCTGAGAGGAGCCCCGGAGACGCGAGTTGTGATCAACGCGTTATATCTCGATTGGTCCGCTTAGCGCTCGCAAATTGGTCCACGTTAATGATGCCGGCCCCGCCTGGCAGGAGTGGCGGCGGGGCCGGCATCGGTCATTGCCCGGCAACCGAAGCTCAGGCTGCGGCGAACTGGGCCGTCTCGGTCGACCCGGCCAGCGCGGTGGTCTCCGCGTCCGGCGCGATCGCCTGGGTGACCAGGTCGAAGTACCCGGTGCCGGCCTCGCGCTGGTGCCTGGTGGCGGTGTAGCCGAGCGGCTCGAGGCCGAACTCGGCCTCCTGCAGCCGGACGTAGGCCGACATGTCCTCGTGCGCGTAGCCGTGCGCCAGCTCGAAGATCGACTCGTTCAGCGCGTGGAACCCGGCCAGGGTGATGAACTGGAACCGGTACCCCATCGCGGCCAGCTCCTTCTGGAACTTCGCGATCGTCGCGTCGTCCAGGTGCGCGCGCCAGTTGAAGGACGGGGAGCAGTTGTAGGCAAGCAGCTGGTCCGGGTACTGCGCCCGGATCGCCTCGGCGAACTCCCGCGCCTCGGCCAGGTCCGGGGTCGAGGTCTCCATCCACAGCAGGTCGGAGTAGGGCGCGTAGGCGAGCCCGCGGGCGATGCACGGCGCCATCCCCGACTGCACCCGGTAGAACCCCTCGGCCGTTCGCTCGCCGGTCACGAACTCCCGGTCGCGCTCGTCCACGTCCGACGTCAGCAGGGCGGCCGAGTGCGCGTCGGTCCGCGCGATGACCAGCGACGGTACGCCGTACACGTCGGCTGCCAGCCGGGCCGCGTTCAGCGTCTTGATGTGCGCGCCGGTCGGGATGAGCACCTTCCCGCCGAGGTGGCCGCACTTCTTCTCCGACGAGAGCTGGTCCTCGAAGTGCACCCCGGCCGCGCCCGCGTCGATCATCGCCTTCATCAGCTCGAATGCGTTGAGCGGCCCGCCGAACCCGGCCTCCGCGTCCGCCACGATCGGCGCGAGCCACTGCTGCCGGGGGGCGGTGGAGTCCGCGGTCCGCTCGGACCAGGCGATCTGGTCGGCCCGCAGCAGCGCGTTGTTGATCCGCCGGACCATCGCCGGGACCGAGTTGGCGGGGTAGAGCGACTGGTCGGGATAGGTCTGCCCGGCCAGGTTGCCATCGGCGGCGACCTGCCAGCCGGACAGGTAGATGGCCTGCAGCCCCGCCTTCACCATCTGCACCGCCTGGTTGCCGGTGATCGCGCCGAGCGCCCGCACCGCGTCCTCGCTGTGCAGCAGCTCCCAGAGCCGGTTGGCGCCGCGCCGCGCGAGCGTGTGCTCTTCGACCACGGAACCGCGGAGCCTGATGACGTCCTGCGCCGTGTATGTCCGCTCGATCGTCGCCCAGCGCTGGTCGGTCTCCCACTGAGACTGCAGATTGGCCGCCTGCTGGCTGATCGTTTCCATGAAGATGCCTCGTGCTTTCGTCTGCCGGAGTTTCTGGCTTACTCCGAGGGTGCGGCACGCCCGCTGAGGCAGCCCAGGGCTTCCCATTGTAAAAAAATGCAAGATTTGTCTGAACGGACCCGTGTTACACTTTTTCACTGATGAAAGAACAGCAGAAATTGGTAGAGACCGAAGGTCTAGACCTCGCCATGTTCGGTCAGCGACTCCGGCACGCGCGGCGGGCCAGGGGTCTCACGCTGGCCGATCTCGGCGCCAGGGTCGGCCGCACCCCGTCGGTGCTCTCGCTGATCGAGAACGGCCGCAGGGAGCCGAGGCTGTCGCTGGTCGAGCAGATCGCGAACGCGCTCGACGTGCCGGTCACCGAGCTGCTGAAAAAGCAGCCGCCGAGCCGCCGGGCCCAGCTCGAGGTCGCGCTCGAGCATGCCCAGCGCGACCCGTCCTACCGGGCGCTCGGCCTGCCCGAGCTGCGGGTCGGCACCCGGGTGCCGAGCGAGATCCTCGAGCACCTGGTCGCGCTCTCGACCGAGCTGCGGGCGCAGCGGGCCAAGCCCACCGCCACCCCGGAGGAGGCGCGGGCGGCCAACGCGGCGCTGCGCGGCGCGATGCGCGAGCGCGGCAACTACTTCCCCGATATCGAGGCGGCCGCCACCGCCGCGCTCGAGCGGGCCGGCTACGCCGGCGGCGCGCTCTCCCAGGGCATGCTGCTGTCGGTCGTCAACCAGCACGGGTTCTCCGTCCGCTTCGTCGCCGACCTGCCGCGCTCGGTCCGATCGCTGACCGACCTGCGGACGAGCCGGATCTACGTCAAGCAGGAGCCGGTCGGGGACCACTCACCGCGAGCGGTGATCCTGCAGGCCCTGGGGCACTTTCTGCTCGGCCACGACACGCCGAGGGACTTCGCCGACTTCCTCCGCCAGCGGGTCGAGGCGAACTACTTCGCCGCCGCGATGCTGATGCCGGAGCCGGCCGCGGTCCCGTTCCTGCGCGAGGCCAAGGAGCGTCGCGACCTCGCGGTCGAGGACCTGATCGACGTCTTCTCGGTCTCCTACGAGATGGCCGCGCACCGGGTGACCAACCTGATCACCCACCACCTGGGGGTGACCTGCCACTTCGTGAAGAACGACACCACCGGCGTCATCTA
>DASXDG010000011.1:0-3864 GCA_036490795.1 Streptosporangiaceae bacterium
CCGCATCTGCGGCGTGTCCATGTTCCCGCCGAACGCGTCGGGCACCAGGGCGCTGCGCACCTCGAGGTTCGCCGGGGCGACCCCCACGGTGCCGTGCATCGGTTCCATCGGAAGATCCACTGTTAGTTCTGAGAATCTTGCGGAGAAGCGGCAGGTGCGGGCGGCGGCGTCTAGCTCCTACAGCCACATCACCTCGGGCAGCGGGTCGTTCAGGGTAGCGGTGAGGTGCGTTCCGGTCAGCGCGCCGAACAGCGGCACCGTCGTGGACGCGGCCCAGGACCGCGCGGGCTCGATCGACACGAAGTGCACCGCGACCGTGTCACCGGGGGCGGCGCCTTCCACGTAGAACGGGCCGGTCTGCGGGTTGAGGAACGGGAATTCGCACACCTGCGATACCAGGTCGTTCACGGACGAGACCCGCCCGGCGAAGCAGTCCTCCGTGTACACCGAGAGCACGGCAGGAGGCTTGATCCGCATGACCGGCGCCGCACCGCCGAACGTCCACGCGTAATCGGAGAACGACGACGGCCGGTACGAGATCACCTCTAGGTCAGTCAATGTGCACCAGTTCCACCTCGGTTACCCGCTCCGGATGCCGGACCTTCCGCGGCCCGGTCGCGTCACGCCTCAGTCCTGGAGCCGACGCGTTCTCGCTCACCGTCGCCATGCATTTCATGATCGCATGGACGTTTGCTCCCCAACAGTCTCGAAAGACGCCTCTCAATCAGCACGGCGAGCACCACCAGTATCGCCGCCGCGATGCCGTCGAACCAGAAGTGGTTCGCCGTCACCACCACGACCAGCGTGGTCAGCGCCGGGTACAGCACGGCCAGCCACCGCCAGCGCGAACGGGACGAGGTGATGACCGCGATCGCCACGATCAGCGCCCAGCCCACGTGCACCGACGGCATCGCCGAGTACTGGTCGGCCTCGAGCACCCCCTGGCCCCAGGTGTATACCGACTGGCCGTACTGGAACGCGGTGTCCACCATGGAGGTCCCCGGCAGCAGCCTGGGCGGTGCGACCGGGATCAGCTGCACGAGCAGGCTCGTCGCGGTGAACAGCACGATCAGCGTCCTGATCCGCGGATAATCCGTGCGGTGCCACGCGTACACCCAGATCAGGCACGCGATCAGCATGGGGAAGTGCAGGATGTCGTAGTACAGGTTGAAGGCCTGGATGACCGCCGGGTACGGCAGGAACAGGTGCTGCACCCAGGCCTCATTCGGCAGGTAGAGAACCCGCTCGGCATGCCAGATCCACTGACCGCGGGCGATCCCGCCCGCCGCGCTCATGGCGGTGAACTTGCCGGCGAACTGCCACAGCCCGTACAGGCCGAACAGCAGTCCTGCCTCCCTGGCCACTCCCGCTGCCACGGCCGACCATCGGTAGATGGCGATGCTGAACACCGCGAGCGTGAGTGCTATCAAGGCGGCGTCCTGCCAGGACAGCATGAAATGCGGCATGCCCATAGCCCCCGAATCGCCAACCGATCATCCGAAAGACGATTCTAGGTAACCCCCGCGTCGCCGGTTGTTCCCAGGGTGCTGTTTCCGGGTGCCTGCTGGTCAGTTGTCCAGTTTCAGCTGCGCGGTTTCAGCCCCGGCTGTAGTCCGACGGGTTGGGCTCGCCCTGCAGCGTGACGTTGCCGGTGACGTCGGCGGCTAGCCGGATCCGGTCCCCGTCCACGATCCGGACGTCGGCTCCCGGCACCACCCGGTCCTCGTTGACAAAGGTCCCGTTGGTGGATCCCTCATCGCGGATGATCGCATGGCCCGAGTCGTCCACCTCAATGGTGGCGTGCCGCCGTGACACGTTGTCGAACCGGGCGAACGCGGCCGCGACCAGCGACTCCGCCGGGTCACGACCGAGCATTACCGAGGTGCCGGCCGGGATGTCGACGTTCCCGGTCGGGAAGGTGATACGCAACACGACACCGGAGATGCCGCGCTGCGCCGGCCTGAGATCCGCGGTGAGGAACTTCTGCGAGATCGTCGGCGTCGGTACTTCGTCCGGCTCGGGGACATGCGGCAGGTTGGCGCCGCAGCGGAAACAGATCAGGTCCTCCGGCTGGACCTTGACGCCGCAGTCTGGGCAGGTCAGGGTGGCCATGTCCTCGCTCTCCGTATCGTTTACGCGGTACCGGCCAGCCACAGGTTACCGCCGCCGGCGAGCGCGTGCGAAGCTGTCCCTATGATCAGTTACCAGCTGGCGCCGGAGCAGCAAGACCTGCGGGACTCCGTGGCCGCGTTCGCTCGCGAGGTCGTGGCACCCGTTATCGGCGGTTACTACGAGCGCGGCGAGTTTCCCTATGAGATCGTCGCCAAAATGGGCAAGCTCGGCCTTTTCGGTCTGCCCTTCCCTGAAGAATACGGAGGGATGGGCGGCGATTATCTCGCCCTTTGCATCGCCTTGGAGGAACTCGCCAGGGTCGATTCCTCGGTGGCGATCACGCTGGAGGCCGGCGTGTCACTCGGCGCGATGCCGATTTATCGCTTCGGCACCGACGAGCAGCGTCGCCGCTGGTTGCCAGCACTGTGTGCGGGGGAGAAGCTGGCGGGGTTCGGCCTGACCGAGCCGGGTGGCGGTACCGACATTCCCGGCACGATGCGGACGGCAGCCCGGCTGGAAAACGACCAGTGGGTGATCGACGGCTCGAAGGCGTTCATTACCAATTCCGGTACCGATATAACGGAGCTAGTCACCGTAACGGCCATTACCAGCCGCGACGACTCGGGCCGTAAAGAGATCTCTTCGATCATTGTCCCTAACAACACTCCTGGCTTCACCCGTGCACCCGAATACTCCAAGGTTGGCTGGTGTGCCTCCGACACCCACGAGCTCTCCTTCAGCGGATGCCGGGTGCCCTCGGAGAACCTGCTCGGCGAGCGCGGTCGCGGGTACGCGCAGTTCCTGCAGACGCTGGACGAGGGACGGGTGGCGATCGCCGCGCTGTCCACCGGCCTAGCCCAGGGCTGCGTCGACGAATGCGTCAGGTACGCGAAGGAGCGTTCGGCGTTCGGGGTGGAGATCGGGCGGCACCAGGCGATCCAGTTCGCCATCGCCGACATGGAACGCCGCGCGCACGTGTCCCGCCTGGCTTGGTACCACGCGGCGGCCCGGCTGATGGCGGGGGAACCCATCAAGAAGGAAGCGGCGATCGCCAAGCTCACCGCCTCCGACGCCGCCATGGACAACGCGCGTGCCGCCACTCAGGTGTTCGGCGGATACGGCTTCATGAACGAAACCCCGGTCGGCCGCTTCTACCGCGACGCCAAGGTCCTCGAGATCGGCGAAGGCACCTCCGAGGTTCAGCGCATGCTGATCGCCCGGCAGTTGGGCGTCGGCTCGTAGACCGTCGCCCGGGACGCCGGGGTGGTGGTCCGGCACGGCCGGTGCGGTGGTGCCGGCTGGTGCGGTGGTGCCGGCTGGTGCAGTGGTGCCGGCTGGTGGGGACGGGCTCGTTGTTGCTGTTGTGACCTGAGGGGGTTGCCGGGACCGGATCCGAGGCTCGTTGGCTCATCGTGCGCGTGGCGTTCCGGTTTCCCGGAACGCCACGCGCACGATCACGTCCGTACACGCCCCGCGCCGCCATCAACGCGGTAATTAAGCCCAACACGGAAGAAATACCTGCTCACAGCATGGTTTTATACCGCGTTGGACAGATCTTCCGCGTTGATGCCCTGCGCCTCCGGCGCCTCTGCCCGTGGGCGGGTCAATACGCCCGCCTCGCGTACGGACCAATGGCGCATAAGCGGCAAAACGGCCCGAGGGGCGGCGGCGGTGCAGTAGATTTGGGCGAATTAAATGATTAGACCGATATGCCCTATGTGTGGCTAATATTGTGAATAGCGAGAAATGTAG
>DASXDG010000012.1:0-17616 GCA_036490795.1 Streptosporangiaceae bacterium
GCCCGTCCAACACTGAGCCGCTGCTACGGCTGAACGTCGAAGCCCCCGACACCGCGTCGATGGCCCAGCTCCGCGACGAGACGCTGGCACTGGTCAGGTAGCCGTGCTTTCAGTCCGGCACTGTGCGGTCCTGGCAGCACGAAAGAGGCCACCACAGTAAGGAAAATTGAGTCCTGAAAGCAAAGAAAGAAGGCCACCACGGTTCAGCCGTGGTGGCCTTCTTTAATTGCGATGGGGCGGGGGTACGGCAGCGCCCGTGCGGGTGTGACGCCCGGCTGTCTACTCCTCGCTGCTGTCGTAGTCGGGCGGGTCGTCCTTGATCCGCGTGTATTTCGGCACGTCGATCGGGAACCGGATGCCGTCGAGGAAGAATGGCGCGCTGGTCGCCTTGGTGCCGAGGTTCTGCATGCTCAGGCCGCCGGCGGGGCCGAGCGCGATGCGTGCGAGGTAGTTGCCGGTGAACCGGTCGGTGGTGCACTGCTGGCTCAAGGTCAGGCTCATGCCCTGCTGCGGGCAGTACTTCGCGGGCAGGGTGGCGAAGGTGGACTGTTTCGCGGGGTCGAAACCGGTTCCGGGTGAGCCGATGCTGCCCGCGAGCGCGACGGTGCCGTCTGGGTATTTCTTGAAGAACGCGCTGCCAGACCAGCCGTTCTGCAGCGTTACGCGCGTGCAGATTGCTAGATTGCACGGCGAAGTCCCCCTGATGGCGTGGTAGCTGCGGAGTGGGATTTCACTGGCCGTTCACCTGTTCCTAGGCAGGTGGACGGCCAAATTTGTATTCGGTTTTGGTGCGCACACACGTTACTCGTGGGATTAGCGGTGTCACTGGTAGCGCCGCCACAACGACACGTAACGATTCGATCACGGAAAGTTGTCACGCCGTGACAGGAGTTGTCGTGCGGAACAGGTAAGCGACCCGCTGGATCGTCTCGCGCGACAGCGGCGGGAGTGCCGCCACGGCGGCGTCCACCTTCGCGCGGAACACTGGGTCAGTCTGATAGCGGCTGGGCCGACGCGAGCGTCGGCCGCCTGAAAGCTGCGGCATCGCAAGCCATCCCCGTCATCGAGTCACCGATATCGACGGGCCGGCTTCGGCTGCCGCCAGCGCTCGAGAACGCGCTAGCCGCTCTACGGCCTCGCTGTTCCGTGGGCTGCCGAAGACCGGGCTTCGGCTGACGCCAGCTTTCGAGTTCTGGCCGCTCTTACGCTCCCAGCAACCTCAACGGAACGACACGCACTTTACCGGGTCCGGATAGGGAAGATCACGCTACGACACGCCGGGGCTCAGCGTCCCGGAAGGTGATGCGGTCTGCGGCCGGGACGATACGTCCCTTGCCGACGCGGTGCAGGCGAACGGGAGCAAGCAGCGCCTTTACGACCTCGCGCCTGGCGCGCATGTCCATCGCTTCCCACCGCGCCTCTACGTCGTCAGGAGAGCCGACCACCAGCGCCCGCAGCGGCAGCGGCACCGCTAGCTCGATCGCGCGCTGCTCGGCCGCCTCGATCAGTGGCCGGATCTCTGCCTCATACAGCGCGAACGAGTCAGCGCTGATCCCCTCGCGCGCCGCTTTCCGCGTGTAGTCGCGTAGCTGCGCACGCAGCCCTTCGGCTTCGTTCTGCGCAGCGATCACCCCGGCGTCCGAACCCTTAGCGAGTTCGCGGCGGAAGTCAGCGCTAGCCACCCGCGCCTTCACGACGGCCTCGACGTACTCGTCGGCCGACTCCATCGTGATCCCGATCTTGGTGCACTCGACAGCGGAGCACAGGTACACCGGCACGCGCCGCCCACCGGCCCTCTTGTTGAAGTGCACCGTGATCCGGCCGCCACAAAGACTGCACGTCATCAGGCACGACAACAGCCACTTCTGGTTTCCCGGTTTGCTGGTCTTGCGCTCCGGCGCGGACAGGACCCGCTGCGCAGCCCACCAGTCTTCCTCATCAACAATCGCCGGCCAGCCAGCATCGAGAAGCTGACCACCTACGTACTGGCCGCTCGCGAGCCGGCGGCCCGTCGAGACCTTGCCCACATACGCCGGCGTGAACACGATGCGGCGTACCGACGCTGACCCCCAGCGCCCTCCCGGCTTCGACGTAGGCACATTCCGTGCGTTCAGATCGCGGACAAGCTCGCTGATCGAGGTGTGGTTCGCGATCCGCGTGATGATCTCGTTAACGATGGCAGCCTCGGCAGGGAGCGGGCGCTGCTCGACGAGCCGCCGAGTCCGCTCATCGTAGATGCGCTCAAACCCGAAGTTGATCCGCCCTGTCGGCTTTCCGCTGAGCCGGTTCGCGGCGGTTGTGCGGCGGACGCGCCCAGATGTCTTCTCGACCTCATACTCGTTGTCCACCCCGTCTTCCTGCAGCGTCCGCTTCTGCCGCGCATTGTGCATGTCGTAGGTCTGCTGATGCGTCGTGATGTGGATCAGCACGTTGTGGTCAAGGCACAGCTCCAGGAACGCCATCCACTCAGAAGCGCGGCGGGAACCACGGCTTGTCTCCCAGAGGATGATGACGTCCAGCTTGTCGGCCGCGATATCGGCGAGCAGCCGCTGCCAGTCCTTACGGACCTTCGTCGCGAAGCGGGAGGCGGACCCTTCGTCCTGGTACTTCACCACTACGTGCCAGGAGTGCTCACCGGCGGTGGCCTCGTTCTCCTCGTGCTGCTCGGTGATCGACCGCGCCCGGCCGGACTTGTCCTGCGACACGCGCGCCATAGAGCCCGCGCGTAGCCTCTTTCTGGTGTTTGTGCTGCTCATGGGCCTACTATAGCCGCTATCGGTTCTACTCCACGCCGAGGAACGTCGCGATCGAGGAGTCCACCCGCGCGATCTCCATCGCGATCATCCCGTCAAGCAATGAGCTGCCGCCCGGGCAGCCGTACCCCTCATAAGACAGTCCGGCGATGCCCAGCGAGCGCATCTCGCCGATCAGGTCGAACGGGAATTCCGCACGCACCCAGTAGTGGTTGATGACCGGCTGGACGGACTTCTCCATGAACGTCCTGACCCGCTGCAGCAGCTCGCGACCATCCTCGTCGAGCGTCTGTTCCAGCATGTAGAAATCGCTCACGACGTTTCCTCCCTCAGAAAACCATCGACAACCGGTGCTATTTCCTTAGCCTCCGTCACCATGCCCAGGTGGCCGCCGTGATAGACGTGCAGCGTGGAATGGGGGATGAGCCGGTGCATCAGCCGGGCGTTGGCCAGCGGGATCAGCGGGTCGTCGTCACCGGCCAGGATCAGCGTCTGCTGCCGCAGCAGCGGCAGGAACGGCAGGCTGGTCCAGCCGGTTCCGGCGCTGAGCTGGTACAGGTAGCCGAGCGGCGAACCGGCCCGGTTTCCCGCGTGCGTCGTGTCGGCGATCCGTGCCGGGTCAAGACGCGCCGAGCCGCCGTACAGCGCCCCGGCTGCCGCGCAGGCCGCCAGGTATGCCCGCACGGTCCGCTTGAGCAGGGGATTGCCGGTCCAGGCCGGGTCGGCGAAGCGCCGGTCCTTACGGTCGGGCGCCAGCGAGGACCGGCCGGCCACGATCTTGCCCAGCTCCGCGCCGGTCAGCAGCAGATCCAGGCCGCCGGCGTCATCGGCGGCATCCCGTACCCAGTCGTACGCGTCCGTCATAGTCGCAAGCATGCGCCACCAACCGGCGGTAATTAAATAGCTGATTGGCGGATTCAGACACCGGGGCCAAATATGCCAAGATGGAGCGCGTGACCGAGCATAACGGGGGTCTCGCTCTAGAGTTCGCGGGACTTTTCAAACAATTTGGCGACAACGTAGCCGTTGATCACATTGATCTAGAAGTCCCTTCTGGATCTTTCTTCGGCCTGGTGGGACCGAACGGCGCGGGCAAGACCACGTCGCTGTCCATGGCCGTGGGCCTGCTCCGCCCCGACGCCGGCACGGTCCGCATCTTCGGTCATGACGTATGGGCGGACCCGGTGGGCGCCAAGACGCTGATCGGCGTGCTGCCGGACGGCATGGCGCTGCCAGACCGGCTGACCGGCCGGGAAATCCTGCGCTACCTCGGTCTGCTCAGGGGCATGCCGCGCGACGTCGTCGAGCAGCGCGCCGCCGAACTGCTCCAGGTGCTCGAGCTCGACCAGGCGGAGAACACGGCGGTGGTCGACTACTCGACCGGCATGCGGAAGAAGATCACGCTGGCCACGGCGCTGCTGCACAGCCCCAAGCTGCTCCTGCTCGATGAGCCGTTCGAGGCGGTCGACCCGGTGTCGGCCACGACCATCCGCACGATCTTGCGGCGCTTCGTCGCGGCCGGCGGTTCGGTGATCTTCTCCAGCCACGTGATGGCACTGGTGGAACGGCTCTGCGACCACCTGGCGGTGATCGCCAAGGGCAAGGTTGTCGCGCATGGCGCGCTGGACGAGGTCCGTGGCGGGCAGTCGCTCGAAGACGCGTTCGTGGACATCGTGGGCGCGCACACCGGCGGGACGGAAGGCCTGTCGTGGTTGGCGTCCTGATCGAGATGCGCGGCGCGATCATGCGCCGTAGCACGGCGTCAAAGGGACAGAAGGCCGGCGGCCTGGCGCTCGCGGTTTTCGTCACGCTGCTCGCCGTCACCACCCTGCTCACCGGCGTGAAGCACTACCGTTACCCGGGCGCGGGCGCCAACGTGGTGGCGACGCTGAGCTTCGGCTGGCTGCTCGGCTGGGTGACCGGACCGCTGCTCATCGGCGACGACGCCGCGCTGCGGATGGACTACTTCAAGCTGCTGCCGATCCCGGCCAGAAAGCTCGCCCGCGCCATGCTGGGCGCCGCGTTCGTCAACGTGTCACTGGTATTCAGCCTGGTCGCCTTCGCCGCGTTGATCGCACTGGGCGCTCAGTCGGGTGCGGCCGGAGCACTCGTCGGAGTTATGGCGGTAATTCTTGATCTTGTGCTGGCGGTGGTGGCCTCCACGGTGGCGATCGCGGTGTTCGGCCCGGTGATCAGTTCGCGGCGCGGCCGTGACTTCGGCACGATGGTGATCGCGCTGGTCATCACGCTGCTGTCGCTGGCGTCCAGCCTGGTGCCGTTCGTCGCGGCGCGGCTGACCAACGGCCACTCCCGGGTGCTGACCGACGTGGTCAGGTTCTTGCCGTCCGGCTGGGGCGCGGTCGCGGTGGACGCCGCGAGCCGGTCCGACTGGACCCTGGTCGCGGTGTCGCTGGCCGGCCTGGCCCTGCTGATCGTCGCGCTCGCCGTGATCTGGCCGCCGCTGCTGGCCCGCCGCCTGACCATGACACCGCACGGCCGCGGCCGCAAGGCGCGCGGTCACGCGCACGAGCACGAACCTGTGCTCCCGGCGACTCCGGTCGGCGCTGTGCTCGGCCGTGAGCTGCGCACGTACTCACGGTCGGTGCTGCGCAGCATGCTGCTGATGATCTCGTTCCTGGTCGGCGTCGTGGTCGCGGTGATCAGCGCGGCCAGCGGCAAGACCAACGGGGTGCCGTTCGCCGGCCTGCTGTTCACCGTCATCGCGGCCGCCTGCTTCACCAACTGCTACGGCGACGACGGCACGTCGCTGTGGCTCACCCTGGTCGTGCCCGGCGCCGCGCGCGCCGACGTGCGCGGGCGGGTCTGGGCCTGGCTGCTCGTGGTGGGCCCGGTCGGGCTGCTGCTCACCGTGGTGCTCACCGCGGTCAGCGGCCAGACGTGGGCCTGGCCGTGGGTCCTCGCCGCCGAGCCGGCCATGATCATCGGCTGCGCCGGCCTGCTGGTGCTGATCGGCGTCTGGTCGGTGAACGGCCCCGCGCCGGACGGCGGCCCGTCCCCGGCCCGCGTGCTCAAAACGCACATCGCGCTGATCGCGGTCCCGGTCGTGGTCCTGCTGCCCGCCGCGGCCCTGCTCCTGCCCGGCGCACTCGGCCACAGCGCGGTCCTGCGGTGGCTGGCCGTTCCGGTCAGCATCGCCTGGGCCTGCGCCCTGTCCTGGTACACCGCCGGCCAGGCGACCCGCCGCCTGGAAACCCGCGGCCCGGAAGTCTTCGCCCGCACCCGCGTCCGCACCAGCTAGGAGTCATAACTGGCACTGGTGCTTCACCCGCTAGGTGCGAGGGTAAGGGGGCTGCGGCGCCGCAAGCCCCTAACCGCCAAGGGGGCTTGCGTGCCACGAACCCCCAGGGGTGGGGGCCTGCGCGCCGCGGGCCTCGTTACGCCCTGCGTGCGAACAGGCTCGCCGAAGCTATTCCATGTAGTCGAGGAGCAGGACGGCGAACATCTCGGCTTCCTGCTCGTCGGCGGCCGAGTAGGAGGTGCGGACGGTGCTCAGCAGGAGCCCGGGGTCGACCGAGGGGAGCAGCAGCCGCGCGATCTCGCTGGTCGCGGCCGATCCGCCGTGGTGGTCGAGCACCATGTGGCCGATCTCGCGGGCGATGACGTGCAACTGCTTGAGCGTGCTGGCGTCGGCCGGGTAGAAGATGTGGTCCTCGTACATGGTGGCGAGCCACAGCCCGCCGGACGCCCCGCGCACCGGCGTCAGCAGCAGCGGCCGTCGGCGCCGGCGGCCGAGCGCGATCCGGAATCGCTCAAGATCGAACGGGCGGGGAATGGGCAGAGCCCTGATCACATCCCCGCACCGCAGACGAACTCCCTGGTCAAGCACGTCGTTACCCTACCGGTACGGCGAAATACCCAGCGCGGCGGATAACCGATTGCAGCGGGCGGCGGGGCGACGTCCTGGTCCTGCCGCCGGACCGGGCCTTCGCCCGCGACGTATGGCTGACCGCGGGCCGGGTACGGCCCGGGCTTTCGCCGGCTGGACAGCGCGACGGCCGGCACCTACTCCCGGCCAGATGGCGCCTGACGGACCGCGACCCGCGGGGCTTCCGCGAGTTCGGCGAACCGGAGTTACCGATATCGTTGCTTCGCGATGAAGTTCTTCTGGGAAGTGTTCGTCACGATGCTGGTGATCACCGATCCGCCAGGCATTGTGCCGGTGTTCCTCGGGCTGACCAGAGGCCGGGCCGACCGCGACCGGAACAGGCTTGCCTGGCAGGCCGCCGTGGTCGCCTTCGGCGTGATCGTGGCGTTCGCGCTGTTCGGCCGCTCGATCCTGGACTACGTCGGGGTCGGCTTGCCCGCGCTGGAGGGCGCGGGCGGGCTGCTGCTGCTGCTCGTCTCGCTGGAACTGCTCACGGGCAAGGCGTCGGAGCCGACGCAGAAAGACCTGGAGACGGCGAGCATCGCGTTCGTGCCGCTGGGCACGCCGCTGCTGGCCGGGCCGGGCGCGATCGTCGCGGTGATGCTGTTCGTGCAGCGTGCGCACGGGGTCGGGAACGCCTTCGCGCTGGCCCTCGCCATCATCGCGGTGGCCATCGCCGCCTGGCTGGCGATGCGGTTCGCGGCCGTCGTGCACCGGGTGCTCACCGACAACGGTGTCGAGCTGCTGACCAGGATCGCCGGCTTGCTGCTCGCCGCCATCGCGGTCCAGCTGGTGGCGAACTCCGTCATCGCCTTCGTGCACAGTGCTTAACCAAGCTTAACCAAGCAGTGCCTAACCCACGCCAATAGGCGGCCTAGGCCAGGGTTCGTGTGGTAGGAAACACCGGTGGACGCGAAAATCGAGCGGGTACAGTCACCGGACGTCAACGCATGGCTGGTCGGTGACGACGAAGAAGTCATCGTGATCGATCCGGGCAGCGACGACGCGGCGGTGCTGGCCGCGGTGGGGGAGCGCGAGATCCTCGCGGTGATCTGCACCCACGGCCATCGTGCGCACATCGCCGCGGCGACCACGGTCGCGGACCGGGACGAGGCGCCGATCGCGCTGCACTCACTGGACCGGGTGTCGTGGCGCGAGACGCACGGTGACGGTGACCCGGACATACCGATGGCCGAGGGCGGCGTGTTCGAGGTCGCCGATGTCAGCCTTGAGGTGATGCACACGCCCGGCCATACTCCCGGCTCGGTGAGCCTGTACTGCGAAGACCTCGGCGTGGTATTCACCGGCGACACGCTGCTGGCCAGCGGCCCGGTGCCGCACGACGGCGAATACCCCGACTTCTCCGGGCAGCTCACCGCCATCGGCGAGCAACTGCTCACGCTGCCCGGCGACACCAGGGTGCTCCCCGGCCACGGCGAGGAGACGACGATCGCGCTGGCGGAGCGGCAGTTCGACTCGTGGGCCACGGCTCGCGGGTAGCACGATGGAGCAACTGGGTTTCGAGGGCATGCCGCGACGGCTGTACACCTGTACACCGACGCGCCTGGCCACCTGGCTGGACTGTCCGCGCCGCTACCGGATGGTCTATCTCGACCGGCCGTCACCGCCCAAGGGGCCGCCCTGGGGACACAACAGCCTGGGTGCCAGCGTGCACAACGCGCTGGCCGGCTGGTGGCGGCTGCCGCTGGCGCGGCGCACGATCGCCGCGGCCGGAACCCTGCTCGACCGGGGCTGGATCAACGAGGGGTTCGCCGACGAGACCCAGTCGGTCCGGCAGCGCGAGCGAGCCAGGGGGATGGTGGAGGGCTACGTCGCGGCGCTCGACCCGGCCGATGAGCCGCTCGGCGTGGAACGCACGGTGGCGACCCGCACCGACGTGATCGCCGTGTCCGGCCGCATCGACCGGCTGGATTCTCGCGAGGGCGAACTCGTCGTGGTGGACTACAAGACTGGCCGGCACGTGCTCACCGTGGACGACGCGCGCAGCTCCATGGCGCTGGCCATTTACGCGATCGCGGCGGGCCGGGTGCTGCGGCGGCCATGCCACCAGGTGGAACTGCACCACCTGCCGACCGGCGACGTGATCGCCTGGCCGCACACCGACGAGTCGCTCGCCAGGCACCTGCGCCGGGCGGAGGGCATCGCGGAGGAGTGCTCGGCAGCGGACGAGCGGATGCGGGACGGCCTCGACGCAGACGCGGTGGACGCGGTCTTCCCGCCCAGCCCGAGCCCGTCCTGTGGCTGGTGCGACTACCTGCGCCACTGCCCGCAAGGACAGAACGCGGCCATCCGCCGCCGTCCCTGGGACGGCCTGGCCGCCGACTGACGAAGGGTGATCTTCGTGGCTACTCGGCCTGGTCCCAGAACGCGGTCAGCGTGCCCGCCGTCGTCGCCGGCGCCTCCACGTTGGGGGAGTGCATGGCCCCCGGGATGCACACCCGCTGCGCCGCCAGCGCCCTGGCCATTTCTTCCTGAACCGGGGGGAGCCAGGTGTTGTCGTTCTGTCCGTAAATAACCAGCTTCGGCAGGTCGCCGAGCCCGGCCAGCTCATCGGTCCTGTCGGTCGCACCGAGCAGGTTCCCGGCCATGGCGGCCAGCCCGGCCGGGTCGTTGCCGAGCATCCGGTCGCGCAGGAAGCTGACGATCTCGGCGGGCACCCCGGTCGCGACGACCTGCGGCTCGAGATGTGCCGCCCAGATGGTCGCGACGTCGAAATCCGCGAGGGCGGCCAGCGCCAGCCGCAGCTCGTCGGCGCGCGCGCCAGTGAGCGCGCCAGGACCCGAGCTCATCAGCGTCAGCGAGCTGATGAGCCCATGCTCCAGGTGGTCAAGGACCGCGTCGCGCGTCACCAGCCCGCCATAGGAATGCCCGAGCAGGTGAAGTGCCTGCGTCTCCTCCACGATCGCGGCGATATCCGCCCCGAGTTCAGCGGGGGAGTAACAGCCGTTGCCCGGCGTCTGGTACTGACCGCGCATGTCGATCGCGACGACCCTCCGGCCGGCCGCGGCGAGCTGATCCAGCAGCGCGAGGAAGTCCTCCTTGCTGCCGGTGTAGCCAGGCACGAGCAGCGCGGTCTCGCGTTCGCAGACACCGTGCAGCGGGGACGCCTCGAGAGCCGCGAACAGTCCGCGGCCAGTCTTGATCTCGCTATGCCGCACGCCGTCCGGCAGGGCAAGCGAGGTGGGTGTGCTCACGGGTCCGTCCGGGGTCAGGACGCCTTGCGCTGGCTGACCTCAGCGGAGCCCGAGCCCAGCTCAGTGGCGCCCTCGGCGCCGCTGACCTCGCGACCGCCCCTGGTGCGCCGACGCCGGCGTGACCGTCCGGACTTCTCGTCCGAAGCGATACCAGCCGAGGCTGTCGTGACACCCGCTGTCGTGACACCCGCTGTCGTGACATTGGCCGTGGCGGCACCGGCGGTGGCGTTGCCAGAGCCGGCCGCGCCGCCATGCGTCGTCCTGCGGCGATGGCGCTTCCGCGGGCCTTCAGCGTCTGGACCGGGACCGCGCCGTGAAGAAGCACCGCGCGACCGTGCCTTGCCGGTCTCGCCGATGTCCTCCATGGCCTCGGCCTCGAGCCCCGCCCGGCCACCGCGCAGAGCATCCGGCAGCGTGCCCTTGGCGTCGCGCGGGATATCCAGGTCGGTGAACAGGTGCTCGGACGTCGAGTAGGTCTCAGCCGGCTCGGCCATGCCGAGAGACAGCGCGGCGTCGATCATCTTCCAGCGGTGCATGTCCCGCCAGTCGACGAACGTGACGGCGACCCCGTCGCGCCCGGCCCGGCCGGTGCGGCCGATGCGGTGCACATAGGTCTTCTCGTCATCGGGGCACTCGTAGTTGACGACGTGCGTCACGTCGTCGACGTCGAGTCCTCGCGCGGCCACCTCGGTGGCGGTCAGCACGTCGACCTTGCCGGTGCGGAACGCGCGCAGCGCCCGTTCCCGCTGCCCCTGGCCCAGGTCGCCGTGCACGGTGGCCACCGCGAAACCGCGGCTGGCCAGCGCCGTGGCCGTCTGGTCGGCGACCCGCTTGGTCTGGCAGAACACCATGGTCAGGCCGCGGTCCTTGGCCTGCAGCACGCGGGCCAGCACCTCGATCTTGTCCAGGTTGTGCGCCCGGTAGACCACCTGACGGGTGCGCGGCGCGGGGGCCGGCGCGTCGTGACCTTCGGCCCGGACGTGCGTCGGGCGGCGCATGTGCCGCCGGGCGAGCGTGACGACATCGCCGGGCATGGTCGCCGAGAACAGCATGGTCTGCCTGTTGTCCGAGGTCAGCTTGATGATCCGCTCCACGTCGGGCAGGAAGCCCAGGTCGAGCATCTTGTCGGCCTCGTCCAGCACCAGGGCGTGGACTTCTGACAGGTCGAGGTGTCCGCGTTCGGCCAGGTCAAGCAGCCGGCCGGGGGTACCGACGACGATGTCGATGCCCTTTTTCAAGGCGTCGATCTGCGGCTCGTAGGCGCGGCCGCCGTAGACGGTCAGCACGCGGACCCGCATGTTGACCGCGGCGACCCGCAGGTCGTCGGCGACCTGGATGGCCAGTTCCCTGGTCGGGACGACGGCGAGGGCGAGCGGCTTGCCAGCCGGAGTGCCCTTGGTGAGCACCATCTCAAGCAGCGGGATGCCGAACGCCAGCGTCTTGCCGGTGCCGGTCCGTGCCTGGCCGATGATGTCTTGGCCGCCCAGAGCGAGCGGCAGGGTAAGTGCCTGAATCGGAAAAGTCGCGGTGATACCAGCGGCGGCAAGACCAGAACAGATGTCCTCGTGCACGCCAAGACTGGAGAATGGGACCGCCAGCTCTTCTGCTTCCCCGATTGAAGTTTGTGTTGTCAGGGGTTCCGTCCTTCATCGTGGCCCTCCCCGGCTTTTTCGGGGCTGGGGCCGTCTACCGGTGGCGCTGCTACAACCTGGTGCTCCCCTTTGACCCAGGGAGCCAACTTGCCACCTCAATGCCGCTATTCGCCCGGGATTTCCCCCGGTTAGCCGGGCCAGGTGCCTGGCGCGGAACAGCGGACTCTTTATTCCAACACGACCGTTGGCTGTGCTATTTCGTTGACGAACCAAATTCGGGCTGGTTGCGGCCAGTGTACCAGCCACAAGAGCCAGGTGATCGATCTGGTCAGGTGATATTTCCGAAACCCACCCGGCGGGCCTCGGCGCCGACGAACTCTATATAGGCGATCTTGTCCGGAGGAATCAGGACCTTGCCGCCCTTCTGGACACTGAGCGCGAAGACCGAACTCGCCTCCAGTGCCGCGGTCAGGTCCCGCTCAATCTGATCCGCCGGGGTATCTGTCTCGCAGATCAGCTCGCGAGGTACGGACTGGATTCCGATCCTGACTTCCACCCTGCCCCCTAATGTTCGGTTCGCGGCCAGCCGCTGATCCCTCGCCAAGCGAGCCTGGCCACCATCTGCTCAGCGGCCTCCCTGGTGATATGCCCATGACTGCTCAGCCAGTACCGCGCGCTCACCTGCGCCATGCCGACCATCGCGATGCTCAGCAGGTGCGCCTCGTCATCGGAGATGCCGGCGTCTTCCCTGACCACCTGGCTGACCAGATCCGCGCATTCCCGCTGGACCCGGTCGAGCCGTGCCCGGACCGCAGGCTCGTTGCTGAGGTCGGACTCGAATACCAGCCGGTAGGCCTCGTCGTGGCCGCCGACGAACTCAAAATAAGCACCGAAGGTCGCGCCCACCCGCTGCTTGTTCTCCGAGGTGGAGCGCAGCGCGTTGCGTACGGTTTCGACAAGCCCGTCCACGCTCTCGTCCAGCAGAGCGATGTAAAGCTCCAGCTTGCCGGGGAAGTGCTGGTAGAGCACCGGTTTGCTGACCCCGGCCCGTTCGGCGATCTCGTCCATCGCGGCGGCGTGATAGCCGTGGGACACGAATACCTCGAGCGCGGCGTCAAGCAGCTGCCGCCGCCGTTCGTGCCGGGGCAGCCTGTTACTGCGAGGCCGTGCATCGGACGTCGCGGTCAAGGTCTGTCTCCCGGTGGTAGCGCGAGATCTCCACCCATACTAAGCCGCTATCAGCGGTAATCGTCATCGTCGAAGCCAACTGAACGGTCTTGTTCAGCAGCGTCGGCCTCGTTGACATCAAAAGGGACCGGACGTGGCCGCGTGATCGCCGGCGCGTCCTCGTCTTCGACTAGCTCCTGATGCTGCTCGATCGCATCGTTCTCAGGAGTTTCCATGTCCATCTCGCTCACCCGGCTGACCTCCCGGTCGGAGTTTCCTCGGTGCCGTTTCCCGCTACGGGCAGCTGGTGCTGTATCGCCCGCAGGGCCTCCTCTAGTGCCTCTCCGTGAGCGGGGAAGGCATGCACCACGTCGACCAGAATCGCGATGGGGATTCTAGCCCTGATGGCGAGACTAATCTCGGCCATCCAGGCCGCGGCGCCCGACCCCACCGCAGCGCCGCCGGCCAGCTGGCCAGCCACCGGGTCCGCGTAGAGCTCCAGGCACCCCTGTTCGCCGTAGGGAGAGCCGGCTCTTGCCTGCGCCGTCTTCGCCAGTTCGGCGCGAGCGGTGATGGCGCCGGGCGGGCAGGTGCCCACCGTGAACACCTCGGGGGTGGTGAACACGGCGCGGGACAGCGCGCTGTAGTCGGCCTCGCGCCTGGCGCCGGCCGGGCTGCCGGTCAGGTTGGCGGCTGAGTCGCCGGTCAGGTTGGCGGCCGGGCTGCCGGTCAGGTTGGCGGCCGGGTCGCCGGTCAGGTTGGCGGCGACGATGCCGGCCTGGTAGCGGCCGGTGTGCGTGTGCCCGGTGCCGGTGACGTCGCCCGCCGCCCACAGATGCCCGCCGGCGACGGGACTCCCGCTCTCGTCGGCCACCTGGCAGGTCGTCGTGGTGGGCAAGACGTCGCCGGGCGACACGGTGACGCCCAGGACATCAAGGCCCAGCCCGCTCAGCCGGGGGCGTCTGCCGGTGGCGAGCAGCAGGCGGCTCGCGTCGATCCTGGTGCCGTCGGCCAGTCCGAGCGTGAGGCCGTCGCCGGTGCGTTCGGCCTTGGCGGCGGGCGAGCCTAGGTGGAGCGTGATTCCGGCCCGGCGCAGCGCTCTGGCCAGGATCTCGCCGGTGAACGCGGGTTCGCCGGGCAGCAGGCGTTCCTCCGCCTCCACCAGCGTCACCAGGGCACCGAACGCGGCGTAGACCTGCGCCAGCTCGCACCCGGCCGGGCCGCCGCCGAGCACGATCAGCCGACGCGGCAGGATCGGGGAGCTGAGCGCCTGCGCCGTGGTCCAGGCCGGGATATCGGTCAGGCCTTCGATCGGCGGCGCGACCGGCTCGCTGCCGGTGGCGATGACCAGGTCGGTATAGCCGAGTTCCTCGCCCGCGGTCACGGTTCCCGGCGCGGTCACGGTGCCGGTACCCCTGATGATCGTGACGCCGGCCTCGGTGAGCTCGTGCGCGGCCGCCGTGTCGGACCGGCCGCCGGTCGCGTTGTCCCGGTGCGCGACGGCGTCTGCCCAGCTCTCGCCCCTGGCCGCCGACCGGAGCAGGGACTGGGCCGGCAGGTCAGCCAGGTACGGAGACTCGCCGCCGATCAGGCCGGCCTCGACCAGCGCGACGGATTTGCCGGCCCGGGCGACCTCGATCGCGACATGCGTCCCCGCGGTCCCGCCGCCGAGGACGACCACATCGTAAGTGCCCATTACGCACCGACCCCCTCGGCCGCTTTCCGCGGCTACACCCAGGCTGTCGATGAGATCAGCCTTGCCCAGGAGTCCCATCATTTCAGCAGTAACGTAACCTCGCTGCCAGAGTTGGCCGATAGCCACTTCGGTCAGGAGAAACCGCACGTAACCGGCCGAAAATAATAGATCGAACGCATTGTCGAAAGAAAGAATCGGGGCAACACTGGATGTATCAGTTGCGTGTCAACCGGGGTAGGTGAACAACCATGCGCAGCATTTGGGCCGGCGCGATCTCCTTCGGGCTGGTCGTCATCCCGGTGAAGCTTTACGCCGCTACTGAACAGCGGGACATTACCTTCCGTCAGGTACACCGCGCCGACGGCGGGAGGGTCCAGTTCCGCAGGTTCTGCACGCTCGACGGCGAAGAGATCCCGTACGCGGATATCGCGAAGGGGTTCGAGCTGCCGACCGGCGACATGGTTGTGCTCACCGACGATGACCTGGCCGAACTCCCGCTGGTCACCGCGCACAGGATCGAGGTGCTGCACTTCGCCCCAAGTGGCCAGGTGGAGCCGATCCTGGCGAACAAGAGCTATTACCTGGAGCCGGAGTCGGCGGGCGTGCGGGCATACGTGCTGTTCCGTGACGCGCTGGAGAAGTCCGGCAAGGTAGCGGTGGCCAAGGTCGCGCTCCGCCAGCGCGAGGCACTCGCCGCGCTGCGGGTCCGGGATGGCGTGCTCACGCTGGAAACCCTGCTGTGGCCCGATGAGGTGCGCAAACCCGAATTCTCGTTCCTCGATGAGGACATCGAGGTCCGCTCGCAGGAGCTGAAGATGGCGGCGTCGCTGATCGAGACGATGACCGAGGACTTCGAGCCCGAGCAGTTCCACGACGCTTACCGGGAGGCGCTGGAGGCGGTGGTCAGGGCCAAGGTCGAGGGCAACGACGTGGTCCGCCCGGCCGGTGTGGAGGCCCCTTCGCCCAAGGGCGAGGTCGCCGACCTCACCGAAACGCTCCGCGCCAGCGTCGCCGCGCTCAAGGCCGAGCGTTCCGGCGATGCCAAGCCCTCCGCCGGTGCCAAGCCGGCTGGCGGTGCCAAGCCAGCCGCCTCGAAGCGGGCGCCGGCCAAGCGAGCGCCCGCCAAGGCGGCCGCCGCCAAGGCCGGCGCCGAGAAGGCCGCCGCCGAGTCCAAGGCCAAGCCCGCCCCCCGCCGCAAGGCCAGTGCGTGACCGGAGAACCCATCCCGCATTGGCCGGGGGAGTTCGTTTCGCTTGGGGGCTATGAGGCTTTTGTTCGGCGCGTGCCCGCTGCCGGCGGCAGTGGCGGCGGCAGTGGCGGCGGCGCCAGCGGCGGCAGTGGCGGCGGCGGCGAATCCGAGCCGGCGCTTTGCGTGCACGGGCTGGCCGGTTCCTCGCGGAACTGGACGGACCTGATGGACCTGCTCCGGCCCGAACTCGATTGCGCCGCGCTCGATCTGCCCGGTTTCGGCGACTCCCCGCCGCGCCCCGACGGCAGGTACTCGATCGGCGCGCTCGCCCAGACGACGGCCACGGTGATCGAGCGGCAAGGCCATGGCCCGGTGCACCTGATCGGGAACTCCCTGGGCGGCGCCGTCTGCGTCAAGCTGGCCGCGCGGCGGCCGGACCTGATCAAGTCGCTGACCCTGGTCTCGCCCGCGCTGCCCGACTCCAGGCCCAGGCTGGACCTGGTCCGCTTCCCGGTGATGAGCATGCCGAGGGTGGGCGGCTGGGCGCTCTCCAAATTCAAAGTCCTTCCCGCAGAACAGCGGGTGCGGAACGTGATGACCACCTGTTACTACGACGCTTCGGTGGTGCACCCGGAGCGATTCGCGGCCGAGGTCGCCGAACTGTCCAGGCGGGACACGGTCAGCCATGCCGATGAGGCGCTGATCGGCTGCGTGCGGACGCTGACCGCCGAGGCGCTGCGGACCGGGCCGATGTCGCCATGGCGGGACGCGGTCCGGTGCACCATGCCCACGCTGGTCATCTACGGTAGCCACGACCGGCTGGTCAGCCCGCGGCTGGCCGGGAAGGCGGCCCGGACGTTCCCGGACAGCAGGGTGGTGGTGCTGCCCCGCACCGGTCACATCGCGCAGATGGAACGGCCCGCCGCCGTCGCGGCCGAGATACGGATCCTGCTCGGGGGAATTCCCGTCAACTCCGGTCGGTTGCCTGTTAGGTCGGGTACGGAGATTGGAGACTTACGTGTCGCTGCCCCCGCTGGTTGAGCCGGCTGAGTCGCTGACCGTTGATGAGGTCAAGCGCTATTCCCGGCACCTGATCATCCCGGACGTGGGAATGACCGGCCAGAAACGGCTGAAGAACGCCAAGGTGCTGTGCGTGGGCGCGGGCGGGCTCGGCTCCCCGGCGCTGCTGTACCTGGCCGCGGCCGGCGTCGGCACGCTGGGCATCGTCGACTTCGATGTGGTCGACGAGTCCAACCTGCAGCGGCAGATCATCCACGGGATGTCCGACGTGGGTAAGTCCAAGGCCGAGTCCGCGCGGGACAGCATCCTGGAAATCAACCCGCTCGTGAACGTGGTGCTGCACAAGGTGCGGCTCGACTCCGACAACGCGATGGAGATCTTCGCCGATTACGACCTGATCGTCGACGGCACCGACAACTTCGCGACCAGGTACCTGGTCAACGACGCGTGCGTGCTGCTCGGCAAGCCGTACGTGTGGGGATCGATCTACCGCTTCGACGGCCAGGCGTCGGTGTTCTGGGCCGAGTACGGCCCCTGCTACCGGTGCCTCTACCCGGAGCCGCCGCCTCCCGGCATGGTCCCGTCCTGCGCCGAAGGCGGTGTCCTCGGCGTGCTGTGCGCGTCGATCGGGTCCATCCAGGTCAACGAGGCGATCAAGCTGATCACCGGCATCGGCGAGCCGCTGGCCGGCCGGCTGATGATCTACGACGCGCTGGAAATGACGTACCGGACCGTCCGCGTGCAGAAGGACCCCGACTGCGCGGTCTGCGGCAAGAACCCCACGGTGACCGAGCTGATCGACTACGAGACGTTCTGCGGCGCGGTGTCCGAGGAGGCGGCCGAGGCGGCCGCCGGCTCGACGATCAGCGCCAGGGAACTGGCCGCCATGATGGAGGCCGGCGCTCTGTCAGCCGAGGGGGGCATCTTCCTGGTCGACGTCCGCGAGCCGAACGAGTACGAGATCGTCTCGATCCCCGGTGCGACCCTGATCCCCAAGGGCGAGTTCCTGTCCGGTGCCGCCCTTGAGCGCCTGCCCCAGGACAAGCGCATCGTCCTGCACTGCAAGAGCGGCGCCCGCTCCGCCGAAGCCCTGGCCGT
>DASXDG010000013.1:0-28697 GCA_036490795.1 Streptosporangiaceae bacterium
CTAAGGGCAGATTCCTCACGTGTTACTCACCCGTTCGCCACTCGAGTACCCCGAAGGGCCTTTCCGTTCGACTTGCATGTGTTAAGCACGCCGCCAGCGTTCGTCCTGAGCCAGGATCAAACTCTCCGTTGAATGTCTAACGCACATCTGGGTACAATGACCTCGATGGCAGACTTGAAGAGTGCTTCCGAAGAAGCAGTCCTAACTTTTCCGATGCGGATCATGGCACCGGCGAAGGCGCCATCCCGCAGACGGGGTTGTGCTTTGTATGCACTGGCTTTTAGCACGCTGTTGAGTTCTCAAGTAACGGGCGCACACCATCGACTCGCTCTCGCTTGTCTCCGGGGCAACCACTCCAACTTACCGGAGTGAGATTCTCTTGTCAACTCTGTTCCGAGGAACTTTGCTGAGTTTTGACCCTCACTCTACCCCCAGGTTACAGCATCTTTAGGACTCCCGCGCCCTGGACCGCGTTTCGGCGATTCGCATGCGCACAGAAGCCTGCTAGAGGTTTCCTGGTGGCTCCCTCGGGGTCGACCGCCTCTCGGCGTTCCGTTCCCTGTCGGGCAAGAAGAACTCTAGGGATCCAGAACGCCTTCGTCAAATTGAACCGCGCTACTGGGCGTAGTCGCAGGTCAGCGTCTGCGTCACGATCCGTCGCTGGATAGTGGCTGGCCTGCGACCCACCGCTCAGCCTGCGGAATCGGCACTACTGGCCCCGATTTGCACCGCTCCGACCGTCCGCTTGCCGCGCCGGAGAATCAGATAACGGCCGTGCAACAGATCCTCTGGTCCCGGAACGGCGGCGATGTCTGCCACCTTGGCGTTGTTCACGTACGCCCCGCCCTCCTCAATGGCACGCCGAGCCGCGGAAACACTCGGCACAATCCCGGCGGATGCCATCAGGTTGGCGATCGGTGGCAGTTCTCCCTCGGGGACCGGGAACGGGTTCAGCTCGGCCACGGCCGCCGCGATGGTCTCCGCGTCGAGCTCCTCAAGCGCCCCCTGGCCGAACAGGGCCCGCCCGGCCGCGGCCGCGGCCGCGCACTGCTTCGCCCCGTGTACGAGCGTGGTGAGTTCCTCGGCCAGCGCGCGCTGGCCGATCCGCAGGGCGGGTTTCTCATTCGCCTGCCGCTCCAGCTCGAGAATTTCCTCGCGAGATCTGAAGCTGAACACCCGCAGCAGGTTCGGCACCTCGGCATCGGTCATGTTCAGCCAGAACTGGTAGAACGCGTACGGCGAGGTCAGCTCCCGGTTGATCCATACGGCGCTGCCTTCGGATTTGCTGTACTTTGTCCCGTCCGGCTTTGTGATCAGCGGCGTCGCGAGCGCATGCACCGACGCACCCTCCACCGAACGGATCAGCCCGGTGCCCGCGGTCAGGTTTCCCCACTGGTCACTGCCGCCGACCTGCAGCGTGCAGCTGTACCGGCGGTACAGCTCGAGGAAGTCGTTCGCCTGCAGGAGCTGGTAGCTGAACTCGGTGTAGCTGATCCCGGTACTCTCCAGCCGTGCCTTGACGACCTCGCGGTCCAGCATCCGGTTCACCGAGAAGTGCTTGCCGATATCGCGGAGGAACTCCAGTGCGGTAAGCGACCCAGTCCATTCCAGGTTGCTAACGATCAGTCCGCCGCTCGGCCCGTCCCCCATGTCGAGGAACCTGGACACTTCCGCACGTATCTTGTCCACCCAGCCGGCCACGGTTTCCGGCGTGTTCAGCACCCGCTCCCCCGACCCGCGCGGATCCCCGATCAGTCCGGTCGCTCCGCCGACGAGCCCGATGGGCCGGTGGCCGGCGATCTGCAGGCGCCGCATGGTGAGCAGGAGCACAAGATGCCCGATGTGCAGACCTGGCGCCGTCGGGTCGAACCCGCCGTAGTACGTTACCTGGCCGGTATCGAGCGCTTTGCGCAGCTCGTCGAGGTCAGTATGAACGGCGACCAGGCCGCGCCAGGAGAGTTCGTCGATGATGTCCACGCCTGCATGGTGCCACCTCAGCGTGGCGAAGGGGTAACCGGTTTCCGGTTACGGGGCACATGGGCGCGGTATGCGGACACCGTCGGATCCCCGCTGATCCAGTACCGCCAAGGCACCTCGGCCGCACTGCTGATGCCGACCCTCGGTCCGCGGCAGATCTTTTTGTCATAACTATCGGTGGTGCTTGTGACCAGCAGCGGCGAGTTCTCCGTGCAGACGTCCGCGCCGTTCTGCGTCCGGTCGATGGCCAGTGCCTGGCACAATCGGGCCGGCCCGGACGCCAGGTCCTGGGCCCGCCGCGAGGACGGGCGGCGTTCGCGCGCCAGCTCCTCCCCCGCGACGATCCGGCCGGCCCGCAGCAGGACCGCCGACGCTGAGCCTTCGAGCTGGCAGACCAGGTTCACGCAGAAGTGCATGCCGTAGGTGAAGTACACGTACACGTGCCCGGGCGGCCCGAACATCACCGCGTTGCGCGGAGTCTGCCCCCGGTAAGCGTGCGAGGCCGGATCTTCCCGGCCCATATAGGCCTCGACCTCAGTGAGCTCGACCGCGACCAGTCCACCGGCGCTCCGGTGGGAGAGCACGCAGCCGAGCAGCTCCGGGCCGACCTCGGTCGCCGGGCGGTCGTAGAACTCTCGCGGGAGCACTAGCTGGTCGCCCAGGATGCCTGCTCCTGCACGACCGCGCGCAACGCGGTGATCTGCTCGGCCACACGTTCCGGCGAGGTCCCGCCGTAGGCCTTGCGGGCGGCCAGGGCTCCCTCGACGGTGAGCACCTCCCGTACGTCGGGGGTCAGCTGCTCGGAGATCTTGGACAGGTCGCCGTCGCTGACGTCGGCCAGGTCGCAGTCGTGCACCTGGCACCACACCACCAGGTGACCGACCACCTCGTGCGCGTCGCGGAACGGCACGCCGCGCCGCACCAGGTACTCGGCCAGGTCGGTGGCCAGCGTGAAGCCCACCGGGGCGGACCGCCTGAGCCGTTCGGTGTTGACCCGCAGCGTCGAGATGAGGCCGGCCACCGCGGGCAGCACGAGCAGCAGGGTGTCGGCGGCGTCGAAGACCGGCTCCTTGTCCTCCTGCAGGTCACGGTTGTAGGTGAGCGGCAGCCCCTTGAGCACTGTGAGCAGCCCGGTCAGGCCGCCGATGAGCCGGCCCGCCTTCCCCCTGGCCAGCTCGGCCACGTCCGGGTTCTTCTTCTGCGGCATGATCGAGGATCCGGTCGCGTACGCGTCGTCGATCTCGACCCAGCCGAACTCCTGCGAGGACCACAGCACGATCTCCTCGCCGAGGCGGGACAGGTGCACGCCGATCATCGCCGCGGCGAAGCAGAACTCGGCGGCGAAGTCACGGTCCGCCACCGCGTCCATGGAGTTGGGCGTGGCGCTGTCGAAGCCGAGTTCGGCGGCCATCGTCTCCGGGTCGAGCGGCAGCGAAGATCCGGCCAGGGCACCGGAGCCCAGCGGGCTGACGGCGGCGCGCTTGTCCCAGTCGCGCAGTCTGCCGATGTCACGCGCGAACGCGTGCGCGTGCGCGAGCAGCTGGTGGCCGAATAGCACCGGCTGGGCGTGCTGCAGATGCGTCATGCCAGGAGCAGGCGTGTCACCGGCCTGCTCGGCCTGGCCGATCAGCGCGGTCTGCAGCTCGCTGATCCTGCTGACGATGAGCCTGGCATGATCGCGCAGGTACAGCCGCAGGTCGGTGGCGATCTGGTCGTTGCGGCTGCGGCCCGCTCGCAGCTTGCCGCCCAAGGCGCCGAGCCGCTCGAGCAGGCCGCGCTCCAGCGCCGTGTGCACGTCTTCGTCGGCGACGGTGGGACGGAACGTGCCGGCCTCCACGGCTCGGTCCAGCTCGGTAATCGCGCCGAGCATGGCGTCGAGCTCCGCGTCAGTGAGCAGGTCCGCCCGGTGCAGGACGCGCGCATGCGCCTTGGAGGCGCGCAGGTCGTACCGGGCCAGCCGCCAGTCGAAGTGCACGCTCAGCGACAGCCGTGCCAGTGCTTCGGCGGGACCAGTGGCGAACCGCCCGCCCCACAGCCGCGTGGCCTGCTCGCCCGTCGGCTCCGGTGCGTCCATCTCTGTCATGTATCCCACTTCCTGAGTCCCGGTCAACGTTACCGTCGCCGGTGCCGTGGCCACCGTCGCCCGGACTTGCATAATCATACGTTGCTGTGAATATACTTGCACCATGGCTAAGGTACTGAGCTCGCTGCCCGTCGGGGAGCGGGTAGGGATCGCGTTTTCCGGTGGGCTCGACACGTCTGTCGCCGTCGCGTGGATGCGCGAGAACGGCGCGGTGCCGTGCGCGTACACCGCCGACATCGGTCAGTATGACGAGCCCGACATCGCCTCGGTGCCGGGCCGCGCGGCGGCATACGGCGCCGAGGTCGCCCGGCTCGTCGACTGCCGGGCCGCGCTGGTCGAGGAAGGGCTGGCCGCCCTCGCGTGCGGCGCCTTCCACATCCGGTCTGGCGGACGTGCCTATTTCAATACCACCCCGCTCGGCCGTGCGGTCACCGGAACCCTGCTGGTCCGGGCGATGCTCGAAGACGATGTGCAGATCTGGGGAGACGGATCCACGTATAAGGGCAACGACATCGAGCGGTTCTACCGGTACGGCCTGCTGGCGAACCCGTCGCTGCGGGTCTACAAGCCGTGGCTGGACGCCGCGTTCGTGACCGAACTCGGCGGGCGCCACGAGATGTCGCAGTGGCTGACCGCCCACGGCCTCCCCTACCGGGACAGCGCGGCGAAGGCTTACTCCACCGACGCGAACCTGTGGGGTGCCACCCACGAGGCGAAGGCCCTTGAGCACCTCGACGCCGGGATCGGCCTGGTGGAGCCGATCATGGGCGTCCGGTTCTGGGATGAGTCGGTGGAGATACCGACCGAGGACGTGACGATCGGGTTCGAGCACGGACGGCCGGTGACGATCAACGACAAGGAATTCGGCTCGGCACTGGACCTGGTGCTCGAGGCGAACGCGGTCGGCGGCCGGCACGGCCTTGGCATGTCCGACCAGATCGAGAACCGGATCATCGAGGCCAAGAGCCGCGGCATCTACGAGGCGCCGGGCATGGCCTTGCTGCACGCCGCGTACGAACGGCTGGTCAACGCGATCCACAACGAGGACACCCTGGCCGCGTACCACACCGAGGGACGGCGGCTCGGACGGCTGATGTACGAGGGCCGCTGGCTGGAACCGCAGGCGCTGATGGTGCGCGAGTCGCTGCAGCGCTGGGTGGGCATGGCCGTGACCGGTTCGGTGACGCTACGGCTACGCCGCGGCGAGGACTACTCGATCCTGGACACCTCGGGACCAGCGTTCAGCTACCACCCGGACAAGCTGTCGATGGAGCGGGTGGAGGACGCCGCGTTCGGTCCGGTGGACCGGATCGGCCAGCTCACCATGCGCAACCTCGACATCGCCGACTCGCGCGCCAAGCTGGAGCAGTACGCCGGCCTAGGCCTGATCGGCGGCTCCTCCGAGCTCATCGGCCCGCTGCGGTCCGGCGGCGCCCCGGCCATCGCCGCGGGCGGCCAGACCCCCGGCACTGTGTTGCCAGACGATGCGCTCCTAGACCGCGCCGCCATGGAGTCCGGCACCGACTAACGCCCGGCGCTAGCCCTAGACCCGCCCCGGCATCCCGCCCGCCCCGGCACCACGCGAGACCCGCCCCGGCACCACGCGAGACCCGCGCCACCATCAGCGCGGAAATTCACTCCAACGCGGCAAAAAACCATGCTGTGAGCAGCTATTTCATCCGTGATAAGCAGCATTGCCGCGTTAATCGCGCCCGAGATCAGCGCCCGAGATCAGGTCTGGACGCCGACGCGACAGGACAGCGAGCAGGGGCGAGGGACGCCAGTCCAGCCACGCTCCCGAAGCGTCGCGGCAACTTCCGCGGCGGAGGCGCAGGAGGCTCCGCGGATCTCATCCCAGCCGAAGCGCACGGTCTGCTGACCGACCGCGGTAGCCGCGCGATCCCGTGCCCGGTCCTGCTTCACGTACTCCCCCTCGTGCCCGAGCCTTCCATCGAGTTCGACGATCAAACCGAAGTCCCGGTACAGGCGGTCACGGCGACCGGTGGTCCCGTCCGGTTTGGTAAACCGCACCTGACGCTCGGATTCGGGGAGGCCATGCCTTCGCTCGACACTGAAGGTGTAGCGGGTCTCAAGCGCCGACTCATCACCTTCGACCACGGCGACGATAACCGGCATGAGTTCTCTCCGCCATCGCAGCCTCTTCCGCTCCCGCATCGCCTCGAGGAGCCTCGCCTCGTCGGTCACGCCGGCCGAGATGGCCCTTGAGATCCAGCCACAGACGTCAGTGAACGAGCCGGACTGGTCGACGAGATCCAGCACGGTCTCCGCCGGCGACGTACGGGGCGGGCTCTCGTACCGCATGGCCGCGGCGAAGACCCGCCCGGACCGGTGAATACGAACGCCGTCCGGCTTGCTGACTTGCCGGTCAACCGGGATCGTCACGTGAATCGCGTCGGCGGGCTTGCCGAACCCATGCAGCCACGCCGCGGTCTCATGGCTGAGCACCGCGCCCCGGCCCGCGTAAAGCACCGCGGCCCACAATCGACCTCGGTACCGGAGATCACTGGTAGCGCTTAGGTAGACGCCCGGATAGAGGCTGCGCCATGTACCCCGCTGCACCCTGGCATGGATGGCGCTGCTCGGATACCCGCCATTGAGCGCCTGGCGCCTTGAGAAGACGTTGGCCTGGGTCCTGAGCTGCCGGCCGAAAGCTGCGGTGAGTTCATATGCCATAACGCTCAGTGTTGCGCGCCCCACTGACATTTACGCCGAGCCGCCAGAGAGCGCGGTAATTCTTCTTTTCACGGCAGAAAAGGTTGCTGTGAGCAGCATTTTCTTCCGTGTTGGACATAATTACCGCGATAACGCCCGATAGGCCCGCCCGACGGGCGGCCCGACTCGCAGCGTGGCCCGCCGACGGGCGACTGGCCCGACGGGCGGCCCGCGCGGCGGGCGGGCGGGGCTACTTGCGGCGGGCGGCTGCGGATTGGAAGTCCTTTGCTACCTGGTCGCCGCCGGTGGGGTCGCTGGTGATCACCAGAACGGTGTCGTCTCCGGCTACGGTACCGAGGATGGCGGGGAGCGCCGCGTGGTCGATGACCGAGGCGAGGAACTGCGCGGCACCGGCCGGGGTGCGCAGCACGACCAGGTTGGCGCTGGCTTCCGCCGAGGTGAGCAGTTCGCCCAGGTAACGGGACAGACGGGCGGGCATGGCGTTTTCCTGAGGGGAAGCACCGGAGGCGGGTGCCATTGCCCCGGACCCGCCCGGTCCGCCCGGTCCGGCCGGGCCGTCGGGCAGTGCGTAGACCAGGTGCCCGCCGGGCGCCCTGGTCTTCACCACGCCTAGCTCGTCCAGGTCACGGGACAGCGTGGCCTGGGTGACCTGCACGCTGGCGTACTTGTCCAGCAGTTCGGCCAGCTCTTCCTGCGAGCGGACCTGCTCGCGGGCGAGGATCGCGGCGATGCGGGCCTGTCTGGCCGCCTTGGTGATCGGGATCACGCGCGCTCCAGGAGCCAGGTGAGCAGCGCCTTCTGCGCGTGCAGCCGGTTCTCCGCCTGGTCCCAGACGGCGCTGGCCTGGCCATCGATCAGCTCAGCCGTGATCTCCTCGCCGCGGTGCGCCGGGAGGCAGTGGAGAACGGTGCCAGCCCCTCCCACCCGGGCCGCGTTGAGCTGGTAGGAGGCCAATGCCCGGCTCCGCGATTCATCATCTGACTGCCCCATCGACACCCACACATCCGTAGCCAGAACGTTCGCGCCTTCGCAGGCCTTCGCCGGGTCGGTGAACACGGCGGCCGAACCGCCGGTGCGGGCCGCGATCGTACTGGCGTCCGCGAGGATTCCCGGGTCGGGGTGATACCCCTCGGGAGCGGCGATACGCACATGCAGGCCCGCGGTCGCACCACCCAGCAAATAGGAGTGTGCCATGTTGTTGGCGCCGTCACCCAGGTAGGTGAGGGTCAGTCCGGCCAGCGCGCCGTGCCGTTCCCTGATCGTCAGCAGGTCGGCGAGAACCTGGCAGGGGTGGAACTCGTCGGTAAGCGCGTTGATCACCGGGACGGCGCTCGCGCCGGCCAGCTCCTCGATCCGGTCCTGGCCCGAGGTACGCCACACGATGGCGGCGACCTGACGGTCCAGCACCCTGGCCACGTCCGGCAGCGTCTCGCCCCTGCCCAGGTGGGTGGTCTGGGCGTCGATCACCATCGGCAGGCCGCCCAGTTCGCCGATGCCGACGGTGAACGAGACCCTGGTCCGCAGCGACGGCTTGTCGAACAGCACGGCCACCGCGCGGGGTCCGGCCAGCACCGGCCAGCCGAACCTGTCTCTCTTCATGGCCGCGGCGAGGTCGAGCACCTCGCCCTGTTCGGCTGGGCTCAGGTCATCGTCGCGCAGGAAGTGCCTGGGCATCAGGTAGCTCCGTCCAGAATCGCGGGAACGGCCGCGACGAACTCAGCTGCCTCGGCCGCGGTGAGGATCAGCGGCGGGGCGAGCCTGATCGCGTCCGGCTGTACGGCGTTGACAAGGAAGCCGTGCCGGCGCGCGGACTGCTCCACTTGCGGCGCTATCGCGCTGGCCAGAGCCATCGCGAGCCAGAGGCCGGTGCCGCGAACGCCGCAGAGCAGCGGATGGCTGACGGACGCGAGTCCGGCCGAGAGCTGCTCCCCCACCGACGTGACGTGGGCCAGGTCAACGGTGTCCAGGACGGCGAGCGCCGCGGCGCAGGAGACCGGGTTGCCGCCGAACGTCGAGCCGTGATCACCCGGGCCGAACGCGGTGCCCAGCGGGCCGATGCCGACGCAGGCACCGATCGGCAGGCCGCCGCCGAGCCCCTTGGCGAGCGTCAGCACATCGGGCAGCATGGCCTCGCGTTCGCAGGCGAACCACGCGCCGGTACGGCCGATGCCGCTCTGCACCTCGTCGACCACGAGCAGCGCGCCGTTCTGGTCGCAGATCTCACGGGCCGCCGCCAGGTAGCCGGGCGGCGCCGGGATCACTCCGCCCTCGCCCAGACACGGCTCGGTGATGACCGCCGCCGTGTCGGCGCCGACAGCCTCCTTCAGCGCGACGGCGTCACCGAACGGGACGAACCGCGCGTCATAGCCGAACGGCGCGAACGGCTCCCTGATCGACGCCTTGCCGGTGACCGCCAGCGCGCCCGCCGTCCGTCCGTGGAAGCCGCTCCTGGCGGCGACGATGACCGGCCGGCCGGAGCCCTGGTAGCGGCGCACCAGCTTGAGCGCCGCCTCGTTGGCCTCGGCGCCGGAGTTGGCGAAGAACACACGGCTGTTATGACCAATGAGGCTGATCAGGCGCTCGGCGAGACGTACGGCGGGTTCGTTGACGAACAGGTTGCTGGTATGCGCGATGGTCGCGACCTGGCCGGTGACAGCCTCGACGATCGCCGGATGGGCGTGACCGAGCGAGCTGACCGCGATGCCGGCGATCAGGTCGAGGTACTCGGCGCCGTCCTCGTCCCATACCCGGCAGCCCTGGCCGCGGACCAGGGCCAGCGGCGGCACGCCGTAGTTCGGCATGAACGCGGCGGCGAAGCGGTCCTGGAGCGTGGTCACAGTACCTCCATCTCAACCATCGTGCCGATGCCGGAGCCAGTGAAGATCTCCAGCAGGATCGCGTGCGGCTGCCGGCCGTCGAGCACGTGTGCGCGCGGCACCCCGCCGCGCACCGCCGCCAGGCAGGCCTCCATCTTCGGGATCATGCCGCTGGCCAGGCCCGGCAGGAGTTTCTCGAGTTCGATGTCGGTGAGGTGGCTGATCACCTCGGCCGAGGCCGGCCAGTCCCGGTACAGGCCGGGCACGTCGGTGAGCACGACCAGCGTGGCGGCACCGAGCGCGGTGGCCAGCGCGGCCGCGGCGGTGTCCGCGTTCACGTTGTACGTCGTGCCGCCGCCCGCGGCAACGGAAGAGATCACCGGGATCCGGCCGTTGTCGAGCAGCGCCGTGACCACGCCCGGATCGGTCGCGACGATGTCGCCGACCAGGCCGATGTCCACCGGCTCGCCGTCGACGAAGGCCGGCTTGCGGACGGCGGTGAACAGGTTCGCGTCCTCTCCCGACAGGCCGACCGCGAACGGGCCGTGCTGGTTCACCTGAGCGACGATGTCCTTGTTCACCTGGCCGGACAGCACCATCCTGACCACGCCGATCGTTTCCGGCGTGGTCACCCGCAGACCCGCGGTGAACGTGGACTCGATGCCGAGCCGGTTCAGGTGGGCGGTGACCTGCGGGCCGCCGCCGTGCACGACGACCGGCCGCAGTCCCGCGTGGCGGAGGAACACCAGGTCCTGTGCGAACGCGGCGCGCAGCTCCGGTTCGGCCATCGTGGCGCCGCCACATTTGATCACCACGGTCTGGCCGGCGCACCGGTTCAGCCAGGGCAGCGCCTCGGCCAGCGTGGCGGCCTTCTCCTGCGGGGTGATCATGACGAGTGGGCCCTCATGATGAGTATGCACTGTTCTCGTGCACGTACTCGGCGGTCAGGTCCGTGGTCAAGATGATGGCGGACTGCGGGCCCGCGGACAGGTCAACGGTGACCGTGACGTCGCGGCCGGACAGGTCGACCTTGGACCGCTCGTCGCCAGCGGCACCGTTCCGGCAGACCCAGACGCCGTTGATGGCGACGTTCACCCGGTCCGGATCGAAGATCGCGTCGGTGGTGCCGGTAGCGGACAGCACCCGGCCCCAGTTCGGGTCCGCTCCGGTGATCGCGCACTTGAACAGGTTGCTGCGGGCGATGGCGCGCCCTGTCTTGACGGCGTCCGCCTCGCTGGCCGCGCCGACCACCTCGATCGTGATCAGCTTGTGCGCGCCTTCCGCGTCCCGCTGCAGCTGGCGGGTCAGGTCGGCGCACACCTCGGTGAGCAGCTGGGTGAAGTCTTTCTTGTCCGGGTGGACACCGGTGGCGCCGCTGGCCATCAGCAGCACGGTGTCGTTGGTGGACATGCAGCCGTCGGTGTCCAGCCGGTCGAACGTGGTGGCCGTCGCGTGGCGAAGAGCGGCGTCGAGTGCTGCCGCATCCAGATCGGCGTCGGTGGTCAGCACGCAGAGCATCGTCGCCAGCCCGGGAGCGAGCATGCCCGCGCCCTTGGCCATGGCGCCGATCGTGTATCCGTCCGCCCGCCGGAACGCGATCTTGACGACCGTGTCGGTAGTGCGGATGGCGTCCGCGGCGGACAGCCCGCCGGCCCTGTTCGCGGTCTGGACAGCCGCCTCGACGCCGGTGAGCAGTTTCGCCATCGGCAGCCGCTCACCGATCAGGCCGGTGGAGCAGACCGCGATCTCACCCGGGCTGTCTTCCAGGAGTGCGGCGAGGTGCTCGGCGGTGGCATGCGTGTCCTGGAAGCCCTCCGGCCCGGTGCAGGCGTTCGCGCCACCGGAGTTCAGCACGACGGCGCGGACCCGGCCGCCGGCGACGACCTGGCGGCTCCACTGGACGGGAGCCGCCTGCACCCGGTTGGAGGTGAACACGGCGGCGGCGGCGCGGGACGGACCGTCGTTCAGCACGACGGCCACGTCCGGCAGACCGGACTCCTTGAGCCCGGCCGCCGCGCCGGCGGCGCGGAAGCCAAGCGGTGCGGTCACGCTCATGGTGCAACTCCGTGGGCGGTCAGGCCGGCCGTTTCTGGGAGGCCGAGCATGAGGTTGGCGATCTGGACGGCCTGGCCGGCCGCGCCCTTGCCGAGGTTGTCGATCGCACTGATGACGACGACGCGGCCGGCATGCGTGTCGTGGGCCACCTGAAGCTGGGCGGCATTCGAGCCGAGGGTCGCCTTCGTGGTGGGCCAGCTGTTGTCCGGCAGCAGGTGGATGAAGGGCTCGCCCCGGTATGCGAGGGCCTGCCGCAGGTCGTCCGCGGTCACGCCGGGCTTGGTGCGGGCCGAGCTGGTGGCGAGGATGCCGCGCGGCATCGGTGCCAGGACCGGCGTGAAGGAGATCGTGGCGCCGCCGCCGAGTGCCTGCTCGATCTCGGGGGTGTGCCGGTGCGTGCCACCCACCTCATAAGCGCGCATCGAACTCATAACTTCGGTGGCGAGGAGTTCCGGCTTCAGCGAGCGGCCGGCGCCGGACGTGCCCGATGCGGCGACGACCACGATGCTGTCTTCGTCGATGACAGGCATCAGCGGCGCGAGCGCCACGATCACCGCGGTCGCGTAGCAGCCGGGGGCGGCGACCCGCGTCGCGACCTGTATGGCGTCGCGGGCACCGGGCAGCTCGGGCAGGCCGTAGGTCCAGTGTCCGGCATACGCGGTCGGATAGAACCGCTCCCACTGCGCCTGATCGGTCAGCCGGAAGTCCGCGCTCAGGTCGACGATCTTGAGGTGCGCCGGCAGCTGAGCTGCCAGCTTCCCCGACTCACCGTGCGGCAGCGCGGTGAACAGCAAATCCGCGTCGGCGAGCTGGTCCGGATCGGTACTGGTGAAGTGCCGGTCGCCGAGGCCCGGCAGGTGCGGGTGGACGGCCGTGACCGCTGCGCCCGCGCTCGACTGCGCGGCGAGCGGGCCGATCTCCAGATCCGGGTGCCCGGCGAGCAGGCGCAGCAGCTCTCCGCCCGCGTATCCGCTGGCCCCCGCGACGGCTACGCGTGCTCCCATACGTAAAATTATGCGTTACTTCGCATGATTATGCAAGACGAGCTCTCGCGCATCCCTGATTGACCGTAGGGTTAGCGGGTGACGCGTACCTTGGCCCTGATGTGCACGGTAGCGGCGGGAGTAGCGGTACTGAGCGGCTGCTCCTCGTCATCCGGCGCTGGAGCTAGCTGCGGCACCACGCATACCGCGGCGGGGGTGCCTATCGTCGTCAAGGTCTCAGCAGGCAGCGTGACCTGCGCGACCGCGCTGTCGGTGGAGAACAAGTACACGAAGCTGGTCGCCTCCGGCGACGTGCGCGGCAACGGCGGCGGCGCGCCGGTATCGGTGAACGGGTGGACCTGCCAGGGCTACCTGACGCCACAGATCCTGGCCACGGGCGACGCGTCCGAATGCCACATCGGTAACTCGAAGATCGTGGCAGTGCTGCCGGTTCCTACCCCGACGGTTACCGGTTCAGCTAAGAGTTGACCGCGCGGCGGAAGGCAATCGGCGTCTCGCCACGAGCAGCGCCTGTTCCCGGACCGCCGGCGGCGCTGAGCCCTCTGGTCGTGCTGAGCATCTGCACCTGGTCGCGGCCGCTGCCCTTGGCCCGGTAGAGCGCCGCGTCGGCCACGGCCATCAGGTCGGTGAGCTCACGAGTGTCACCGCCATCCAGCGCGGCCACGCCGATCGAGACCGTGACACTGACCCGCTCGCCGCCGGTCGCGCCCGGGGCGATGATGCGCAGGCCCGCGATGGCGCTACGGACGCGTTCGGCGATGCGGAAGGCATCGGTGGACCTGGTGTGCGGCAGCAGCAGGGCGAACTCCTCACCGCCGAACCTGCCCGCCAGGTCATACTCACGCAGCATCGTGGTGAGGGTGAGCGCGACTTCCTTGAGCACCTGGTCTCCGACCAGGTGGCCGTACGTGTCGTTGAGCACCTTGAAGTGGTCCAGGTCAAGCAGCGCCACGGCGGCCGGCGTCTTCGCCCGGACGGCCCTGGTGATCTCGGCGGTCGCCTCGCGGTCCCAGGTGGCCGCGTTCAGCAGGCCGGTCTTGGAGTCAGCCCGCGCGTCGTTGAGCAGCTGAGTATGCCGGACCGACCGCTGCAGCAGGGTGACAAAGGGGAACGCGAAGACCAGCGCGATTATGCTGTTCGCCACGCAGAACGTGACCAGAACCGCCACGCACAGCTCGGTGATGTCGTTCTGCAGGGACTCTCTGGTGAAGACTGTCTTCAGGCTGACAGTCCGCACCGCCCCCTTAATAGCGGTCAGCACCAGGACGTGGTTGACGGCCCACTGCGCGGCAGCACTCACCGCCAGGATGAGCATCCAGGTAAGCGCGTGCCCGGCCGGGTTCGCTATCGCCCCGCCGGCCGCATGCATCATTCCGTGGAATGCCAGTGCCGCGGCAACGTAGCTGATGCCGATCGCCGCGGCACTAAACGCGCGTCGGTGCGGGGGAACACGCCGCACCCGCAACTGCGTGAGCGCGAACCGGGCGGCCGGGACGAGCGGCACGTAGGCCACCGGCAGCAGGATCGCGACCGGCAGCTCCCAGATCGCGTAGACGTCCTGTGCCATGCCCGCGCCCTCACCCAGACGCCGGGTGAGTTCCACCGTCGCGACGCTGCAGGCCAACAGGGCAACGAACAACTCGAGGTCATGGAGCCGGAGCGGCATCATGGCCGCCGCGACGGCCACTACCGCGATGTCGACGACGATGACACCGACGACGAAGCCTCTTAGCCACCCTGGAAGCGCCCAGACCTGCCAAGACCTGTAATCCGCAAGATGCGCGCGTATCCAGCGCAGAGCATCCACGGACGTTCTCCTCCAGCAGTTCGGCCCAGGGCTGGCAGGCCCGACTTCCATCTATTGTCACGCAATGGCCAAATTCGCGTCGCCAAATACCGATTATCTGCTACATCATAGAGGTAGATATACGCAGCGTAACCATAGGCATGCAATTGATCACTCTAAGTCAGTATCGGGAAGGGCGTGAACCATGCGCACCATCAGCTGGAACTAGCACTAATCAGCGCGGGCTCGACTACGGCGCCAGCCAACGGCGAGCACTGCGGCAAGCAAGGTACCGATCCCTCCGCCGATCGCAATTACCAGTGCTGGACTGACGGTTTGCGCCGCCGCTCCGGCCACGATCATCACCGTTCCTTGGCCTAGGCTCATGCCCCCCTGGGCCAGGCCGAACGCTTGACTCCGCTGATCGTGCGGCGTCGCGCTGACGAACGCTGAGTTCGCTGCCACCTGGTAGCACGCGCATACGCCGCCCGCGAAGAGGATGATCAGCGCGGCGAGCAGCTTGGGTTCGGCCGCGAACAGCACCAAGCAGGCGCACGAGACGACAGCGAGCGGGCCCATCCAGCGCAGCCGCTCTCGCGTCGGTACCAGCCGGCTGAAGAGCAGCACTCCCGCCGTCTCCCCCAGTGATGCGGCCGCGAGGATTATGCCCACCGTGGTCGCCCCTCCGTGCAGGCTCCTGGCGAGCGGAGTCACCACCCCCTCCGGCACGTTATAGAACGCCGACAGCCAGCCGAATAGCATCGCGGTACGGAGCACCTGGTTGCCGAAGACCAGCCTGATCCCTTCGGTAAATCCGCCAGGACGGGCGGAACCAGGCCGAGCACTGTCCCGAGAAGCAGGACGGGCGCGCACCCACACGCGCACGATCACCGCCGAGGCGGCGAACGTCGCCGCGTCGACGATCAGGGCCCGGCCGGTCCCGAGGAACCCGTCGATCGCGCCTCCGGCCGCGAAGCCGACGACCTGCGCGAACTGGTTCGTGGTGAGGGTGATCGCGGTACCCACGACGTACTTGTCGCCGTCCAGCACATCCGGGTAGACGGCGGCACGCGCCGAAGTGAAAGGCGCGCCCACCAGCGTCACGACGAACAGCAGCACGACCAGCACCACGATCGGCATGCCGTGGATCGCCATGATCAGCACGAGCCCGCAGCGGACGAGGTCGCACACGATCATCACCCGGCGGCGCGGGTACTTGTCGGCCAGCCAGGCCAGGGCCACGCCTCCGACGAACGTGGGAATCACGCTCGCCACGAACGTGACCGCCGCCAGGAACGCGGACCGGGTCCTGTCGTAGACAAGGATGGTGAGCGCCACCCGGGCGAGCTGATCGCCTATCACAGACAAGAGCTGCGCCAGCCACAGCGCCTTGAACTCGGGTGCCGCGAAAACGTCGCGGAATGTCACCCTCGCGGCATGCTCCGTGGCCTCCCCCCTGGCCGCCGCGTTTCGTCTTATGTCACCCTCCGGCTGGTGATGTCCTCTTGACTTTTGCGGTCATCACATACTGACGGACAGTGGCTACTAGAGCAACGCGGATTGCCTAAATTAGCGCTAGTTTGCGCCTGAACTCGCCTCTTGAGCACGGCATGACAGGTACTTGGCGACGGGTACGTAACACAGCCTCTGTTATGACCCTACGAACGAAGGACAGCTCCCACCCGGCGCTCTGCCTCGGCGACGGCCTCGTCCCGTGCGGCCGTGGTCTCGGCCACGGTCAGCGTGCGGTCAGCCGCGCGGAAGCGGAGCGCGTAGGCCAGCGACTTCTGATCCGAATCCACCTGCGAACCCGTGTAGACGTCGAACAGCCGCAGTTCCTCCAGCAGCGGGCCGGCGCCGGCTGTCAGCGCGGCTTCCACGTCCGCCGCGGGCACGTCACGCGCGACGACCAGCGCCACGTCCTGGGTAGCCAGCGGATAAGCGGACAACCTGGGAGCCTGCGCCGGGCCCGCGGCCTCGGCGGCCGCGAACAGGACCGTCAGGTCGAGCTCCACCGCGCAGGTCCGGTCCGGCAGGCCGAACGCCTTGATCACCCGCGGATGCAGCTCACCCGCGTGCCCCGCGAGCCATTCGCGCTTGCTGTCCGCCGAATCGGACGCGACCTGCGCGTAGATGGCGGCGCAGCGGCCAGGATGCCAGGGCGCGTACTTGTCCGCCTTGATGGTCAGCGGAACCCGGCAGTCACCCGCCGCCGCCCTGGCCACGTCGATGGCATCGGACCAGCCGAGCGGCTCTACCAGGACAGCGCCCAGGCACAGCGGCTGATCCGGCAGGGCGGCCTGCAGCGTCGCGAGCTCGGCCACTGACGGGCCCCGGTCCACGGGCAGAATCGGCGCGGAGGGTGCGGCACCCGGCCGCAGCCGGAACACCAGGCCCATCTCGAACAGCGACGCGTCGGTGAACCCGCGGCCGATGTTGCGGTTCAGCGTGCGGAACAGTCCGGGCAGCAGCGTGGTGCGCAGCAGCGGCTCGTCGTCACTGAGCGGGTTGGCCACACTGATCGCCGACCGGCGCAGATCCTCGGCCGTCAGCCCCAGACCGTCAAAGTCGGAAGCGGGCACGAACGGCGAGGTCAGCACCTCGACGTAACCGTCTTCTGCCAGCGTCCTGCCGATCGAGCGGCGCAGCCGCTGCCGGGCGGTGAGCCCGCGGCCGGCCAGCGCGCGCGGCATCCGTGCCGGAATGTTCTCATAGCCCTCCAGCCGGATGACTTCCTCGGTCAGGTCGGCCGGGTCGGTGAGGTCGGGCCGCCAGGACGGGGGCCGAACGGTCAACGTGGTCACCGCGCCGGACAGGGAGGAACCGGCGTCCACCCGCCACGGCGCTACCGTGGCGGACCCGGAACGCAGGTCCAGCGGGAGGCAGCCGATCTCACGCAGCCTGCGCAGCACCGTGTCACGGCCGTACACCACGCCCGCCACCCGGTCCGGGTAGTCCAGCGCCATCGAGATCGTCCGCTGCGGAACGTCCACTTGCGCGTGCGTGCAGCCGGGCAGCACGGCACCGCCGCCGAGCGAGGCCAGCAACCGCACGGCCCGGGCGGAAGCCACCAACGGCAGTTCCCTGTCCACGCCGCGCTCGAACCGGTATGACGCCTCGCTGTGCAGCCTGTGCCGGCGTGCCTGCGTGGCGATGCCGACCTCGTCGAAATGCGCCGCCTCGACGACGATGTCGGCGGACGTCTGCGATATCTCGGTGGACAGCCCGCCCATCGTGCCGGCCATCGAGATCGGGCCGGACGCGTCGGTGATCAAGATGTCCCTGGGGTCGAGCGTGCGGGTGACATGGTCGAGGGTCTCCAGCGTCTCCCCCGGCAGCGCCCGCCGCACCACGATCGGGCCGTTCCGCCGGGCACGGTCGAACGCGTGCAGCGGCTGGCCGAGCTCGAACATCAGGTAGTTGGTCACGTCGACGGCGAGCGAGACCGAGCGGACTCCGCTGCGGGCTAGCCGCACCATCATCGCGACCGGGGTCTTCGCCGCGGGGTCGAACCCGCGCACCTCGCGCAGCACGAAACGGTCGCACGCGGTCGGGTCGCTGATCGAGGCCGGCCACACGTCCGCGTTGACCGAATCATCGACGGCGATGGCCGCCGGGTCCGCGAACGCGACCTGGTACGCGCTGGCCAGTTCCCTGGCCACGCCCCGGATCGACACCGCGTAGCCGCGGTCCGGATTGACCGCGATGTCGAGCACCTCGTCGCGCAGCCCGGCGTACTGGACGAAGTCGGCGCCGAGCGGTGCGTCCGGCGGCAGCACGAGGATGCCGGTGTGATCCTCGCCGATGCCGAGCTCGTCCACGGCGCAGATCATGCCTTCTGACATGCGGCCATAGGTCTTGCGGGCATTAATTTCCATTCGGGGGGAACCTTCCCCCCGGCCCCCCTGGCCTATCCGGGGGGAACCTTCCCCCCGGCCCCCCTGGCCAAAGCCGCCGGGCAGCACCGCGCCCGGCAGCGCGAGCGCGACCCGGTCGCCCGCCGCGAAGTTCGTCGCGCCGCAGATCACGCCGGATGCTTCCGCCGCCGGCGCGTCGAGCTGGGACTCGGAGACCGCGACCCGGCAGTACCTGATCGGCTTCTTCAGGTCGGGCAGTTCCTCGACGGAAAGCACCTGACCCACGACGACGCCGTGCACGTCGTGGCCGACGGACTCGAACGACTCGACCTCGAGGCCAGCCGCGGTGAGCCTGCGCGCGACGTCGGCGACGTCGACCGGTTCGGGCAGCGCGACGTATTCACGCAGCCAGGACAGGGGTACCCGCATCAGATCTCCATCCCGAAAGCGCGGCTGAACCGCACGTCGCCCTCGATCGTGTCCCGGATGTCGGTCACCCCGTGGCCGATCATCAGCGCCCGCTCGATGCCGAGCCCGAACGCGAAACCGCTGTACCGGTCCGGGTCGATCCCGCAGGCGACCAGGACCCGCGGGTTGACCATTCCGCAGCCGGCGATCTCAATCCAGCCCTGGGACCGGCACACCCGGCACGGCTCGGCGCCCGGTTTCGTCGATTCCATCCGGCACACATGGCATTCCATCGCCACGTCGCCGGACGGCTCGGTGAACGGGAAGTAGTCGGGCCGGAACCTCGTCCGCAGCCCGACGCCGAACATCGCGTCGACGAACGCCTGGATCGCGCCGCGCAGGTCCGCCATGGTCAGGCCCTCGTCCACGGCCAGACCCTCGATCTGGTGGAAGACCGGGAGGTGGGTGGCGTCGATCGCCTCGTTGCGGTACACGCGTCCCGGGCTGACCACGTACAGCGGCAGCGGGCGGGTGAGCAGCGAGCGGATCTGCACAGGCGACGTATGCGTCCTGAGCACCATCCCGGACTTCTTGCTGTCATCGGGGCCCTTGATGAACAGCGTGTCCTGCATCTCGCGGGCCGGGTGGTCGGGCGGGATGTTCAGCGCGTCGAAGTTGTACCACTCGGCCTCGACCTCGGGCCCCTCGGCGACCTCGTAGCCCATCGCGACGAACACGTCGGAGAGCTGGTCCACCTGCATGGTGACCGGGTGCCGGGCGCCGCGGGTCATCCGGCCGGGCAGTGTCACGTCGACCGCCTCGGTGATCAGCACCTGGCGGTCGCGGTCGGCCTCGAGTTCGGCCTGTCTGTTCGCGATGGCGTCGCGGAGCTGTGAGCGGGCGCCGCCCACCCGGCGGCCGGCTTCGGCGCGCTTGTCGCCGGGCAGCGTGCCGATCTCGGCGCTGGCCAGTGCCAGCGGAGAACGATCGCCCTCGTGGGCGATCCGGGCCGCCTTGAGCTCGTCGAGCGAGCTCGCGCCCTGTACAGCCGCGAGCGCCTGGTCGAGCGCTGCCGCGACTTCGCTACTGTCTGATGCGGACATGCCGGTCCCGCTTTCCTGATCAACCGAAATTGGGGCAGAACAAACGGTGGTTCCCGTTGCGGTGTTGTGTTGCCCGGTAGGGAATTTACCGCACGCTGCCAGTGATCAGGTTCGCTACGATCGGCCGTCAGCCCGCGGCAATGCTCCCTGCGGGCACGGTAAATCGGAACTCGGCGCCACCACCGGGGGCACGCTGCACGGTGATCGTGCCGCCGTGCGCCTCGACCAGACCCTTGACGATGTACAGGCCAAGGCCGGTGCCGCCGCGCCGCTTGCCCCGCCAGAACTGGCGGAATACCCGCGGTGCCACCTCGGGCGAGATGCCCTCGCCCTGGTCACGCACGGACACGCGGACAGCCGGTTCGCCGTCGATGTCCGTCGCTTCCACCACGGTCGTCACGATACCAGCGCCGTGCCGTACCGCGTTCTCGATGAGGTTGACCAGGATCTGGTCGACCTTGTCGGCGTCCAGCCACGTCTCGGGGAGGTCGGGGCCGGTCTCCAGCTGGAACCTGTCCTCGGACTCACCGCAGGTCAGGCGGCCGGCGATGATCTTCCGCGCCCGGTCGGGAACGTCGACCAGCTGCCGGTGGACTTCCATCCGGCCGGACTCGAGCCTGGACACGTCGAGCAGTTCGGTGATCAGCCGGGTGACCCGGTCGGCGTCGGCGTTCACCGTCTCGAGCATCACGCGCTTCTGGTCGTCGGTGAACCGGCCCCACTTGGCGAGCAGCGTGGCGGTGAAACCCTTCACGCTGGTCAGCGGGGAACGCAGCTCGTGCGCCACGGTGCAGACCAGGTCGGCACGACTGCGCTCGATGCGCTCGCGCTGCTCCGAACCACGCAGGCTGAGCACCAGCTTCTTGACCGGAGTCGAGCGCGGTACCCCGTTCGCCGGGTGGCGCTCGCGCACGTAACCGACCGAGATGAGAATCTCGGTGCCGTCGCTGAGGTAGAGCGGGCGCTCCGGGTGCCGGCTGCGCGTGGCCAGGCCGTGGTACGGGTCGGCGAACACCCACCAGTCGCGGCCGTCGCTGTCCTTGAGCGGAAGCACGTCGAAGACGAATTTGCCGACCACTTCGTGGGACTCAAGACCGGTGAGCCGGCCGGCCGCACGGTTGAACACGACGATGCGGCCCGCCTCATCGGCGACCACCACTCCGTCAGGGAGCTCGTCCGCGAAAACAAGGCTGCCGATCGGAACCGGACCTTCTGGTAGCGGACTGTTGCTCAAATCGGGCCATTGCTGTGCAGCACTGTGCGTAATGAGATCATTCACTGCAGCAAACCCTCCGCCGACGTGGTCACACGCCCTCGGGGTGACGGACTGTGATCAGAGCCTAGCGCGTAATCCGACATTCTGACAGTCCTGGGACGTAAATTCTCTTTGTTGCAGGGCAACCACGCTTCGCCATCGCCCGATGGTAAAAATCCTACCTTGTCCCGTTACGTTCCGTCGCTACGGGGGGTCACCGTTGCGTTGCGTGCGCGCGTGCTGACGCATATAGACATACGGCTGCCGCCGTTGCCAAATTGAGACTTTCCGCTTTGCCGTAAATGGGCACGGCGACCGCTTCGTCCGCTTCGCCGAGCAACTCGGCCGGGAGTCCCCACGCCTCGTTGCCGAACATCCACGCTGCCGGCCTGGCCAGGTCCATCTGGTCGAGCGAGCGACCGGTCCTGCCGTCGGCGGCCAGGACGGTTAGCCCGTTGTCGCGCGCCGCCCGCACGACCTCGTGCAGTTTTACGCCGGTGACCACAGGGAGATGGAACAAGCTTCCCGCGGACGCGCGCACGCACTTGCCGTTGTACGGGTCCACGGACGCGTCGGCAAAGATCACCGCGTCCGCGCCCGCCGCGTCGGCGGTGCGCAGTACCGTGCCGGCGTTGCCCGGGTCCCGCACGTTGGCCAGCACCGCCACCAGCCTGCTTCTTGCTGTTATCGCTTGTGTCAACGGCACGTCAATGAACCGGCAAACCGCGAGCAGCCCCTGCGGCGTGACCGTCTGCGCGAGTTCGCCCATCACCGCGTCGTTCACCAGGTGCACCTGGATGTCTTTCGCGGCAATGTCAGCGACGATGTCCGCGTGCCGGGCGCGGGCCGGCCCGGTGACGAACAGGTCGGTGATCGTGGCGCCGTATTTCGCCGCTTCCCCGACCGCCTGCGGCCCCTCGGCGAGGAACGTGCGCTCCCTGTCACGGAACGCGCGCTTGCCTAGCCGCCGCGCCGCCTTCAACCGCGGCGAGTGCGCACCGATCACCATGTCGCCCCCTATGTAGCGACGTGGCCGTGACAGTCACACCCGGCTCGGGTGTGCCTGTCACGGCCACGTCACGCGGAACTGTGTCGCAGTACTTACTGTGTCGCAGTAATTAAGCCGCGGCGGTGCCAGTCGCGTCCGGCAGCGCCTTCTTGGCCACCTCGACCAGCGCCGCGAAGGACTGCTCGTCGGCGATGGCCATGTCGGCCAGGATCCGCCGGTCGACCTCGACACCAGCGATCTTCAGCCCCTGGATGAAACGGTTATAGGTGATGCCATTCGCTCGCGCCGCGGCGTTGATCCGCTGGATCCACAGCCGCCGGAACGCGCCCTTGCGGTCCTTGCGGTCGCGATAGGCATAGGTCATCGAGTGGAGGACCTGCTCCTTGGCCTTGCGGTAGAGCCGTGACCGCTGGCCCCGGTAGCCGCTGGCCCGTTCGAGGACGACCTTGCGCTTCTTGTGGGCGTTAGTAGCCCGCTTCACGCGTGCCATTGCTGTTCTTCTCCCTCGCCGGGCCGGGCTACTTGCCCAGCAGCTTCTTGATCTCCTTGACGTCGCTGGGCGCGAGCGTCACCTCGTTGGCATGCCGCCGCGTGTAGCGCGACGACTTGTGCTCGAGGAGGTGGTTGGTGTTGGCACGGCGGCGCATAATCTTGCCGGAACCAGTCAGCCGGAACCTCTTGCTCGCTCCGCTGTGCGTCTTCATCTTCGGCATGGTCGCCGTCGTCTCCTTCTCTATGGTGGCGGGCACAGCAGTCACCCGCCCACCGCTGTGGGCCCCGTTGTCGCAGCTAATGCACTTGGCTCCGTTCGGGCCTCATGTCATCGGCAGCGGCCTTATGCCGTCGTCTCCGGTACCGCGGTCACGGTTCCTTCGCCGTTCGGGTCGGCGCTATCCTCGGCACCGGCGTCAGCCGGCCTCGGGCTGGGCACTGGCTTGCCCGGCGCGTGTGCCTTGGTTTCGCTCTTCTTCTTGTGCGGGCCGATCACCATGATCATGTTCCGCCCGTCCTGCTTGGCCTGAGACTCCACGAAACCGAGTTCCTGGACGTCATCGGCAAGCCTCTCGAGCAGCCGGCGGCCGAGCTCCGGCCTGGACTGCTCACGACCGCGGAACATGATCGTTACCTTGACCTTGTCTCCGGCCTTGAGGAACCGCTCGACATGACCCCTCTTGGTGCCATAGTCGTGCGGGTCGATCTTCGGCCGCAGCTTGATCTCCTTGACGATCGTCTGCGTCTGGTTCTTGCGTGACTCCCGTGCCTTCACCGCGGACTCATACTTAAATTTGCCGTAGTCCATGAGCTTGCAGACCGGTGGCCGCGCGGTCGGCGCGACCTCGACCAAGTCGAGATCGGCCTCCTGAGCCAGCTTGAGTGCCTCGGTGATCGAAACGATCCCGATCTGCTCCCCCTTCGGGCCTACCAGGCGGACCTCGGGAGTACGAATGCGCTCGTTGATACGCGCTTCGACGCTGATGTGACCTCCTTGAGCATCACTTCCGACGTCGGTCCTTCCGGCGACGGAATTTGTCGCGACCTGTCAAACCCTTGATGGCTTCCCCGAAACGAGAAAACCCCGCGAGGCTAGCGCATCGCGGGGTAACCACAACAACGGCACCGTCCTGGCGAGAACCGAAGGGTTACCCCTTCAGTCCATCAGGACCGCGCCGTTCCGGACTGTCAGCGCCCCCGTGGCGTCATGCACAATGGCATACCGCCACGATCAGCGCTGGCCGTCCGGCCAGACCCGCCCGCTTGTCCGCAGGCTGGGTGGGAGGTGGTCCTCCACTTTGCGCGCCAGGCACAGTAGCACCCAGCTGGTCAGCGACCAAGTCTAACAGCACCGCAGCGTCCAGCGGTATTCCCGTCGTTGCCGACTGTGCTCTGCTCAGGCTACCGCCGCCACTCCGTTCCTTGCCCGTCGCCCTGCCCGCCCTTGCCCGTCCCCTCGCCCGTCCCCTCGCCCGTGAGGCCGGGTAGCTGAATTGTCACTTATGGTGATGATAATGCCGCTGCTGGTGATGGTGCTCGATCAGGGTCGTGTACACGACGATGTTGCTGAGGTAGTGGCGGGTGGCGTAGTCGAACTGCCCGCCGCAGGTGACCAGCCACAGATGGTGGCCAGGCGTGGAGCCCAGTATCCGGCTGGCCGGGAAGTGGTTCTTGAGCACTTCCTTGACCCAGTGCACCTGGAACCGCCGGGTGCCACCGCGCCCGAGCGAGACGTAGACGATATCCCCTGGCCGCAACGCGTAAAGGTTGTAGAAGATCGCGGGCCCGGCATAGGTGTCAACATGGCCGAGCAGCAGCGCGTTGCCCCGGTTACCCGGAACAGCCCCGTACCGATACCAGCCCACATCCCATACCTGGGAGAAGGTCGGCACCGCGATCGACCCGGTCCTCGGTCCGGCGAGCCTGATGATCGCCGCCCGGACGCCGATATCCGGGATCGACAGCGACCAGTCCAGCGGACGGGGCGGTGCGTGGTGCCCATGCGCCTTCGTTGACACGGGCCAGCCCGCGGCACCGGCGGAGGCAGGTGCACCGTCCGAGGCAGATGTACCGGGCGAGACAGCCGCACCGGGCGAGGCAGCCGCCGTGGGGCCAGTGACGGCCAGGAAACCCAGTCCGGCCAGCGCGGCGGCCATCAGCAAAGAACGCCGGTGCTGCCCGCCGCGCGATTCACGCCATGATGAGCACACTGAGTAATCATTACATGACCGACTGCGAGAGCCCGGGTAACGTCGCCGGCGAATGTGCGCACGGATTCCGGCCGAGAGCGCGGCTAATGGCCGCGGTGCGGCTGGACACCTCGCTAACCGCTGGCCGGCGAAGTCGGCCCACACGATCGTCCGGTCCAGGTACAGGTGTGTCGTCCAGTCGAAGGCTCCGCCGCAGGTGATCAGGCGCAGCGTGGGCGCGCGCGTATCCGCGTAGACCCGTCCCGCGGGGAACGAGCTCTGCGGATACAGGCCTACCGACACCACCCGGAAGATGGCGGTCCTGCCGTCACGCCTGGCGACTTCGATGGCGTCGCCAGGCACCAGGTCGCCGAGCCGGTAGAACACGGCGGGTCCGACGCCGGCCGCGTCGACGTGGCCGAGCAGCACCGCCGCTCCCGCCTGCCCGGGAGCGGAACCGCGGTCGTACCAGCTGGCCAGGAACGGCTCGGTCAGCGGCGGCACCGCGACGCCGCCGTCCGGGTCCAGTCCGAGCGAGATGATCTGGGCATGCACGCCGATGGCGGGGATGGTCACCGCGACCGGGACCGAACGGCTCATCACCTTCGGTCCGTGCCGCGGTCCGGTTGTCGCGACCGCGCTGCTCTTGGCGCCGACGGCAGATGCGGGCGGCAGCGGTGGCGCCGACCAGGGCGGCGGTGCGTGCCCGCTCAGGCCAACGACCAGCAATCCCGCCCCGATCAGGACGACCGCGAACCGCGCAGGTCCGGTTTCACTCAGCATCGGGTCGCACCCGCCCGATTCAGCGGCGCTTGCGGAACCGTCTGACCACAGTCAGGCCCGTTACGCCCCCGACACCGAGCAGGCCGAGGCCCGCCACTGCTGTCCCGCCGATTCCGCCCGGAATCTGGGTGGCACCGTCGCCGGTGATCGGCGCGGCGGTGGGCGGTGGCGGCGGCCGCCATCGCCAGGTCGGCCTCGGCCTCGGCTTCGGGCGCGGCGACGGTGGCGGAGGCGGCGGTGGAGTCGGGCTCGGCTTCGGCGGGGCGTTCACCGTCAGGTCGACGGTGCCGTAGTCGCCGCTCTCGCACCCGGCCAGCGCCTGGTACACACCGGGCGTAATGCCGGTCGGCAGATTCACCGTGACCGCGAATGTCCCGCCTCGCGTCGACTTCATCGCGACCGGCCCGTTGAGATCGATGGTCTTGCCGTACAGAACCGCGGACTTCACGTCGGGCCCGCACGCGATCGTGAACGTCACCGGAAGGCCCGGCATCGCGATGTTCGGCGACACGGCCACCGGTACGGTAGCGGCCTGGGCCGGGGTCGCCGTGGCAACCACGGCGAGACACGCTCCAGCGGCTGACATGACGATCGCGAGCACCCCCGAGCCCGCGAGCATCACAGCACCAGAGTGTGCTGGGGTCCCCGGCATCCCATCCCCTCCCCGTCCGCGCGGCTTCCCCTCGCCGCGCTGTCACTATAAGTATCCATGTCGATACGTAGCGAAACGCGAGGAACGGATTCAGGCGCGATGCATTGCCCGGAAGGTGAGGTCGGAGCAGTATCCGGTACCGCCCCAGGCCATGATGCAGTAGATCGTCGCGGAGCCCTGCTTGGCCGGGACCTTGAAGACGGCCGAGAGTTCGGTCCATGACGAGGCGGTGGTCAGCTCATGGTCGTTGATCGTGTTGTCCACGGTGTCCATGGCGCCGATGCCGATCTTGCCACCGTTGGTGTAAGCCCAGCCGGTCACCTCATAGGAGGCGCCCGGCTTGAGACCGGTGACAGTCTGACCGACGGCCGCCTGCGGGGTGGACAGCAGTCGCACCGCGGCCAGGTGGTCTACGCCGTTGCCCGGCTCGATAGTGGCGTTCTGCGTCACGTAGTTCCACGGCTCAAGCGTGCCCTGGCTGAAATCACCGTCGACGAGCAGGTTGGGGCCATACGCCACCAGCGTCCCTGACTGGTGCTTCGGTTTGGCGGGCGACTTGGACGGACTCGGCTCATCGCTCGCGGTCGCCGACGGCTCCGAGCCGCGCCCCGCGGAATTGCGCTTGCCCGAGTGATGCGCCCCGGTCGAGGAGCCCGGACCGGTGGCTGGCGCGTTGCCCGCGGTGTCCCCTGGCCTTGCCAGGTCAGTGACCCGAGGCATGGACGCGCCGGCGTTCGCTTTGTGCCCGGAACTGAACGGTCCGAGGTGCGCCGCAAGGGCGACAACCACCAGCACCACCAGCACCGCGGCCGCTCCCCCGCCACCGAGCACGGCCATCGACGGCTTGCGCCGGCTCTTCTTCAGGCGGGCGGGCTTCTCCTGCCTGGCCCGCGCCGCATGCTGCCCACCCGTCGCGGACCGGCCGGCCGTCGCGGACCGGCCGGCCGTCGCGGACTGACCCGGCTGGCCCGCACCCGGCTGGCCCATGCCGGGCTGGCCCGCACCCGGCCGGCCCATGCCGGGCTGGCCGAAGACGCCGCGCTGACCTGGCGGTCCTGGCTGGCCCGCGCCTCGGCCAGGGTTCGGACCCGATGTCCAAGGCGGCCCCTGGCACGCATTGGGCATCGGGCCGGGAAGTTGCGGCACCCCCGGAGGAGGAGGCGGCACCATCGGTACCGGACGCTGACCGCTAGGCGGCTGGCTGGTAGGCGGCTGGCTGGTAGGCGGCTGGCTGGTAGGCGGCTGGCTGGTAGGCGGCTGGCTGGTAGGCGGGGCGTCGCCGGACGACCAGGCACCGGGCGCCCAGCCGACTGGCAGCACGCCATCACCGGCAGGCGCGGCACCAGGAGCGGCGGGTGCCGCGCCGCGGGCGAACGGTGCCGGAGCAAAAGAGCCCGGCCCTACCAGGTTCTGCGGTGCAGCGCTGCCGGAAGCGGGACCAGCGGGCGGCCCTGAAGGCGCGGGGCCGAACCCGGCCGGGAACGGGCTGAGCGGCGATGCCGGCTGCAGAGACGTGACCCTGGGCAGGTTCGGGTCGGCAGGCGGCGGGGTGACGAGTGCGATCGCCGCCGGCGGCTGAGGCCGCGCGGACGTGCTGATCACACCTTGCATCGCGGTAGCCGGCGCGGGTGCCGAGAGGGCACCCTGCAACGCAGGCGTACGCAGCGAACTGGCCAGCGCCTCAGCGGTAGGGCGCTGTTCCGGCTGCTTGGCCAGGCACGCGCTGATCAGGTTCCAGAGCGGGTCGGGAACCCCGGGAAGGCGGGCAGGCACTGTCTCCAGGTGGTGATGCATGATCGCCGCGACATGACCACCGAACGGCGGCAACCCGGCGAGGACCTCGTACAGCGTGATGCCAAGCGCGTAGATATCGCATGCCGGTGATGGCTGGCTCCCGGTCAGCAGTTCCGGTGCGAGGTAGGCCGCTGTACCCAGCACGGTGCCGGTCGTGGTGGCCGACTGGTCGCCGACGATCCGGGCGACACCGAAGTCAGCGAGCCGGACCTGATCCCGGTCGAGCAGCACGTTGGCGGGCTTCAGGTCTCGGTGCACGATTCCCGCCGCGTGCGCGGCGGCGAGCCCGTCGCATATCTGCGCGCCGATCCGTACGGTCTCTGCCGGGGAAAGCCTGCCGCCGCTGCGCCGCTGATAGCCGTTCAGGTCGCCGCCCACGACCAGATCCATCACCAGAGCCAGCTGATCGCCCTCGACGATCATGTCGTGCACGCTCACCACCGCGGGGTGGCGGAACTTCATCAGCACGGTGCGCTCACGGACGAATCTGGTTACCGCGTCGGCGTCTGCCGCGTACTCCTGCCGCAACACCTTGATCGCGTACTCGGTACCGAGGACCTTGTCGCGGCCCCGCCAGACGACCCCCATGCCACCCTGGCCGATCTGCTCATCGAGCAGATACCGACTGCCCAGCGTCCGGATGGCCATGACCCAGAAGCATATCGTTTTGCGGCTTTTGTCTTACTGCTGCCGCGTCGGCTGAGACAAGCCTGAGACATAAGCGGACGGAAGTTATCACA
>DASXDG010000014.1:0-11437 GCA_036490795.1 Streptosporangiaceae bacterium
GGCGAACAGCAGCCGGAACCCCCGTGACGCCCGCAGCGGCGTCAGGTCGGGGAGCAGGCTGTGACCCATCGCGGTGGAGGATACCGCCGGCCGGGCTACCCTGTGGGCATGCACCTGGCCGCCGCGGTGTGGAGCGAGCAGCCGGTCACGCCCGAGTGGGTGGTGGCCGTCAGCGGTGTCATGGCCCTGCTCATCGTGCTCAGCAGCGACGCGTGGCGGCTGGCCAGGAACGTGATCACGATCGCGCACGAGGGCGGGCACGCCCTCGCCTCGGTGCTGTCCGGCCGGCGCCTTGAGGGCATCAGGCTGCACGCCGACACGTCGGGGGAGACGTATTCGCGCGGCCGCCGCACCGGTCCTGGCGCGGTGATCACCGCGGCGGCCGGTTACCTCATGCCGCCGCTACTGGGCGCGGGTTCGGCCTGGCTGCTCGCGTCCCGGCAGGTGACCGCGATGCTGTGGCTGGCCCTTGTCCTGCTCGTGGCCACGTTGCTGATGGTGCGCAACGCGTTCGGCATCCTGGCCGTCGTGGTCGCCGCGGGCAGCGTGCTGGCGGTGAGCTGGCTGGGCACGCCGGTGGTCCAGGCCCTGTTCGCGTACGCGTGCTCGTGGTTCCTGCTGCTCGGCGGCGTCCGTCCGGTCTTGGAGTTGCGCGGGCGCAGACGGCGCACGAGCGACGCCGATCAGCTGGCCCGGCTGACCGGGGTGCGGGCGGGCGCCTGGGTGTGCACGTTCGCCGTGGTCGCGCTCGCGGCCGTAGCGCTCGGCGCACGCCTGCTCATGGCACGTTAAGCAAGATGATGCCCGCCGACACCACGACCGTCGCGATGATCCTGGTCCGGCCGAACGGCTCCTTGAACGCCACCGTGCCGATGATCGCGCCGAAGATCACGCTGGTCTCGCGCAGCGCCGCGATCGGCGCGAGCGCGCCGCGAGTCTGCGCCCATAGCACTAGGCCGTAGGCGAGTACGCTGAGCGCGCCCGCGCCCAGGCCGGCCGCGATGATCCGGCGCGGCTGCCTGGTGAGCACGGACCGCCGCATGATCAGCGCCCACAACGGGACGCCGAGGCTTTCCAGCAGCATCAGCCAGCCGATGTAGCCGAGCGAGGTCCCTGACGCGCGCACGCCGACGCCGTCCACGGTGGTGTACGCCGCGATGGTCAGGCCGGTGCCGACGGCGGCCAGGAACGCGGCGCGGCCCGGCCGCCTGCCGCCGAGCACCAGCGTCGCCAGCCCGGCGCTCACCACCAGGACACCGCCTATCTGGATCGGCGAGGGCCGCTCGTGCACGAACGCCGCCGCGAGGATGGTCACCACCAGCGGTGACGTGCCGCGGGCGAGCGGGTAGACCTGGCTGAACTCCCCGTACCGGTATGCCCGCATCAGGCCCAGGTTGTACAGCACGTGGATGGCCACCGAGGCCAGCAGGTACGGCCAGCAGTCCCGGTGCGGCAGCGGCGAGAAGATGACCAGCGGCACCGCGACCGCGAAGCCGCCTATGCCGATCAGCGCGAAGGCGAGCAGCTGGTCCTTGATGCTGTGCGCGATCGCGTTCCAGATCGCGTGGACGAGGGCCGCGACGAGTACGGCGGCTGTGACGGACGAGCTCACCGGAACCCCAGACGCAACCACATACTGCCCCCAGCGTAACACCTCAGCTGTCATAGGTAAGAGCAGTCATATATGAGATATGATCCGGTGATATGGGGACGCTCGCCATGGCTGCCGGAGCGCTTCCGTCCCGGACGGAAGCGGTGCTCGACGCGATCAAGCGGGCGATCTTGTCCGGCGAGCTGACCCAGGGGCAGCCCCTGGTGGAAACCGACCTCGCGGACAGGCTCGGCGTGTCCAAGACCCCGGTCCGTGAGGCGCTGAAGACCCTGGCCGGGGCGGGCCTGGTCACGATGAGCCCGTACAAGGGCGCCACCGTCCGCGTGGTGGGCGCCGATCAGGCCCGGCACCTGTACGACGTACGGCTGCTGCTCGAGCCCGAGGCGCTGCGCCGGTCCGTTGCCAATGGCCACGACTGGGCCGAGGCCGAGCAGGCGCTCGAGGCCGCGGCCGCCGCGGCCGACCTGGTCGAGCGCAACCTCGCCAACCGCGAATTCCACGCCGCCCTCTACTCCGGCTGCGGCAATCCGCTGCTGATCGCCATGCTCGCCGACCTGAGCGACCAGACCGCGCTGGTCAGCGTCGCGTTCTGGCGGCGCAACCCCAGCTGGGAGTGCGAGGCGGCCGAGCACGCCGCGATGCTGCGCGCCGCCTCGGACGGTGCCGCCGACGAAGCCGCCGACCTGCTCAGCCGGCACATCTCCTCATTTTTCCAGCGCAACCTACCGGAGGCCCGATGACCACGTTCAGCCAGCTCCGCGACGCCCTTGCCACCGCGGTGGTCGTCCCGGTCACCCCGTTCGACGAGGACGGCACCCCCGACCTGGACACCTACGCCGCGTTGACCGGCCGGCTCGTGGATTCGGGCATCACCGTCATCACGCCGAACGGCAACACCGGCGAGTTCTACGCGCTGACCCAGGCCGAGGCGCGTGCGGCGACCGACACCGCGATGAAGGCCGGCGCCGCCAATGTCCTGGCGGGCGTCGGGCACGACATCGCCACCGCCACCGAGGCCGCCAGGCACGCGCAGCGGGCAGGCGCGACCATGATCATGATCCACCAGCCGGTGCACCCGTACGTCTCCGCCGAAGGCTGGGTCGACTACCACGCCGCGATCGCGAACGCGGTCCCCGAGCTCGGCGTGGTGCTCTACATCAGGAACGAGCGGATCACCGGCGCCGTGATCGCGGCGCTCGCCGACCGGGCGCCCAACGTGATCGGCGTTAAGTACGGCCTTCGCGACGCGACCGTGTTCGCCCAGGTGGCCCGCGACGCCGGCCTGGACAGGTTCACCTGGCTGGCGGGCGCGGCCGAGCTGACCGCGCCGGCGTTCTGGGCGGTGGGGGCCCGCGGGTTCACCTCCGGCCTGGCCAACGTCGCGCCGCTGCTGTCCCGCGAACTGCTCGACTCACTGCGCGCGAACGACTTCGAGGCCGCGATGAAGGTCTGGGAGCAGGTCCGCCGGTTCGAGGAGCTGCGGCTGGCGAACTCCTCGGCGGACAACGTCGCCGTGGTCAAGGAGGCGCTGGCGCAGCTCGGCCGGTGCCGGGCCGACGTCCGCCCGCCGAGCCGCGCGTTGCCGCAGGCCATCAAGACCGAGATCGCCGGCATCCTGCGCACGTGGGGGCTAGGCTCGTGAAGTCGCCGGAGGAGCTGCGCAGTTTCCGCTGGTTCGGGGCCGGCCCCGCGTCGAGCCTGCGGTCGTTCGGCCACCGGTCGCGGATGCGGCAGCTTGGCGTGGACCCCGAAGAGCACCTGGGCAAGCCGCTCATCGCGATTCTCAACACGTGGTCGGAGATGAACCCGTGCCACATGCACCTGCGTCAGCGCGCCGAGCAGGTCAAGCGCGGGGTGCTCGAGGCCGGCGGTTTTCCGGTCGAGTTCCCGGTCGCCACGCTCAGCGAGACGTTCCAGAAGCCGACCCCGATGATGTACCGCAACCTGCTGTCGATGGAGACCGAGGAACTGCTGCGTTCCTACCCGGCGGACGGCGCGGTGCTGATGGGCGGCTGCGACAAGACCACGCCGGCGCTGCTGATGGGCGCCGCGAGCGCGGGCATCCCCGCGATCTACGTGACGGCGGGCCCGATGCTGAGCGGGCACTACCGCGGACAGCGAGTGGGCAGCGGCACCGACCAGTGGAAGTTCTGGGACGACGCGCGGGCCGGACTGATCGGCGAGTGCGAGCTGGCCGACCTGGAGTGCGGCATCGCCCGCTCGCCCGGGCACTGCATGACGATGGGCACCGCGTCCACGATGACCTCGGTCGCCGAGGCGCTCGGCATGACGCTGCCCGGCATGGCGTCCATTCCCGCGGTCGACTCCGCGCACTACCGGATGGCCGCGGCCAGCGGCCGGCGGATCGTCGGCATGGTCTGGGAGGACCTCACCCCGTCCGTGGTGCTGACCCGCGAGGCGTTCGAGGACGCGATCGCGGTCGTGCTCGCCCTCGGCGGGTCGACGAACGCGTTCATCCACTTGATCGCGATGGCCGGGCGAGCCGGTGTCGACGTGTCGCTCGACGACTTCGACGCGATCGCCCGGCGGGTACCGTGGCTGGCCAACATCAAGCCGAGCGGCGAGTACCTGATGGAGGACTTCTACTACGCGGGCGGCCTCCGTGCCCTGATGGCGCAGCTGGCCAGGGTGCCTGGCGCGCTGCATCTTTCTCGTATCACGGTCACCGGGCGTCCGCTGGAGGACCAGCTCGCCGATGTCGAGGTGTACAACGACGACGTGATCAGGACGCCGGACACCGCGCTGGCCGCCGAGGGCGGCGTCGCTGTGCTGCGCGGCAACCTGTGCCCCGACGGCGCGGTGATCAAGCACATCGCCGCCGAGCAGCACCTGCTCAAGCACACCGGCCCGGCCGTCGTGTTCGACTCGTACGCGGACATGCAGGCGCGGATCAACGACCCGTCGCTCGGCGTGACCGCCGACTCGGTGCTGGTCCTGCGCAACGCGGGGCCGAAGGGCGGCCCGGGCATGCCCGAGTACGGCATGCTGCCCATCCCCGATTACCTGCTCGCCCAGGGAGTGCGCGACATGGTGCGCATCTCAGACGCGCGGATGAGCGGCACGTCCTACGGTGCCTGCGTGCTGCACGTGGCGCCCGAGGGCTTCGTCGGCGGCCCGCTCGCGCTGGTCAGGACCGGCGACCTGATCACGCTGGACGTCGCCGCGCGCTCGCTGTCCCTTGAAATCTCAGAACAAGAACTGGTGCTTCGCCGGTCTCAGTGGCAGGCACCGGAGCCGAAGTTCACTCGTGGTTACGGTGCCCTGTACGCCGAACAGATCACCCAGGCCAACGAGGGCTGCGACTTCGGCTTCCTGGCCCGCCGCGGCTCCACCCCCGACCCGGACCCCAACCCCCAGTAACCCTTTTATGTGGGTCAATTTATGTGGGTCAATGACGTGATTGACCTCGCTAGAGCGTGTCAATTGCGCAATTGACTAGCCTGGTCGCCAGAGGAGACAACGATGATCCAGGGATATAACCCGCGAACCGGCGAGCCCACCGGCGCGCCGGTGCCGGAGACGACCGGTGACGAGGTAGACGCGGCAGTCGCCGCGGCGGTGGCGGCGTACCCGGCGTGGGCCGGGAGCACGCCGGGGGACCGGGCGGCGGCGCTGGAGACCGTGGCGGACGCGCTCGACGCGCGGACCGCCGACCTGGTGGCGGTCGCCGACACGGAAACCGCGCTCGGCCACGAGCGGCTCACCGGCGAGGTGGCGCGGGCGAGCGGACAGCTGCGGCTGTTCGCAGGCGTGCTGCGAGACGGTTCGTACCTGGACCCGGTGGCGAGCCCGGCGGCGGGCGCCGCCCCCGATATCCGGCGGGTGAACCGTCCGGTCGGGCCCGTGGCCGTGTTCGCCGCGTCCAACTTCCCGTTCGCGTTCTCGGTGCCCGGCGGCGACACCGCGTCGGCGCTGGCGGCCGGCTGCCCGGTCGTGGTGAAGGCGCACGAAGCGCACCCGGGTACGTCCGTGGTGACCGCCGCCATCATCCGCGCCGCGCTCGACTCGGCCGGCGCGCCTTCGGGGACGTTCGGCATCGGGTACGGCGTCGAGGCCGGGTTGCGGCTGCTGCGCCACCCGGCGATCACGGCGGCCGGGTTCACCGGATCGACGGCGGGCGGGCTGGCGCTGGCCAAGGTGTGCGCGGAGCGGGACGTGCCGATCCCGTTCTTCGGCGAACTCGGCTCGGTCAACCCCGGCGTCGTGCTGCCGGGCGCCGCGTCGGCCAGGGCCGGGCGGATCGCGACCGGGTACGCGGCCTCTCTGACCCAAGGCGCCGGGCAGTTCTGCACGAACCCGGGCCTGCTGTTCGTGCCCGATGACCCGGCCCTGCTGGCGGCCATCGCCGGCGCGGTCGCGGAATCGTCCGGCGGCCCGATGCTGTCCGCCCGGATCTTCGCCGCGTTCGGCGACGCGGTCGCTTTCACGGCGGGTCAGCCGGGTGTCGCTGAGCTGGCGGCCGGCCGGGCGGGGGAGGGCCCGTGGGGCGCCACGCCGCGGGTGTTCACGGTGGCACTGAAGGAGTTCACCGGTTCGCTGGCCAGGGAACAGTTCGGTCCGGCCGCCGTGATCGTCACCTATCCGTCGGTGGCGGACCTGCTGCCGGTGCTCGCCGCGCTGCCCGGCAACCTGGCCGCCAGCGTGCACCTGGACGGCGCCGGCGACCTCACGCTCGCGCGCGAACTGCTCCCGGTACTCGAGCGGATCGCGGGACGGATCATCGTGGACGGCTGGCCGACCGGTGTCGCCGTCGTCGCGGCACAGCAGCATGGCGGCCCCTACCCGGCCACCACCGCGCCGGCCTTCACCTCGGTCGGCACCGCGGCCATCCGGCGCTGGCTGGTCCCCGTCGCCTACCAGAACTTCCCCGCCGAACTGCTGCCGGCCGCGCTCCGCGCTACGGAGTGACGATCGCGAAGTCCGGATCGAACTCGTCCATCAGCCCGGCCAGCGTTTCCAGCACCGAGGCGTCGCCGTCCAGGGTGAGCTGACCCGCCCGCGCGAGCTTGGCCGCGGCGGCCGGGTTGAGGACGGCGCCGACCAGTGCCGCTTTGGGGCCGCTGACGGTCAATGGCGCCGTGCCGTTCCCAGTCGGGCCGTTCCCAGTCGGGCCGTTCCCGGCGGTGCCGAGCCTGGCGTTCAGCACGCCGTGCCGGATCCGGACGCTCCAGGTCTGGTTCAGGTCGGTGAAGGTGTAGTCGATGTGCAGGTCGACCTTGGCCGCCTTCTCGCCGATGACGTGCACGGCGGCGAAGTCAAACAAGATGTCGATCGGCATGGCCAGGATCGTGTCCGGGCTGGCCGTGGCGAACCTGGCCGGCTGCACGCCGTCGCGGAGTTCCTTGGCGGCGGTGAGGAAGATGCCGCGCCACTGCGGGCCTTCGGCCTGATAGCCCATCTGCTCGTACGCGTCCGCCTGCAACTCGCGCGCGGCCTGGTTCGACGGCTGGGCGAAGACGAGCTTGTGCGTGATCTCGGCCGCCCACCGGTAGTCGCCCGCGTCCATGGCGCGCCGGCCTTCGGTCATGATCTGCTCCGCCCCGATGAGGTCGACATAGCGATGCGCCGCCTCGACCGGCGGATGCGGGTGCAGTGATACCGGGTCACCGTCCCACATGCCGAGTTCCTTGGTGTAGACGGCGCGCACGTCGTGGTGCAACGTGCCGTGATAGCCGCGGTTGTGCCACTTGCGGCCTAGTTCGTCGGGCAGCTCGATCAACTCGGCCGCCTCCAGCGGCGTGTAGCCCTTGTTGGCCAGGCGGAGCGCCTGGTCGTGGATGTACTTGTAGGTGTCCCGCTGCGACTCGATGAACGTGACCAGGTGCGCGTTCCCCCACACCGGCCAGGTGTGCGGCCCGTAGTGCACCTCGGCGTCGTCGCCCCAGCGCTGCAGCGTCTCATCGAGGTAGCGGGCGAAGTTGCGGGCGTCCCTGGTGCGGGCACCGCGCAGCGTCTGGATGTTATGCAGACAATGATTGGCATTCTCGGCGCAGGTCAGCGCCTTGAGCTCGGGGATCCAGATGTGCATCTCCTCGGGCGCCTCGGTGTCCGGCGCGTAGAGGAACTCGAAGGTCAGCCCGGCCAGCTCGCGGACCGCGCCGGTCTCGGTGATCCCGTCGGTCGGCGAGATATAGGAGATCGTGGGGCCGGGGACGCTGAGCACGCCGATGCCGCAGGTGATCATCGCGTTGGGGTTCAGGTCGAGCAGGCTGCCGAACGCGTAGGAAGCCCGCCGTGACATCGCGTTGCCCGCCACCACGTTCTCGCCGATGGCGTACTTGTCGAACGAGGCGATCGTGCCGGGCGCGATGATCGGCACCTTCCCCGAAGCCACGTCCGCGGCGTCCACCACGCCCTTGACGCCGCCGTAGTGGTCGATGTGGGTGTGCGTGTAGATCACCGCCACGACCGGCTTATCGCTGACGTGCGCGCGGAACAGGTCCATGCCCTGGACGGCGGCTTCGACGGTGGCGGAGCAGTCGATGACCACCAGCCCGCGGTCGCCCTCGACGATGGTCAGGTTGGCGATGTCGTTGTTGCGGACCTGATACAGCCCGTCGGTGACCTTGTACAGGCCGCCGCGGCGGATCAGCTGCGACTGGCGCCACAGGCTCGGGTTCACCGTGTCCGGTGCGGGCGCGCCGTCGGTGATGTAGTCGAGCTTGCCGAGGTCGAACATGAGGCTGCCGTCGGCGTGCAGGAGCTTGCGGTCGGGAAAGCCGGCGATCAGGCCCCGGTCCGCGTCGCCGAAATCGGCGCGGTCCTCCATGTCATACCTGGCCGCCGCCTCCCGGTTCATCGACACCGTCGCCGGGGTAGCGCCCTTGGGTGCGACTGACATGGTGAGTCTCCGTCCAGATCGCGGATTGCCGGGTCTGATGGGTATGCCCAGGCCGGGCGGCGAGCCGCTCACCCGCCGCGGGTGATAACTGAGCGTGTCGTACCGGCGGGATGACGGCCCGCGCCGTTAGGGTGGCGGAATGGAGCTGAGTGAGTACCGCGCCGCCGGGGTGACCGTCGCCGAGTTCGACGAGCTTCACGATGGCCGGGACATCGCCCTGTGCGAGGCCGTGCAGGCCCGCGGCGAGGCGGGTGTGCCGCATGACGTCTTCATGGCGTCACTTGAGCCATGACCTAGCGATCGTCTGGCTGCCTGGGGCGATGGCGGCATTCCGGACATTGCGGGAAAACGATCCGGAAGGCGCGACGCTGATCGCGAACGCCGTCGCGGCCCTGCGCACCGAGCCGCGCCCGGGGAACAGCACCGCCCTCGGCGACACGGAGTTCCGGCGGCTGCGGGTGGAACGCTACCGGGTGCTCTACGAGCTTTCCGCCGCGACCGTCCGGGTCATGCACGTGGGCAGCGTGCACGACCGCCAGCCGTTACCGTATCCATGTGAGCGAGGAGCGGGAGAATCTCACCTGGCAGGGGTTCGGCGAGGCGTCGCGCGACCTGGCGCGTATGGTCGCCGCCGACGGGTTCGAGCCGGATCTCATCCTGTCCATCGCGCGCGGCGGCCTGTTCGTCGCCGGGGCGCTGGGCTACGCGTTGTCGGTGAAGAACCTGCACGTGATGAACGTGGTGTTCTACGACGGCATCGGCTCCACCCTGGATATGCCGGTGATGTTGCCGCCGGTACCGCAGGCGGTGGACTTCTCCGCTAAGAAGGTGCTGATCGCCGACGACGTCGCGGATTCCGGGAAGACGATCGAGCTCGTCTACGAGTTCATCAAGGACCAGGTCGACGCGGTGCGTTCGGTGGTCATCTACGAGAAACCGCGGTCGGTGATCAAATGCGACTACGTGTGGCGGCGCACCGGCCGGTGGATTAACTTCCCGTGGAGCAGCGACCCGCCCGTCGTGTTCCGGCCCGGCCAGGTCCTCGACGCATAGCCAGTCCCGCGAGCGATGTGCCGGCCGCTTGACCATTCTGGCATGGGGGTATCTGCGGCAAAGCGGAAGCCGGACGGTGGCGCGGCAATCATGGTGCGCGTGGCGTTCTGGCTTCCCGGTCTGGACAGACTGATTCATCCAAGACTGCCAGAGGGCGGGGACGCGACACCAGTCCGCTACCGGTAGTATTGTGAGCTGGGTCACACAATGTGGTGAAGGGGGATCGGTGATAGAAGTTCACCGTCCAGCGCGAGAGATCTTGAACGCATCACGTGTCGCAGGCGTCCGGTTCGTCGACGGCAGGATCAGGCATTTAGCGCCATCCGGGTTACTGGCGCGAAGCTGGCCAGCGTGGAGGTAAGGAGCGGAGACGTCTATTACACGCTTGCCGAGGTGGCGGAAGCCTGGATCATCGGTGGAGTCCTTGAGCAAGTCTGGTGGAACCGCGACCATAGAGCAAGGACGTTGACAGGGGTCCGCCATGCAAGTGATGGGCTGGACTTCGAGGTGGATGATGGCGGTCGGCGAGCCGTCATGCACGAGAGCGAGACATCGGTGCTCGGCGCCCTTCGGGTATCGGGCGCGAGGATCGTCGGCGCCGAACTCAGGGACGGCAACGTGTACTTCGCGCTTCAAGAGTCGAGCGTCACCGCACGGGCTAGCTAACCCCAGGACTAGAGACAACCCCCGCTAGGTGGCGGCCAAGCTACCAAGCGGGGGTTGTCTTGTCCTACGGCGGGGAGCGCGATGGATGGGGAGGACTCAACCCCGCGTGCGCTACGGCCACTGAGCGGCGCGCGTAGGGGACTAGAGGACGTAGTACCCCAGGCCCGTAACGCGGGTTACTAGGCCGTCTGTAACCAGCAGGCGGATTGCTTTGCCCGCTGTCTGCCGGGATACTCCCGCTTCCCGGCAGATCGTCTTGATCGACGGAACCGGATTTCCGGGCTTGAGGTCGCCGTCCTTGATCCGCTCACGTAGCGCGCTGGCTACCTGCATGTACCGTCGCGGGTCCTCGGTCACATCAACTCTCCTTCTGGCTTTGTCTGGCGCACCCGCACCGCAGGCACTGGTAACCCGATGGCGGGACGTAATGGCAGCGCGGGCACGGCCGGAGTAGCTCCCTGACCGGTATCCCGATCCTGGCCGCGACCGCCTCCGGTACCCAGCGGTTCCCCAGCCGTTCGCCCGACTCGATCCGGCTGACCGTGGCGACGTGCACGCCGAGGATGGCGGCCATCTCCGACATGTTCAGTCCGTACTCCAGGCGCGCACGGCGCAGGCCATACGCGAGGCGGTTCATTGGTCAGCGAACCTCCGGTAGGCGGCAGCGTACGGTTCCCGCATGAAGACGTTGGTCCGCTCTTTCTGTTCGGCGGTCACTTCGGCTAGCCGCTTCTCAATGACCGTCCGGTCGGCTGAATCTCGCGGAGCGCCGGGCAGGGCGGATTCGAGCGCGGCGCGGTAGTCACGGAGTTGCCACGTGGCCAGTCCGTCTAGCGGGTGCGGGGGAGCTTTGGGAATGCTCATCGCGATCGCTGTCCGATCTCGCCCGAAACGATCGCCTCATACTCGTTAAGCCACGCGGCAACCTCTGGCGGGGGGTCGCCGTCAAGGCGGCTGGCCATGGCGCGAACGAGCGCTATGCCCGACTGCCACGAATAGAGCTCGGAGGTACTTACCCCGGTCAGTTCTGGCATGACAGCCTCACAAGAGCGTCACGTATGCGCGCCAGCGTCGCCAGATCAGGGGGCGGCTTTCGAGGCGCGCGGATGATCACCGGTTCCGGCGTTCGGACTAGTAGCGGCTGTTCGGACATGATTCCCCTCCCGGTCTTGATGGATCGCACACCACGCGTTCAGAAGGGCTCTCGGCAGCCACTCGGCGCCCGGCGTGCGATCCAGGAGACA
>DASXDG010000015.1:0-12183 GCA_036490795.1 Streptosporangiaceae bacterium
GTGCCACGTCGGTGCGGCTCGGCGAGACCGCCGAGGTGACGCTGACCATCGCGAACCCCGGGCGGCGGGTGCTGCGCGGACTGATCCGCGACGGGTGGCCGCCGAGCGCGGGTGCACGGCCCCGGTCGGTGAGCAGCCGGATCCCGGGCGACGGGCAGGCGGCGGTCACCACCTCGCTCACCCCCACCCGCAGGGGCGACCGCGCCGCGGCGAGCGTGACCGTGCGTTCTGGCGGCCCGCTCGGCCTCGCCGCCAGGCAGGGCAGGCACCCGGTGCCGTGGACGGTGCGGGTGCTGCCGCCCTTCCACAGCCGGCGGCACCTGCCGGAGAAGCTGAGCAGGCTGCGCGAGCTCGACGGCATGCACCGGTCACTGATCAGGGGGCAGGGCAGCGAGTTCGACTCGCTGCGCGAGTACGTGCCTGGCGACGACGTGCGGTCGATCGACTGGCGCGGCACCGCCCGCCGGCAGGAGGTACTCGTCCGCACCTGGCGGCCGGAACGCGACCGCCGCATCGTCGTCGTGCTCGACACCGGCCGGACCTCGGCGGGCCGGGTTGGTGACACGCCCAGGCTGGACAGCTCGATGGACGCGGCGCTGTTGCTCACCGCGCTGGCCGGCAAGGCCGGTGACCGGATCGACCTGCTCGCCTTCGACCAGCGTCCGCGGGCACGGGTGAGCGGAGCGCCGCGCAACGACACGCTCCGCGCGGTCGCCGCCGCGATGGCACCGCTCGACGCCGAGCTGGTCGAGCTGGACAGCGCCGCCATGGTCAGCGCGATCTTGGCGCAGGCCCGGCAGCGTTGCCTGATCGTGCTGCTCACCGACCTGAACCCGGCCGCTCTCGGCGACGGGCTGCTGCCCCGCCTTCCACTGCTGACGTCCAGGCACCTGGTCGTGCTCGGCTCGGTCGCCGACCCCCGGCTGGACGAGCTGGCTTCGGGACGGAACGAGGCCAGCGCCGTGTACGCGGCTGCGGCCGCCGAGCGGGCGCTGGCGGGCCGGTCGCTGCTGGCGGCCAGGCTCAGGCGGCAGGGGGTCACCGTGGTGGACGCGCCGCCGGACCGGCTGCCGCCCGCACTCGCCGACGCGTACCTTGATCTCAAGGCCGCGGGCCAGCTGTAGCGAACCGAACGCCACCAGCGACGGCGGCGCGGTGACCGCGAGCAGACCGGAACGCAATTATCTCGCGGCCCGCGCGAAGGCGATGTAGAAGGCGCCGGGACGGCTCCGACCTACAGGTGAAGGGAACCTACCCAGGACAGGAGCCAGCAATGGAAACCGTTACCTCCGCCGACGGCACCACGATCGCGATCGAGACGACCGGCGAGGGCCGCCCGGTCATCGCGATCGGCGGCGCGTTCAACGACCGGAGCACCGTGGCGGCGCTCGCCGCCGCGCTCGCGCCGCACATGACAGTCGTGACCTATGATCGCCGCGGCCGCGGCGCCAGCGGCCAGACCGGGGCCTGGACCGGCGACGGAGCGGACCGGGAAATAGAGGATCTCGCCGCGGTGATGCAGGCCGCTGGCCGCCGCCAAGGCACTGGCACTGCTGACCTGTTCGGGCATTCGTCCGGTGCCGTCCTGGCGCTAGAGGCCACCCAGCGCGGCCTGCCCGTCGGAAAGGTCGCCGTCTACGAGCCGTCTTACGTCACCGACGAGAGCGTGGCCAACGGCTGGCGGCCCAGGCCGGCGGCCGGCCTGGCGGACCGGATCGCCGCGCTGGCCCAGGCCGGGCAGCGGGATGAGGCCGTCGAGGCGTTCTTGACCCAGGCAGCCGCCGTCCCGCCGGAGATGGTCGCGGGCATGCGGGCCGGCGCGATGTGGGACTGGTTCACCGGCCTGGCGCACACGCTGCCCTACGACGTCGCGCTGGGCGGCCCCGGACTGGTCCTGCCCGCCGGGCGGTTCGCCACGATCTCCGTCCCGGTGCTCGCCATCGGCGGCGGGCAGAGCCCGCAGTGGCTGCCGGCCGCGGCCCGCGCCGTCGCCGGCGCCATCCCCGGCGCGCGCTACGTCACGCTGGACGGGCAGGACCACGGAGTGCTGAACCAGCCCGAGACGCTGCTGCCGCTGCTGACCGGTTTCTACGCTCCGGATCGGTGACCCCACTCCCGACACATCCGTAAGGCTGCACTTGTTTTGGTATCTTCGGTCGGGCATATCGGGGCATTTCGCCCCCGAAAATCGGCGCACCCTACCAAAACAGGTGTAGCCCAAATGGGGGCGATGGGGCGGCGGGGCGGGTTAGGCGGCTACGGGGAGGGTGTCGGGGGCCTGTTCTATGTCGGGCGTTTCGCCGGTGCGGGCGGCGCGGTGGCCGAGGACGAAGAGGTAGCTGAGGAACGTCAGCTCGGCTGCCGCGCCGATGACGATCCTGGCCCAGGTGGGCAGCGGTGCGGGCGTGACGAACGCCTCGATGACACCGGACACAGCCAGGGCGACGATCGCGCCGAGGGCTACCGTGACCGTGGACCTGCCCTCTTCGGCCAGCGCGACGGTTCTGCTGCGCGGGCCCGGGTCGATGATCGTCCAGCCGAGCCGCAGGCCGGCCGCGGCGGCCAGGAAGACGGCGGACAGCTCGAGCATGCCGTGCGGGAGGATAAGCGCGAAGAACTCCGTGCCCCGGCCGTGCCCGATCATGAACCCGGCGTCCACGCCCACGTTCAGCGCGTTCTCGATCAGTACCGCGATGGTGGGGATGCCCAGCAAGATGCCGGAGATCAGCGACAGGGCCGCCACCCACAGGTTGTTCGTCCACACCTTGAAGGCGAACGAGGTGGCCGCGTACTGGGAGTAGTAGCCGCGGAATCCGTGCTGGACCAGCTGCCTGGCCTGGGCGGGCGGCAGCAGGCTCGCCTGCACCGCCGGTGACCTGGCGATCCACGCGGCGGAAATGACGGCGAGGATGACCGACCCGGCCGCGGCGCCGAACCACCACCAGCGCAGCCGGTAGGCCTGAGCCGGGAAGCTCACCGCGAAGAACCTGCCGACCTGGCGCCAGGCCGGGGCGTGCGCGCCAGTCACGGCGGCGCGAGCGCGGGCGACCCGGCTGGACAGCTCCGCGGTGAGCCGGGCATCCGCGGCTGAGGACCTGACGATCGACAGGTGGGTGGCGGCGCGCTGGTACAGCCAGACCAGCTCGTCTATCTCTTCGCCGGACAGTTTCCCGCGACGCCTGATCAGCGCGTCCAGCCTGGCCCATTCGGCCTGGTGTGCCGCCGCGAAGATGTCTGCGTCCACGCCGAGCAGGGTAAACGATCGATGCGCCGATGGCGCCATCGGCAGGTTAGATTTGGGCGCATGGACGAGGTGGTCAGCGGCGAAGCCGTGGTCATCGACGTTCCCGTCGCCCGTTTCCCCAGCCGCATGGTCGCGATCGTCATCGACCTCCTGGTCCAGCTGGCCGCGCTGTCGATCCTGAACCTGGCCATCGGCCTGTCCGCCGGGCTGGACGCGGCGTCGGAAGCCGCGGTCGTGCTCACCACGTCCATCGCGGTGATCGTCGGCTACCCGGTCATCTTCGAGACGCTGAGCCGGGGCAAGTCGCTGGGCAAGCTGGCCATGGGCCTGCGTGTGGTCAGCGACGACGGCGGCCCTGAGCGGTTCCGCCAGTCCCTGGTCCGCGCTCTGGCCGGGGTGGTGGAGATATGGATGCTGTTCGGCTCGCCGGCGCTGATCACATCGCTGCTGTCGGCCAAGGGCAAACGCCTCGGCGACCTGTTCGCCGGCACCTTCGTCATCCAGGAGCGGCTGCCGAAGGGCCGGTATCAGGGCACATCGATATCCCTGATGTCCCCGATGCCGCCGCAGCTGGCCCGGTGGGCGTCCACCCTCGAGCTGTCCGCATTGCCCGATCCGCTGGCCAACGCGGCCAGGGACTACCTGGGCCGGTACCGGGAGCTGACCCCGCAGGCCCGCTACCAGCTCGGCGAGCGGCTCGCGGCCGATGTCGCGGCGCGGGTGTCGCCGCCACCGCCGCCGGGAACCCCGGCGCCTGACTTCCTTTCCGCCGTGCTCGCCGAGCGCCGTGCTCGCCAGCTAGGCGCCAGGGACGCGTCATGCTGACCGCATCGTTGTGACAGCGAGCACGTCAGAACGACCGGCTCCAGCGGCCCTCACAAAAGGGCGCAGCGGCTGGGAGGCGGAGGAAGCACCACTGTCAGTTATGAATAAGACTAGAGTTGCTCTCCATGGCGGAGCCCCTACGCAACATCATCGACCCCGGGTGGGCCGACGCGCTGGAGCCGGTCGCGGACCGGATCACGACCATGGGCGAGTTCCTGCGGGCCGAGATCGCCGCCGGACGACGTTACCTCCCCGCCGGGGAGAATGTGCTGCGGGCGTTCAAGCAGCCGTTCAGCGAGGTGCGGGTGCTGATCGTCGGCCAGGACCCGTATCCCACACCCGGCCACCCGGTCGGGCTCAGCTTCTCGGTGGCACCAGAGGTCAAGCGGCTGCCGCCGAGCCTGGTCAACATCTTCCGCGAGTACTCGGAAGACCTCGGCCACCCCGAGCCGTCCTGCGGTGACCTCACCCCGTGGACCGAGCGCGGCGTGCTGCTGCTGAACAGGGTGCTCACCGTGGCGCCCAAGCAGCCTGGCTCGCACCGCGGGAAGGGCTGGGAAGAGGTCACCGAGCAAGCGATCCGCGCCTTGGCCGCGCGCGGCCCGTCGAATGAGCAGAGCGGTCCCCTCGTCGCGATCTTGTGGGGCCGGGACGCACGGACCCTGGTGCCCTTGCTCGACGGCGTTCCATGCATCGAATCCGCGCACCCGAGCCCGTATTCGGCTGCAAGCGGGTTTTTCGGTTCACGCCCGTTCAGCCGGGCTAATCAGCTTCTTGAGCAGCGCGGTGCCGCTCCCGTCGACTGGAAGCTTCCTTAGTACCGGCCCGAATCCGCCACCACCGATATATCTCGGTGAAATGCCTGATGATAGGCTGATTCCACCTGCTTCCGGGGGCAGTCTTTAGTTTACCTATGGTAATAGATAAATAGACTTAAACAGGTTAATCGCGTGGACGGGCGGGTACCGCACAGTGGAACGCACGCAGGTAGGCAACGAAGAAATCGACCATATGTCAGTCCACGAGCATTGGCTCACCAGGAACCGCGCGCTGGCGGCGAGCGGGGCTTTCGCGCTGTACGCGACCGCCCTCGCCATCTACAGCGGCGGGGCGGACCAGACCTGGGCGGTATGGGCTGCGGTTGCCTACTCGATCACCACGCTGCTGATCTGGGCAACGAGGAAGACCAGGATCCCGCTGGTGGTGCCGCTGCTGGTGTCCGCGGGTGGCGCCTTCGTCGCCCCGCTGATGTGGCTGGCCACCAGGGTCTCGCCGACACCGGAGGTCCAGGTCATCCAGCGGGCCGCGAGCCTGCTGCTGCACACCGGCACCCCCTACCTCGCGCCGGGCCAGTTCGACGGCTTCCTCTCCTACAACCCCTACCTGCCGTTCATGGCAATCTTCGGGTTGCCGAAGGCGTGGGGCGCCACCGGAGTGATGGGCGACCCGCGGATCTGGATGACGCTGATGTCCGTGGCGCTGATCGCGCTGGCGTTCTGGCTCGCGGCACCGCATCTGAGCTGTAAGCCGTGCTCGCGCAACGTGGCGCTGTCCACGATTTTCGCCGCGTCCTCCCCGGTCATCGCGTTCCCGCTGGCAGTCGGCATCACCGACCCGCCGGTTATCGCGCTGCTGCTGGTCACGCTCGCCCTGGCGGCCCGGCCTGGCCGGCGGGCGATGTGGGCGGGATTGACGCTGGGCATAGCGTCGGCGATGAAGTCCACCGCGTGGCCGGCCATCCCGATCTTCGCCGCGCTGATGGCTACCAGGGACGGTATCAAGGCCATGTGGCGTTTTGTCGGGGTCGCGATCATCGTCGCGGCCGGGCTGAGCGTCGCGATGGCGCCAACCGCCCTGTCCGACCCGACCGCGTTCGTGCAGAACACCATCTTGTTCCCGCTCGGCCTGACCAAGTACAAGACACCCGCCGCGAGCCCGCTGCCCGGGCACCTGCTGGCGGTGACCGGGAACGCCGGGCACATGGCCGCGGTGGCCCTGCTGGCCGCCGCCGGGCTGGGATTCGCCGTGTCGCTGATCGTCAGGCCGCCGGTCGACGCCCGCGGCGCCGCGTTCCGCATCGCGCTCGGCCTCGCGGTGATGTTCACCCTGGCGCCCGCGACCCGCTGGGGCTACTTCGTGTACCCGATCGGGCTGCTCGGCTGGGTGGCGCTGACCGGCCGCGGTTCCAGCGATACCGCCGATGCTGGCAGCGGCCCTCTCACCGTCGCGGTGGCGGGCGGCGGCTCGGTACCGGTTTCCGGCGCGGTCTCCAGCTCCAGCTGGGCCGCCATGTCCGGTTCGGCACCCGAACTGGCGGCGGCACGCACCAGAAAGTAACCGTACGTATACGAAATGTTAGAGGGTCCCTGTCCTGGGTAGAGCGTGACGTAGGGCGGGGGCCCGTTCCCATGCCGGAGCAAACCCCCGTCAATCGGTCCGACAGGGGGAATCATGGGCATTTTCGACAGCTTCAAGAAGCAGGCCGGCGACCTGATGGACAAGGCCGGTGACCTCGCCGACAACATCGGCGACAAGGTCAAGGACGGGGTCGGCGACATCGCCGGCAAGGCCAAGGACCAGGCAGGCGACCTGACCGACAAGGCCAAGGACCACATGCCCGGTGACGGCAGCGGCGGCGGCCTCGGCGACAAGGTCAGCGACATGACCGACAAGGCTGGCGACAAGATCGGTGACATGACCGACAAGGCTGGTGACATGGCGGACAAGGCTGGTGACATGGCGGACCAGGCCGGCGACAAGATCGGCGACGTGGCGGGCCAGGCCAAGGACACGATGTCCTCCGGCGCACAGCAGGCCGGGGACTCGATCAACGACGCGACCGGCGGCCGGATGGGCGACCAGGTGGACCAGGATGTCCAGATCGCCCAGCAGCGCATGGGCGACGCCGACGAGGCCGCCCGGACCGAGGCCGACCAGCAGCACTAGTTCCATGATCGTTCGCCGATTTGAGCCGCTATGACGGCCCAAATCGGCGGACGATCTTTCTTTTGGGCTTCCTTTAGGGCGCGGGCGTGCGGGGGGCCGGGATCTTGCGGGCGTTGCGGCGGATGCGGTACCAGCCGTACCAGAGCGCGGCGGCGAGGAACGGCAGGCAGGCGAACGCGATCGCCTGTTCGGAGTTCGCGAACGGCATCAGCACCAGCACCAGCGCCAGAACGGCGAGCGCCACCCAGTTGGTGACCGGCGACCAGGGCATCCGGTACGACGGTCGCTCAAGGTCACCGCGCTGCGCCCTGGCACGCAATCGCATCTGGCAGACCAGGATGGTCGTCCAGGTGGCGAGGACGCCGAGCGAGGCCAGCGACGTCGCGATGTCGAACGCCCGCTGCGGGACAAAGATGTTCAGCAGCACGCCAAGGAAGTAGAACGTGCAGGTGAGCATGATGCCGCCGTACGGCACATGGTGCTTGTTCATCCGCCCGGTGATCTTCGGGGCCTCGCCGCGGGACGCGAGCGAGCGGAGGATGCGGCCGGTCGAGTACAGGCCCGAGTTCGTCGCGGACAACGCCGCCGTCAAGATGACCGCGTTCATGATGCTCGCCGCGCCCGGCACCCCAAGCCGCGCGAACACCGTCACGAACGGGCTCTCGCCCGCGCTGTAGTCGGTCCACGGGAGCACCATCACCAGCAGCAGCACCGATCCGCAGTAGAACAGCGCGATCCGCCAGATCACCCCGTTGATCGCGCGCGGGATCACCTTGTGCGGCTGCTTGGTCTCCCCCGCAGCGACGCCGACCATCTCAGTGCCGGCGTAGGCGAACACGACCGACTGCAGCGACATCAGCACGATCGGGAAGCCCTTGGGGAAGAACCCGCCGTGATTGGTCAGGTTCGCGACCGAGGCGTGCGTGTCGCCGATGCCGGCCACGGCCAGGACCAGGCCCACCCCGACGAGCAGGAACGAGACGATCGCGATCACCTTCAGCGTGGCGAACCAGAACTCCAGCTCGCCGAACAGCCGGACGCTGACCAGGTTCACCGCCAGCAGCACGCCGAGCGCGATCAGCGCGCTGAGCCACTGCGGCATCGCCGGCGCCCAGTACTTCACGTACACGCCGATCGCGGTGAGTTCGGCGACACCGGTCGCCGCCCAGTTCAGCCAGTACATCCAGCCGCACGTATAGCCGGCCCAGGGGCCGATGAACTCGCGGGCATACTCGACGAAGCTGCCCGCTGTGGTGCGGTGCAGCACCAGCTCGCCCATCGCGCGCAGCACGAAGAACGCCACCACGCCGGCCACCACGAACGCCAGCACCAGTCCCGGCCCGGCTTGCGCGATCTTCTCCCCGGTGCCGTAGAACAGGCCGACACCGATCGCACCGCCGATCGCGATCATCTGCACCTGGCGGTTGCTCAGCGTGGGCTGATAACCCTCGTTGGTTGGGTCCGGCGACGGCTGCGCCCCGTCGGCCGACTCTGGCCTGATCTCAGGCGCGGTTTCCACCGGCTGACTCCCCCCGATTACTTTGTGTAACAGCGAGAGAAGCGTACTGTGCGCACCGCGCACGCTAGCGGCTTGTGGGACAACAGGAGATTCCGCTCATAGGTGACAGCGCGACGCAGGCGATCGTCCGCGTCGGGCGATACCGTCCGTCCCGCCGCTGGCGGGGGGAAGAGGGCGTCAAGGACAAGATGCCGCGCGCCGATGTCTGGATCTTCCGGGAGGGCCCTGCCGTCGCGGCCGCGATCAACCGGACTGGCTAGGAGCCGATCCGCCAGGAATCTAGGTATTCGCGCTGGGCTTCGGTGAGCGTGTCGATCCTGACACCCATGGCGGCCAGCGTGAGGCCCGCGGCCTCGGCGTCCAGTTCGGGCGGTACCGGGTGCACGTCGGCGCACAGCTTCCCGGCGTTCGTCGCCAGCCAGGCCAGTGACAGCGCCAGGATGCCGAATGCCAGGTCCATCACCTCGGGCGGATGTCCCTCGGCCGCGACCAGGTTGACCACACGGCCCTCGGCGAGCAGCAGCAGCCTGCGCCCGTCCGCCAGCTCGTAGGCGTCCACGTGCGGCCGTGCGTCGCTGTGGACGGCGACTGCCGCGGTTTCCAGCGCACGCACATCGATCTCCGCGTCGAAGTGGCCCGCATTGGCGAGGATCGCCCCGTCGCGCATGACCGCGACGTGCTCCGCGCCGATGACGTCCACCGACCCGGTGGCGCTGATGAACACCTCGCCGACGGGCGCCGCCTCGGCCATCGGCAGCACCGGGAACCCGCGCAGCGAGGCGTCGAGCGCCCGCACCGGATCCACCTCGGTGACGATGACCCGCGACCCAAGCCCGGCCGCGCGCGCGGCGATGCCCGCGCCGCACGCGCCGAACCCGGCGATCACCACGGTCTTCCCGGCCAGCAGCGTGTTCGTGGCACGCAAGATGCCGTCGATCACCGACTGGCCGGTGCCGCAGACGTTGTCCAGCATCCGCTTGGCCGGGGTGTCGTTCGCCGCGATCATAGGGAAGGCCAGCGCGCCGTCGGCCGCCATCCGGCGCAACCGGATCACGCCGGTGGTGGTCGACTCGCACCCGCCGCGGACGCCTGGCGTGCCGGTCGTGTGCACCGTGCTCACCAGGTCGCCGCCGTCGTCCACGATCAGGTCGGCGCCATCATTCAGGGCAGCGGCGATGTGCTGGTAGTACGTCTTGCGGTCCACGCCCGCCCGGGCGTGCACGTCGATGCCGTCGCTCTGCAGGGCTTGCGCGATGTCATCCTGGGTGGACAGCGGGTTGGACGCGGCCAGCGACACCCGGGCGCCGCCCGCCCGCAGCGACCGGACCAGCACCGCCGTCTCCGCCGTTACGTGCAGACAGGCGGCGATGCTCAGCCCGTCGAACGGCCGCTCGCTCACGAATCGCCGGCGCAGCCCGGACATGAGCGGCATGGCCCGCTCCGCATACTGGATGCGGGCCATGGCCGCTTCGATGAGGTCAGTAACGGTACTGCTCCGGCTTGTACGGGCCCTCGACGGGCACGCCGATGTAGTCCGCCTGCTCCTTGGTCAGCGTGCTGAGCTGCACGCCGAGCGCGTCCAGGTGCAGCCGCGCCACCTTCTCGTCCAGGTGCTTGGGCAGCACGTACACGCCGATCGGGTAGTCGGCGGTCTTGGTGAACAGCTCGACCTGGGCGATGACCTGGTTGGTGAAGCTGTTGGACATCACGAAGCTCGGGTGCCCGGTAGCGTTGCCGAGGTTCAGCAGGCGGCCTTCGGACAAGATGATGACGCCGTGCCCGTCCGGGAACACGAACTCGTCCACCTGCGGCTTGATATTCTCCCGGCGGACTCCCGCCCACTTGGCCAGCCCGGCCATGTCGATCTCGTTGTCGAAGTGCCCGATGTTGCCGACGATCGCCTGGTGCTTCATCTTGCTCATGTCTTCGGCGGTGATGATGTCGCGGTTACCAGTGGCCGTGACGAAGATGTCCGCGCTGTCTACCACGTCTTCGAGCCGGGCAACCTGGTAACCGTCCATCGCCGCCTGCAGCGCGCAGATCGGGTCGACCTCGGTGACGATAACCCGGGCGCCCTGGCCGCGCAGGCTCTCCGCGCAGCCCTTGCCCACGTCACCATAGCCGCAGACGACCGCGACCTTGCCGCCGATCAGCACGTCGGTGCCGCGGTTGATGCCGTCGATCAGCGAGTGCCGGACACCGTACTTGTTGTCGAACTTGGACTTGGTCACCGAGTCGTTCACGTTGATCGCCGGGAACAGCAGCGTGCCGGCCTTGGCCATCTCGTACAGCCGGTGCACACCGGTGGTGGTCTCCTCGGTCACGCCCTTGACGTTCTTCGCGATTCCGGTCCACTTGCCGAACGATCCGCGAATCCGGTCCAGGATGATCCGCCACTCCTCCGGGTCCTCTTCGTCCGCCGACGGCACCGCGCCGGCCTGCTCGTACTCGGCGCCCTTGTGCACGATAAGCGTCGCGTCGCCGCCATCGTCCAGGATCATGTTCGGGCCTTCGCCGTCCGGCCAGGTCAGTGCCCGCTCGGTGCAGTCCCAGTACTCCTCCAGCGTCTCGCCCTTCCAGGCGAAGACCGGGACGCCGCCTGGTGCGTCTGGCGTGCCGTTAGGGCCGACGGCGATGGCCGCGGCGGCGTGGTCCTGGGTGGAGAAGATGTTGCAGCTCGCCCAGCGCACCTGCGCGCCGATCGCGGTGAGCGTCTCGATCAGCACCGCGGTCTGGATGGTCATATGCAGGCTTCCGGTGATCCGTGCGCCCCGCAGCGGCTGGCTGGCCGCGTACTCCTCCCGGACCGCCATCAGGCCCGGCATCTCGTGCTCGGCCAGCTGGATCTCCTTGCGGCCGAAGGCGGCAAGGTTGAGGTCCGCGACCTGGAAATCGGCGGTCATTCTGTCTCCCTAAGAACAACGTGTGGTGGCCCCGTTCACGCCTACGGTACGGGAGTTCGGCGGCTGAATGCACGGTCTAAGCGGCATTCTTGACGTAAAATTGTCAGAATGCGCATCACGGAGGCCGCGAGCCGGCTCGGCACCTCACCTCGCATGCTCCGATACCGGGAGGAACTGGGCCTGCTGCCGCCCCTCCGCGACGTTTTCAGGTGGCGATCCGGCGGCCGGCTCTCCGGCGGTGCAGGTCGGCTTGGACCGGCGCACCGGCAGTTCAGCGAGACAGATATCGCCGCGGTGGCCGCCGAGCTTGACCTCGAGAAGCGGTACGACATCAGCCCCGCCGCGCTGGCGTTCGGGCTGCGGATACTCGCCGAGCCGTCCGTGCGCGCGTCCGTCGCGGACCTGGCCCGCCGCCTCGGCCGGCTCGCCCCCGCACCCAGCCGCGCCCTCGACTTCGAGAAGGAACGCGCCCTACGGTCCATCTCACGCAACTGATCCGCCCCGCGTGCCCGGCCCGCGTGCCCGGCCCTGCGCGGGGGCGCGGGGGGGCCGTGCACACGCGGCACGGGGCGGCGGCGCGGGCGCGCGGCGGCGGGCCCTGCGCGGGGCGCACGGGGGCGCGGGGCGCGCGGGGCGCGGGGCGCGCGGGGCGGCTTACGGCGCGGACAAAGCGCCCAAACCGGTCAGCGTTGTCGGGGCTGGGGGTATCGTGCGCGTGGCGTTCCGGAATTCCGGAACGCCACGCG
>DASXDG010000016.1:0-14758 GCA_036490795.1 Streptosporangiaceae bacterium
CCACGTCGGCGTCGCCGTCCTCGAGCCCGGCACCGATCGCCGCGTAGCGCCGGGTCATGGGCGCACCCCCCGGGCGCGGTACGCCCAGGACGTTCAGCGAGGCGAGGGTCAGGGTTCCGGTCACTCCCCGACGATAGAGCCCGACGATAGAGCCCGACGATAGAGCCCGACGATGGAACCCTGGCGGAGAGCGCCAGCCGCGACGGTGAGATGCTGTGACGGGTGAGTACGGATGGAACAGGCCCGGACGCGGCCGCGCACCGCGACGAGGTGCCTCAGTTCGCACTGCCGCTGGTCATCCGGGTGGAACGCGCGGCACCGCCACATCGTACGGACGCGCTGGAAGCCGCGGCCCGCGCGGTGCTCGTCTTCCTGACCGACCCGCGCACCGTGGACGGCGAATGGACCGGTGCGTTCCGCGCCTGGGAGGACGGCCGGATCCGCAAGGTCGTGCGCAGGGCGCGCGGCGCCGGATGGGACCGGGCGGCGGCGCTGCCCGGCGTCACGGTCGAGCACGGCACCGCGCAGGTGCGCGTGTTCGCGCCGGTGCCGGTCGACGACTGGCCGCCGGACCTGGCCAAGCTGCAGGTGTCCGGCACCGAACTGTCCGACGACGAGAAGGAGCCGGCCGAACCTGACCCGGGCCGTCCCGTGCTGTGGCTCAACCCTGGCGTGGAGATGACCGCGGGCAAGGCGATGGCGCAGGCTGGCCACGCCGCGCAGCTCGCCTGGTGGCAGCTGGACGATCCGGCTCGCACGCGATGGCAGGCCGATGGCTTCGACCTGGCGGTGCGCACCGCGCCGCCATCACGATGGGCGGAGCTGGTCGCCAGCGGGCTGCCTGTCGTGCGGGACGCCGGCTACACCGAGGTCGAGCCGGGTGCGTGTACCGTCGTCGCCGACCACCCCGCACTGCGGCGATAGCCCCGTATTCCAGCGGGTAGAGCTCACTGCAGGGGCTGCCCGACCCGCTCGGCCTGCGCCTCCTTGATCCGGGTCCGCTGCTGCATGAGCTCCACCAGATACCGGCGGTGCGCCTGGATCACCTCACGCACATCGGTGCCCGGCAGCCGCAGCGCCACCAGCACCTTGATGACCAGCTCGTCGCGCGGCGGCGCGGACATGTCCGGGGGAGTACGCAGCCAGGTGGCCAGCCGTTGCACGGTGGTGTACACCTGCCCGATGTTCAGCGGCCAGACCTCTCCGGTCCCGGCCTCGAATTCCTCGCGCAGCTGCAACCCGTACTCCGGACCCTCGCTGAGCAGGGCCAGCAGCGCGTGTCCGATAGGCAGCGGGCGCGCGACGCCGGTTGTGAAGATCGTTTGCGTGTTTAGGTCGCTACCACTACCTAAACACGCAAACGATCTTGGAGCGGTCCGCGGCGGCGTGGCGTCAGGGAGCGGTCCGCGGCGCGTTGTCCGGGATGAGGGTGCCGGACGCGTCGAAGTAGGGCGGGTCCAGGATCGTGATCGTCACCGGTCCGGTCGGCTCATCCGCGAGGCGGCAGGTGATCAGCGCGCCGCCCGCGCGCACGTCGGCCTCCCACACGGCGCCAGCGGGCCGGTGTGACTCCACCACGCCGTCCACGACCAGCCCGCGGGACGGCTCGGCGCCGGGGATCACCCGGTCCGGGTGCACGCCGGCCAGGCCGCGGCCCTCGGCGGGAACGAAGCCGAGGTAGCCGACCAGTTCGGCGACCCGGCGTGAGGCGGGGCGCAGCACGACCTCGGACGGGGTGCCCGACTGCAGCACCGAGCCACGGTCGAGCACGAGCAGCCGGTCCGCGAACGCCTGGGCGTCGGGCAGTTCGTGCGCGACCAGCACGGCCGGCACCGAACGCGCCGCGACCAGCGAGCCGACCAGCGCGGTCAGCGTCCGGCGCAGCCCCGCGTCGAGTCCGGAGTACGGCTCGTCGAGCAGCAGCGCGTCGCAGTGCGCGAGCAGCAGGCGGCCGAGCGCGACCCGGTGCGCCTGGCCGCCGGACAGCCGGGCGGGCATGGCACCGAGCAAGCCGTCGATGCCGAGCACCCGCGCGAGCGGGTCAAGCTCGCCGGCCGACGCCGACGACGCGTACAGCAGGTTCTGCCGGACGGACAGGTGCGGGAACAGCCCGGGGTCCTGGCGCAGCAGGCCGACCCGCCGCCGCCACGGGGGGACGCCGTCCAGCGGCCGTCCGGCCAGCGAGACCGACCCGCGCTTGACCGGGACCAGGCCCGCGATCACCTCGAGGATCGTCGTCTTCCCCGCCCCTGACGGCCCGAACAGCGCGACCCGCTCTCCCGGCGCCACCTCAAGCGCGACCCGGACGGTGAACTCGCGGCGGTCAACCTCGACGTCGGCGGCCAGCACGTGCGCTCCAGATGTAGGCGGCCAGCGGGAGGGGCAACGCGACCACGAGCAGGACCAGGGCGAACGGCAGCGCGGTCGCCAGTCCGGTCTCCTGCAGCGTGGTGAAGATCTGCAACGGTATCCCGGTGGGGTGGTACGCGATGATCACCACCGCGCCGAACGCGCCCATCGCCCGCGCCCAGGCGACGGCCAGCGACATGGCCAGGCCCGGCGCGGCCAGCGGCAGCGTGACCCGCCGGAACACCCGCGCGGGCCGGTCGCCGAGCAGCGACCCCTGCTGCTCGAGCCGTGCCGGCACCGACTCGAACGCGGCCTGCGCGCCGAGCACGTAGTAGGGCGCGGATTCGTAGACCTCGGCGATGACCAGCGCGAGGAACGTGTTGGTGCCGGACTGGTGCAGGCCGGCCAGCAGCGAGCCGATCCAGGTGTACGGACCCACCATGAACACCAGCAGCAGGCCGATCACCAGCGGGGGGAGCAGCAGGCTGCACAGCACGCCGGCCTCCCACACGCGCGGGAACGGCAGTCTGCCGCGGGCTAGCATCCACGCCAGCGGCGTGCACACGAGCAGCAGCACGCCGAGCGTCACCAGCCCGGACTCCACCGAGGTGAGCAGCGGATCCCACGCACCCGGCGCGGCGAGCGAACTGCGGATCGACCCCCAGGACAGGTGGAATAGCAGCGTGATGACCGGGCCGAGCAGCGCGATCCAGATCACCGCTGCGCCGAGCACCGATACGATCGCCGGCACGGACCGCGCGCGCGGCAGGCCGCCTCGGGTGGAGGCGGCCTGCCGCGGGACGACCGACTTAGCAGAAAAGCCGGTGTTAGGTGCCAAGCGCGCTCGCTATGGCCGGCGGCAACTTGGACCCGAACGCGGTCGGGGTGATCATCGTGAAGCCGCCGGTCTTGTATTCGGCGAGGCCTTCCGAGGACAGCGTGTACTTGATGAACGCGATGTCGGCCGGGGTCGGCGTGCCGATGGCGGTGATGTCGATGACCTGCGGGTCACCGTGCTTGGTCACGTTGCCGGTGATGGTCACCGCCGAGTTGGCCTTGTAGTACGAGGCCAGCGCCGCGCTGCCCAGGTTGATGTTGGCGGGCAACGGGATGTAGTCCAGGTGCAGCTCGACGGCCTGGGTGATGAACGCGCTGGACGCGTCCAGCTGTCCCGACTCGAGCGTCGAGTCGAGCGAGGACTCGGCGTAGATCTCCGAGGACGACGCGGAGCCGAAGTCCGACGTGCCCAAGATCTTGGCCACCGTGTCCGAGGGCAGGTGGTAGTACTTCTGGGCCAGCTCGAGCATGAAGATGAAGTCGCGGCCCTGCGGGTCGATGTTCGGGTCGGTGCGGCCGAGCTTGAGTCCCGGCGTCTGGAGCAGCGTGAACAGCCCGGACAGCGGCTTGGAGCCGTCAGCGAACGCCTTGAACTCGCTGGCGTACTTGCTCTTGGGGTTGTACGCGAGAACCATCGAAGTGCCAGCGTACTGGATGTACCAGCTGGTGAACTTCGGCTCGAGCGGAGTGATGTTGTCGCCGCCGACGCTCTCGAACACCCCCGGGTGAATCTCCCCCGAGGCGATGTCGGTCTCCAGCGCCCCCGAGCTGTCGGCCTGGCTGGTGTAGCCCAAGCCGTCGGCGGCCTTGAACGCCGGGCCTATCACGTGGTCGTTGAGGTACGACAGCGACGACGCGTCGGCGAGGCTCACCGACCCGGCCGGTTTGGCATTGGCCGTCGATGAGGCCGATGAGGTCGCTGCCGGCGGGCTTGAACTAGACGAGCTGCTGCTGCACGCGGCAGCCGTAAACAGAACAGCAAGCAGTGCGGCGATTCGCGCGGGCTTTCCCAGGGTCATGCCCAGAACATAGTCATCAGTAGTTGCGCAAGGCAAGCAAGAGCGACATAAGTCATAACTGACTGTGGTGTTACCTCTATCACGCTGCTACGGAAGAGTCAGGATCGTGGACGAGTCGACATATCGTTTTTGTTCGCTTTCATCGCAGTGAGTGAGGAACGGGCGGATACTGGCCACAGGGAGGGGACGGGACGCGCGATGGTTACCGTTGAGCAGCGGAAGCACCACGGCTCGTTATGATAGGAAAACTTCCGTAGGTTTCCCGGGAGAAAGCAGGCGCTATGGCTCGCCGCACCAGTCCGCCGTTCCGTGCCGACCACGTGGGGAGCCTGCTGCGGCCCGCGCGGCTGCACGACGCCCGCGACGACTTCGCCCAGGGTTCGATCACCGCTGCCGAACTGCGGACGATCGAGGACGAGGAGATCGTCAAGGCGATCAAGATGCAGGAGGACGCCGGCCTGCAGTCCGCGACCGACGGGGAGTTCCGCCGGGCTACCTGGCACATGGACTTCATCTACGCGCTCGGCGGCGTGTCCAAGGCGCCGGGGAACCTGGCCGTGAAGTTCAGGAACCCGTCGGGCACGATCGAGTGGACGCCGGCCGCGCTGCACATCGACGGCGAACTTCACCTCGACTACACGATTTTCGGCGACGACTTCGCGTTCGTCAGGGACCACGTCACCAGCGCCGTGGCCAAGCAGACCATCCCGTCGCCGAACATGGTGCACTACCGGGGCGGGCCTGCCTCGATCGACGAGGACGTGTACCCGGACATCGAGCAGTTCTGGTCCGACCTGGCCGCCACGTACGCGGATCAGGTGCGGCGGCTCGGCGAACTGGGCTGCACCTACCTGCAGTTCGACGACACGTCGCTGGCCTACCTGAACGACCCGGCGCAGCGGGCGGAGATCGCCGAGCGCGGCGAGGACGCCGACCACCTGCACCTGCGCTACATCAAGCAGATCAACGCGGCGGTCAAGGACCGGCCCGACGGCATGGCGATCACCACGCACATGTGCCGCGGCAACTTCCGCTCGTCCTGGGCGGCGTCGGGCGGCTACGACTTCGTCGCCGAGGCGCTGTTCTCCGAACTGGACGTGGACGGCTTCTTCCTCGAGTTCGACGACGAGCGGTCCGGCGGGTTCGAACCACTGCGTTTCGTGCCTGAGGGGAAGATGGTCGTGCTCGGGCTGGTCACCACCAAGCGGCCAGAACTCGAATCCAGGGACACGCTGAAGCGGCGGATCGAAGAGGCGTCCAAGTACGTGCCGCTGGACCAGCTCTGCCTGTCCGGCCAGTGCGGGTTCTCGTCCACGGTGGAGGGCAACTCGCTCACCCACGACGAGCAGGTCGCCAAGCTGCGGCTGATCGTGGAGACCGCCGCCGAAATCTGGGGCTAGCAGATCTGGCGCTAGCTCTCGTCCTGGCGGCGGAAGGTGACTTCCTGCAGCACCAGCAGCAGGGAGGCGGCCACCGGGATGGCGACCAGCGCTCCGATGATGCCGAGCAGCACGCCACCGACCAGGACGGCGACCATGCTGACGACGGCGGGAACGCGGACGGTACGGCCGATCACCCTGGGCACGATCAGGTAGTCCTCGGCCAGCCGGTACGCGATGTAGAACGCCAGCGTGCCGAGCGCCACGGGAAGGGAGATGGTCAGCGCGACCAGCGTCACGATCACGCCGCCGACCGTGGAGCCGATGACCGGGACGAGGTCGAGCAGAGCCACCAGCAGAGCCAGCAGCACCGGGTAGGGGATGCCGAAGGCGAGCATCCAGAAGAAGGTGCCCAGCCCGGCGATCAGCGACGTGATGACGTTGCCCAGCATGAAGGCGCCGACCTTGGCGAGGATCTCGTCGCCGATCAGGATGACCCTGGGCCGGCGGGAGTGCGGGACCAGCCGGTACGCGAACAACTTGGTCTTCGGCATGCTGGCCAGGAAGTACACGCAGAGCACGAGCACCAGCACGATCGACGAGGCGGTGCTCAGCACCAGTTCCCCCGCACCGAGCACGCCGCCGATCAGCGAACTGCCCTTGCTGCTGATCAAGCTGGTGATGCGCTGCTGCACGTGGTACTTGATGTTCAGCTTGCCGAGTTCGGAATTGTGGTCCTGCAGCTCGTGCATGTAGTGCGGCATCTCGTGCACCAGCGCCGTGGTCTGGGAGGCCAGCGGCGGGACGGCCGCGGCCAGGAAGCCGGCCAAGATGGCGATCATCGCCGCAATCACCGTCAGGACCGCCGCCCACCGGGGAAACCGGTGCCGGGTCAGCCACTGCACGGCCTGGTCCAGGCCGGCCGCGATGAACAGGGCGAGCCCGATCAGGATCAGCACCGAGCGGGCCCTGATCACCAGCTCCACCAGACCGTAGGTGATCGCGACGCCGGCCGCGCCCATCATCCCGATGAAGAACGGGGAGCGCCGGTTCATGGCGGGTCCCGGCTTGCCCAGGCCCTCGGTATGCTCCGCCTCCTCGACCGCTTCCTGTACGGGGTCGAGGAGGGGACTCTCCTCGGCGGTCATCGCTTCGAGTGCCTCGGTACTATTCTCTGGCGCCACCCGCGCCCACTTCCCGAGCTAGGACGGGTTATGCGTGGACAATACGTAGCGTGACTCATAGCGCGGTGGGGGCGATGGGGGTCGTCCTCGGCATGATGCTGGCGACTGTGCTGCTCGTCGGCGTCGGTGAACGGTTCAGCCGGCCGTACCCGGTCCTGGTGCTCATCGTCGGCGCGGCGCTCGCGCTGGTGCCGGGACTTCCCCGGCTGCGCATCGACCCGAACCTCATCTTGCCGCTGTTCCTGCCGCCGCTGATCTTCGCCGCCGCGCAGCGGACCTCCTGGCGCAAGCTGTGGGAGCTGCGCCGCTCGATCGTCGCGTTGTCGCTGGTGCTCGTGCTGGTCACCATCGCCGCGGTCGCGTTCGTCGCGCAGGCCGTGGTGGCGGGCGTGAGCGTCGCCGCCGCGATCGCGCTCGGCGCCCTCGCCGCGCCGCCGGACCCGGTCGCTGCGGAGGCGGTCGCCGGGCCGATCGGGCTGCCCCGGCGGCTGCTCACGCTGCTGCAGGCCGAGGGACTGTGCAACGACGCGACCGCCCTGGTCGTGTACGGGCTGGCCGTGCAGTTCATCACCGGCAAGCACCTCGCCGTGTGGGAGGTCGTGCCCAGGTTCTGCTACGAGGCCGCTGTCGGTACGGCCCTCGGCGTCGCCGTCGCCTGGATCACCGGGCGGCTGCGCGGGCTGATCAGCGAGGCCACCGCCCGCAGCGGCCTGACACTGATCGTGCCGTTCGTCTGCTACCTGGTGGCATCCGCGGTGGACGCGTCCGGCGTGCTCGCGGTGCTCGCCGCCGCGCTCTATCTGGGCCGCAGCGGGGACGACGACGCGGGCGTGGCGGACCGGCTGAGCGGCGGGGCGTTCTGGGACACGCTGGAGATGCTGATCACCGGTGTGGCGTTCGGCCTGATCGGGCTGGAGTTGCGGGACGTGCTCGACACCGGTGTCAACGTGGCCGGCAACATACTGCCCGCGCTGGCGATCAGCGCGGTGATCGTCGGCGTGCGGCTGGTCTGGATGCTGCTCAGCGGCCCGCTGGTGCGGCACACGCCGCGGCTGACCGAGACCACGCACAACTCCCGTGAGGACCTGGTGGTCGCCTGGTGCGGGATGCGCGGGCTGGCCACGATCGCGCTCGCGCTGGCGCTGCCCTCGTTGACGCCGGACCGCGGTGAACTGCTGCTGATCACGTTCGGGATCATCGTGGTGACGCTGGTGCTGCCGGGGCTCACGCTGCCGTGGCTCGTCGCACGCCTCGGCGTGCGCGGCGACCCGGACCAGTGGGACGAGTCCATCCACGCGCTGGCCAAGCGCGCGGGGAAGGCGGCGCTGGCCAGGCTGCGCGAACTCGACGCGGCCGACGACCTGCCGGCCGAGGCGAGCGACATCTTGCGCAGGCGGCAGCAGGGGATGATCGCCATGCTGGGCGGCACGCCAGGCAGCGACGGGGAAGACCCCGACTACCGTCAGCGACTGCAGGCCAGGCTGACCATGATCGAGCAAGTGGACGAGGTCTACGCGCAGATGCTGGCCGCCGCCCGTGGCGCCGTCCTGGCCGCGCGGACCGAGCCGGGCATGGATCCGGCGGCCGCGGACGAGGTGCTGCGCCAGCTCGACCTGCGCAGTGCTCACCTGCTGTAAGCGGCTCACCTGCTGTAAGCGGCTCACCTGCTCTGACGGCTGTTTCGCTGGGGTGTAAACCTCTTTGTGACCAAAGACGCCAACTTGCCCCGCAAGAGTCGCTGTGCGGTTCCGCGCTGGACACCTCTCGTTTAACTTGGCTCGTCATGATCTCAACTTGTCTAGCCAACAATTCTTGCTCGCCCCCCTGGAAACGGCGGGAGCAGCCTGGGAGGGAATACCTTGCGCGCACGACACGTGATCGCGGCTGGTGCCGCGGTTACCGCCTCCGTGCTGATGACCGCGGCCTGCGCCAGCTCATCGAGCTCCACCGCGGCGAGCAGTGCCGGTACGAGCGGTTCGAGCAGCATCAACGACGCGACCTGCGCCAGTCTTTCGGCGTGTGGCGGCATGAACGCGCTGGTGGCGGCGGCCAAGAAGGAAGGCCACCTCAACGTCATCACGCTGCCCGACAACTGGGCCAACTACGGCACCATCATGAAGGACTTCACTGCCAAGTACGGCATCGCGATCAACGACGAGAACCCCGACGGCTCCAGCCAGGACGAGCTGAACGCCATCGCCCAGACCAAGGGTCAGAGCCGCGCGCCGGACGTGGTCGACGTGGGCACCGCGTTCGCGGTGAAGGGCGACCAGTCCGGTGACTGGGCCCCGTACAAGGTCGCGACCTGGGCCAACATCCCGGCTGACGCCAAGGACACCAACGGCGACTGGTACGCCGACTACGGCGGCTACATCGCGATCGGCTACAACCCGGCGAAGGTGAAGGTCGCGCCGACCTCGCTCAAGTCGCTGCTGAACCCGATGTACAAGAACCAGGTCGCCATCAACGGCAACCCGACTGAGGCCAGCGCGGCGTTCTCCGCGGTGTACGCGGCCGCGCTCGCCAACGGCGGCTCGCTGAGCAACATCGCCCCCGGCATCTCCTTCTTCAAGCAGCTGCACCAGGTCGGCAACTTCGTGCCGGTCACTGGCAGCGCCACCACCGTCCAGTCCGGCCAGACCCCGATCCTGGTCTGGTGGGACTACCTGCTGGCCTCCGAGGTCACGCCGGACGTGCCTGGCTTCAAGATCGTCATCCCGTCCGACGCGTCCTATGCGGCCTACTACGACCAGGCGGTCAGCAAGTACGCGGCGAACCCGGCCGCGGCCCGCCTCTGGGAGGAGTACCTGTACTCCAGCACCGGCCAGAACCTCTGGCTGGAGGGCGAGGCACGGCCGATCGAGCTGCAGTCGCTGATCTCGGCCGGGACGGTCAACCAGGCGGCCAACGCCGCGCTGCCGCCCGTCACCAACCAGGCGACGCTCGCGACCACCGCGCAGCAGTCGGCGGCCGAGGCCATCGTCGCCCAGCAGTGGTCTAGCGTGGGCTAACCCATGGATCAAACGGCTACGGCCCCGGAACCGGTCACCGGTTCCGGGGCCGGACCCGTGCCCGCCGACCAGGCAGGCACGGCGTCCACGGTTACCGAAGTCGTGCGCTGGCTGCGCCGTGTGGCCGGCGTCGTGCCGTTCGCGGCATACCTGGCGCTCGGCATGCTCATCCCGATGATCGCGGTGATCATCGGGGCGTTCCGCGCCGACAACGGCTCCTTCACGCTCAGCAACGTCAAGATGGCCACGCACGGCGTGTACCTGCACGGGTACTGGGAATCCATCTCGCTGTCGATCTGGGCGTCGGTACTCCCCGCGATCTTCGGCTTGCTGATCGCGTACGCGATCTTCACCGCCAAGCGCGGATCGGTGCTGCGCCAGCTGGTCATCACCACCTCCGGCGTGTTCGCGAACTTCGGCGGTGTCCCGCTGGCCTTCCTGTTCATCGCCTCGCTCGGCAGCGGCGGCCTGCTCACCGGCTGGATCCAGGACATCTTCCCGCACAGCTGGGACGGCTCACAGCTGTACACGCTCAGCGGCATCGTGCTGGTCTACATGTACTTCCAGGTCCCGCTGATGGTCCTGGTCATCCTGCCTGGCCTGGAAGGGCTGCGGACGTCGTGGCGGGAAGCGGCGGAGAATCTGGGCGCCACCAGCTTGCAGTACTGGCGGCACGTCGGCGGCCCGGTGCTGCTGCCGACGTTCATGGGCTGCCTGCTGCTGCTGTTCGGCAGCTCGCTGTCCGCGTACGCGACCGCGGAGGCGATGACCAGCGGCACCATTGCGCTGACCTCGATCCAGATCGGCACGTTCATCAACGGAAACGTCCTGGCCGGTGAAGTCAACGTCGGCAAGGCGCTGAGCCTGGGCCTGGTGCTGATCATCGCGGTCGCCATGGCGTTCTACGTGATCTTGCAGAGGAGGGCCTCGCGATGGCTCCGGTGACCCGCCCGGTGATTAACCCGGTGCCCGGAGCGCGCCGCTCGTTCCCGCTCTTTAAAGCGGGACTGTGGCGGTGGGTGATCCTCATCGTGGCCGGGATGTACTTCCTGCTGCCGCTGTACGCGGCCATCCGGTTCGCCGGGATCAAGGCGTACGGTGACCTGATCGGTGCGTCGGGGTTCACCTCGGCGCTGTGGCTGTCGGTCCGGCTGGCCATCATCACGACGCTGATCACGCTGGCGCTGATGCTGCCCACCACCGTCTATGTGCATCTGAAGCTGCCCGGGCTGCGCCGCCTGCTGGAGAGCCTGACGATCTTGCCGATCGTGATCCCGCCGGTGGTGCTGGCCACCGGGCTGCTGCAGGTCGCGCCCGCCTCGCTCAAGAACACGCCCTACATCCTGGCGCTCGAGTACGTGGTACTCGCCATGCCGTTCGCCTACCGGACGATCGACGCCGGGCTGCGCGCGCTTGACCTGAAGACGATCACCGAGGCGTCCAGCTCACTCGGCGCCGGCTGGACGCGCACCCTCACCCAGGTCGTCCTGCCCAACCTGACCACCGCGCTGCTCGCCGCGACCGTGCTCACCGTCGCCATGGTGCTCGGCGAATACACCATCTCCAGCCTCGCCCTGTACACCACGTTCCCGGTGTGGCTGGTGACCAACGACCAGTCCAGCGCCACGGTCACCGTCGCCGGGTCGGTGTTCGCGCTGTTCATCACCTGGCTCGTGCTGCTGATCATCACGGTCGCCGGCACCCGCCGCGGACGCCGTACCGGCCGCCAGGTCAGCCTGTTCACTGTGGCCCGCCAAGACAACCGGGGATAGAAATGACAATGGAAACTACTCCGCAGACTGGTACCGCGGCGTCGTCCCTGTCCGCCGGCGGCGCGTCCGGCGGAGCGAGCGTGCGGCTGGACGGGCTCACCCGCAGGTTCGGCACGGTGCGGGCGCTGGACGGGCTGTCGCTGAACATCGCGCCCGGCGAACTGGTCGCCCTGCTCGGGCCGTCCGGCTGCGGCAAGACGACCGCGCTGCGGCTGGTGGCCGGCTTCGACTTCCCCGACGCCGGAGCGGTGCTGATCGACGGCACCGACATCTCCAGGATTCCCGCGGCCAAGCGGGGCATGGGCATGGTGTTCCAGAGCTACAGCCTGTTCCCGAACATGCCGGCGCTGGACAACGTGGCGTTCGGCCTGCGCATGCGCAAGATCGGGGGCACCGAACGGCGTCAGCGCGCCGCCGAACTGCTGGACATGGTCGGCCTGTCCGCCCAGGCCAAGCAGTACCCGCACCAGCTCTCCGGCGGCCAGCAGCAACGCGTCGCGCTGGCCAGGGCGCTGGCCATCGAACCGCGTGTGCTGCTGCTCGACGAGCCGCTGTCCGCCCTCGACGCCAAGGTGCGGCTGCAGTTGCGCGAGCAGATCAGGACACTGCAGCAGCGGCTGGGCACCACCACGTTGTTCGTCACCCACGACCAGGAGGAGGCACTGTCCATGGCCGACCGGGTCGGCGTCATGAACAAGGGCCAGCTTGAGCAGATCGACGCCCCCGACGAGCTGTACGCGCGCCCGGCGACCGCGTTCGTGGCCGAATTCGTCGGCGTGATGAACCGGATTCCCGGAGTGCTCGAAAGCCCGGAGGCGGTGCGGGTGCTGGACGTCGTGGTACCGGTCAAGGGCTCGTCGTCATCCGTGGCCGGTTCTTCGATGGTCGACGTGCTCGTGCGGCCGGAAGGGCTGATCGTCGACGTGACCGAGAACGGGAACGGGATCGTGACCACGCGGACGTTCCTCGGGTCGGTGACGCGGCTCGGCGTGCTGCTGTCCGGTGACGTGAGGATCCGGGTGGACAAGCCGAGTACGGTCGCGGCCTCGATTCCGCCCGGTACGTCGGTGTCGGTGACGTTGCCCTCGGCTCCGGTGCTGGTCGCGCCGCCCGCTAGTTGACCGGCGGGGGAGTGCCGTCGGCGCTGGCGGCGAGCTGCCTGTCCCAGCCGCAGACGAGGCAGGCGTGACGGAACTTGTCCCGGGCGAACGTCACTGCCGTCGCGTGCGGGTCGGCGGAGGCCACGACCTCGTCCCAGTCCAGCACGAACTCGCCAAGAGTCGCGTTCCAGCGGTCGGTGCCGGCCAGTCCCTCACTGGACGGATGCGCGTAGGCGTAGAACGCCGGGTTCGGGTAGCGGGCGTCGCCCGGCCACCAGCCGACGGCCACCTCCTGCGCGTCCATCGCGTTGCGCATGATGAAGTCACCCGACGGGGGCGAGGCGGGCAGGCCGGAGAACAGGCTCACCGCCAGGTCGAACGATCCCCACCAGGCGTTGACCGGGGTGGACCGGCCGCGGAACGGCGCCCGGTACTCGGTCAGCACGCGTGCGGCCCTCGTCGCCATCGCGAAGTACGTCGTGACCTGCTCGATGTCGTAGGTCGCGTGCTCGGTGTCCTCGTCCAGCGGCACCGTCCAGGCGACTTCCTGCGGTGTCATGTCCATCGTGACCGGTCCCACGGCCGCCAGGATCTCGCGGGTGACCTCGCCGACCGGCCGGTCCGGTGTGAGCGGTACCTCATGGGTCAGGCCGTCGCTGTGCTCGATCAGCGCCGCGTGATTGCGCAGGTCCAGGGCGACCACGACGACACCGTCGCCGTTCGGCGCGGGCAGCGGGGCGGTCTCCCAGCCGCGCGCCGTCAAGCGCAGCGCGGCGTGCTGGAGCTGCGGCTCGGGCGGGGCGAGGTTCGCTGCTAGCTTGCCCAGGACCTGGGTGTGCGCGTGCAGCGTGTCGCAGGTCGCGCGCCACTGATCGTAGGAAAGCGATGGCCACATGCATGGCACGGTATGTGACCGGGCGGCGATGCTCAATACGCCACACCGGTGGCGGGCCTGCGTTACGCGGCGTCGTCCTCCGTTGCTGCGTCTAGGTGAGCCAGTGTCCCCGGATCGAGCTGTGGCCGGTCAGGTCGTCGTCCAGCACCGTCCCCCGAAACTGGCTGAGCCGGCTGGCGGAAGCTCGCCGCCGGGGCTGGTTGGGGGCGGGTACCGGGACGGCTGGCTGCCCGCACCCGGTGCGGGCAGCCGCGGTGGCCGCGCACCGGAACGCCGCTGCCGCCGCCTGGCGATCAGCCACACGATGCAGGTGAGTAGGACGAGCGCATAGATGGGGTTGCCCAACAGGAACAGCGCGATCTTCGCGGGCGCCTGGAGCGTTCTGAGCCTGGCTACCCGGGCGGCCTGGCCTGGCGGGTGATCTCGGTGGCGACCACTTCGGTGATGTGCTCGGTGCCGGGGGGCAGGGGGGTGTCCTGGTCGCGGAGGGTGATGCGGACCTGGCGTGCGATGGAGCTGGGTGGCGGGTCGGGGGTGCGGGTGCGCTGGTCGTTGTAGATGGTCCAGGCGAGGGCGGCGATGGTCACGATCAGGGTGGCGAGCGAGACCGGGTCCAGGTACCGGTCCGGGCGCTGGCGGGTGTCGCGGGCGGCCAGGGCGGCCTCGACCTCGGCGGGCAGGTCCGGGCCGAGGTCGGGGGCGAGGATCGCGGCGGCGGACCGGGCTGCGTTTGCGGCCGGGTCGGTCACGGTGTTCCTCCAGGCTGATCGTCGTGGTGGCTGGTGATGTGGTCGCGTACGGCCTGCGGCAGGGGCTGGCCGGTGATCTGCTGCCAGGCTGTTTCCAGGGCTGGGATGCCGAGCTGGCGAGTGAGCCTGGCCAGGGCTGCTGGCCCGGTTCCGGTCAGCGGGCTGGGGAACTGGTCGAACAAGGTGACGCACCGGATGTTCCACTGCAGTGCCAGCGGAGCCTGTGCCCTGGCCTCGGCGAGATGGCCGAGCTGCGCGTAGCTGCTCGCCATGCGGGGGCGGTCGCCGAGTTCTTCGTTGATGGTGAGGGAGCTGCGGTACCAGTCGTGGGCCTCGTCCAGCCGGCCGCGACACCTGCTCCGGCAGCCCCCCATCCGGCCACACCAGAATGCCGGCCCGGCCATCCCCGCCCAGGTCCACCACCAGCCGGTCAGCCAAACCCCACCCCCAAGCCCGGTCACCG
>DASXDG010000017.1:0-2588 GCA_036490795.1 Streptosporangiaceae bacterium
GAGCGCCGCGTCGAGCGCGGAGCTCGCATCGCGGCGCGGTTCCTGGCGGCGCTGCTGCGGGCGGCCCGGTGCCTGGCGGCGCTGCGTTGAAGACGACGGGTAGCGAGAGCGGGGGTTTTGCGGCATGCGTGAACTCCATCAGTAAGTCCGGGGGGTCACGTCATGCATCCCTGGTGCCAGACGAGAGCGGATGCCCTGACCAGATACCGGATAGCTCACACAAGCGACCGTGCGGGGCTTCTTGCCCGCGATGACGGCTGCTATCAACCGCCGGGAGGTGTAAGGCTCCCGGCAGCCTCAGTATTCCCGCCGATCTCCCCAGTGTTCGCGGCCCGGATGCGCGGGCCGACTAGCCGCGCTGTCAGGCTGCGTCCGGAAGACGCCGGCCCGGGCGGCGGCCAGCGCGGCGGCGGCACCAGTCAGCGCCTGCCTGATCAGCTCACGCTTGCTGCCCCAGCGGCGGTAGACGGTCGGCAGGGCGGCCGTCAGAGTCGGTGACAGCTGACCGTAACCCGCTCCAGAACTGTCCCTTCGCTGCGGTCTGGTGTGAACGACCATCGATTAGTCGCTAGGTACGCACGATCGCGACAACCATAATTGTTCGATCTGCGCGTCGCTCAATGGCGCCTGCGCTCTTGACGGACAGCCAAATATTCGGCGATCGGCGCTCAAGGACTGTCGCAGGTAATAACGCTTGGTGATCAGCCCTCGTTACGGCACGAGCGCGTAGCCACGGATCTGTCAAGTTAAAGTTACAGTCCCCGGTCACGCCGCCAGTCGCCATGCCCGATCACAGGACTTCCGAATACTTACGTCCGGGTAGCCTTCATGCCGCATGCTTGTTTGCGGTAGTGACGAACGGTGTTACGAGCCGGGGAGGTCACCGTCCGGTGCCGACACTGAGGATCGCGGAATACCCGCGACCGGATCATGTCCTGCTCCATCTTTCCGACACGCACCTGATCGCCGGCGACGAGCCCCTGTACGGAGCGGTTGACGCCGATGCCCGGCTGCAGCGGCTGCTCGGGTGTATCGAGGCGGCGCGGATCACCCCGTCGGCACTGGTCTTCACCGGCGACCTCGTGGACGCGGGCGAGCCGGCCGCCTACCGGAAGCTGCGGGCCCTGGTCGAGCCGTTCGCGGCCCGGCTGGGGTGCGAGGTCGTGTGGGTCATGGGCAATCATGACGACCGCGCGGCGATGCGGCAGCATCTTCTCGGCGATCCCGCTTCAGGGGATCCTGTGGACCGGGTGTTCCTCTTCGACGGACTGCGGATCGTGTCGCTTGACACGAGCGTGCCCGGTCGCCACTACGGCGAGGTGACCGATGCGCAGCTGGCATGGCTCGCCGAGGTGCTGGGCGCCCCCGCCCCGTTCGGGACGGTTCTCGCCATGCACCACCCTCCGCTGCCGACCGTGGCTGACCTTGCCGTCGCGGTCGAGCTGCGCGACCAACACCGGCTCGCCAGGGTGCTGGCGGACACAGACGTGCGTGCCATCCTGGCCGGTCACATGCACTACTCGTCGTTCGGCACGTTCGCTGGTATCCCGGTCTCGGTGGCCTCGTCGACCTGCTACACCCAGGACCTGGCGTTCGAACAGGAGGGCACCCGTGGCCGTGACGCCGCCCAGGCTTTCAGCCTGGTGAACGTCTACCCCGACACGGTGACGCACTCGGTGGTCCCGATCGACAGCGGTCCCACTGTCGGTGAGGCGGTCACGCCGCAGCAGGCGCGGGCGCGGCTTGAACAGGCCGGAATCGTCATCCCGGACGCCCCGGGGGTTCCCCGCCATGTCGACCCCGCGGTTTCCGACGCCAGCACCCGCCAGTGAGCGCGTAACGGCTACGCCGCGAAGCTCGACATATCCTGCAGCTCGTCGCGCTGAGCGGTCGTAGCCAGCTCCCATGGAGCCGGACACGGGAAGTAGCCGGCGAGGAAGTTCAGCACGGTCGCGGCGCGGTAGGTTTCGTCGCCTTGCGGCTCGCTGCCGTCGTTAAGGCAGAAGAAGTCGGCATCGCGCCGGGCCGACAGTCCAGCGAGCAAGCTCAGGCCGGCCTGGCTGGTCGTGTCGACGTAGCAGGCGCGTGCTGACTCGTGCGGTACCGCGCGGCCGGTTAGCAGCGCGTAGTAGTGGTACAGCGAGTTCGTGACCGAGATGTCGGTGGCCGACCGGAACCGGCTGGCCTGGGTGGCGGCGAACTCGCCGGGGAACTCCGCGGCCAGCTCGGTGAGGACGCTGCGCCGCAGCGGGGCCGGTGCGTGTGCTAGATGCCGGGTGATCAGGTAACCGAACCGGCCGGCCAGCAAACGCCGGTTGTTGCGGGCGGCGTTCTCGTGACCGCTGCGACTGATCGCTACCGTGCCGCCGCCGATCCTGATCGTCGATTCGATGAACCGGCTGATGCCGGCCGCGGTGAAGAACATCGACGGCGCCACCGGGCGACCGAAGAACATGTCGTCGTTGCAGTACAGGAAATGCTCGGCGAGCCCGTCGATGTGGTGCAGCTGGCTTTCTACCGCGTGCGAATTGAACGTCGGCAGCGCGCTCGGGTCGGAGAAGTGCTCAGACGCGCGCACGACGGAGACC
>DASXDG010000018.1:0-11951 GCA_036490795.1 Streptosporangiaceae bacterium
TACTCGTGAGTAGATGCGGCATATGTCCCGATATCGAACACGCTAACGGGTGACAAAGCCGGCTAACGGGTGACAAAGGGCTCCTCGACCATGCTCGACCGCCGAGGTCGCAGCCGGCGGCAGGCGGCGGCAGGCGGCGGCGGACGGCGGCGGACGGCGGCAGCCGGCGGCGGACGGCGATGCATTATGCGAACATTGGCCCCATGGATCACGCGGAAGCACAGGCGTTCGCCGAGCAGTGGGTCAAGGATTGGAACGCGCACGATGTCGAGGCGCTGCTCGGGCACTTCACCGACGATGTCGTTTTCACGTCACCGGTAGCGATCCGGGTCCTCGGCGGTGACGGGGTGCTCCGCGGCAAACAGGCTCTGCGCACCTACTGGTCCGAGGGCGTCCGGCTTATCCCGGATCTCCGCTTCGAGATCCTCGCCCTCTACGCCGGCATCAGCACGCTGGTGATCAACTACCGCAACCAGGCCGGCCGGGTGGTCAGCGAGGTTCTGATCTTCGAGGGGCCGCTGGTCAAAGAGGGCCATGGTACATATCTCGTGCAGGATTAGGCGTCCAGGCTGGCGGCGAGATGCCGCTCCTCATCTCGCCGCCGGATGGGTTAGCTAGGAGGCGCGCTCCCAGGCGACAGAGAACCCGTTGCCGCCGGCGTTGAGGGCGCTGGGCTGCGCCTTCACGTGGCTGGAGGAGTCGATCATGGTGATCTCGTCGTCGGTGAACGAGGAGATCACGCCCGTGGTGGAGCCCTCGGTCACCGTCGCGCTTGACGCCGTCCAGGTGCCGAAGTCAGTCAGCGGGTAGACGCCGGCTGAGCCGCTGGGTGCTTCCGCGATCCATTCCGCACTGCTGTTCGCGCAGCTTGAGCACGTCTGCCTGGTGGAGAAGCTGTTGGCCGGGTGCGTGGAGTCGGTGACGGCCAGCGTGTAGCTGGTGCCGCTGCGAACGACGGAGGCCGAAATGGTGTCGCCGGCCGCTACACTGCCGCCCACCGTCTGGATGGAGTTAGTTGGGTACATCTCCCACCAGCTGAACTGGTAGACAGTCCCGAGGTAGCATTCGATCAGCGTGCCGTCTTGCTCGACGCTGGAACTGCTGTATCCGTCGATGCCGACCCAGAATGCGGCCAGCGACGTGGTCGAGCCGCAGCCCGTCGCGGAAGGTTCCTTCCAGGTAGCGGTGACCTTGCTGAAGCTGCTGCCGGTGTCGGCGTAGCCTGACCAGTTCGTGCTCTGCACCTGGGTGAGGCCGGCGACCTGAGACGTGACGCCGGTGCGCTGGTCGGTGTCGTGCTGGCCGATGCTGAGGCCCTTGATGGCCGCCCTGGCGATGGCGGCGGCCTGCGCGGCATTGTGCCCGCCGGCCGGGCTCGCATTCGCGGAGCCGGTGCCGATGGTAATGCCTAGCACCGGCAACACTGCGATCAGGGACAGGAGAAGGAAGCGGGGGAGACGATGCATGGTGATGTTGCCTCTCACACAAAAGGCGGCCCTGTGTAGCCGTCCATGCCCTAATGGTAACTTTTACTGCTTTTTCCATCAATATGCGACAGGTCAACTTCTTATTGTGTTTGTTATGTTTTGGTAATGCTTTAGATGCGAGAGCGCGCGGCGGTGCCAATTGCGTGAAGGAGTTTTCTAAGGCACGAAGAATTTAGTTGCGGTGCGCGATGCGGGCCTTGTCCGCTTCGGATCCGTAGCGACGGTCCAGGACCCGCGCCGCCCTGGCCCAGTCGGTCAGGTTGTAGACCGAACTGGTCTGCGCTCGTACGAACGGGCTGTTCCGCCACGCGATGGCCCGCTCCCAGAGCACGTCGATCGGCTCGTCGAGGACGTTGCCGATCTTGGCCTCGTAGCACGCGAACGCGCGTAGCTGCCCGTCCGGCTCGATCTGAGCGATCCCTTCGCCGTCAAGGCTCAGCGGCGAGGTGGGCAGGAAGCTGCGGATGTCCGTGACCGATACCTCGATCCCGTTCTCCGCTCGCGAGATCAACTCGGGTTCGGCGCCAACCAGCGCCTCCAGCTCGGCATCGCTGAGCAACTCCGCACCGACGAAGCCCGGTTCCTGGGCGAGACCGACCGGCATGACCGCGCCGAACCGCACGTAGTCCAGGTTCGGGAACCTTGAGGTCGCCTCGGCCACGAAGTCCCCGAGGCCGTTGTGGCCGCTGCGGGTGACGGTGTAGTCGATGCCCAGCCGGAAATGCTTCTCGCCCCGTTCCGCGCGGGACAGCTTGACCCGGCTGAGCTGGTCCAGCGCCGCCATTGCCCGCCGGAAGGAACCGGCACGGCCCCTGATCGCGTCGTGTGCCGATTCATCCCAGCCGTCGACGCTCACCGTGACGGCGGCCACGGAGGTGGCCAGTCGCTCGGCCATCCCCTGGTTCATCGCCCACCCGCTCGTGAACACCGTTATCGGGATCCCCGCCTGGCACAGCAGGTCAGCCGCCTCGCCCCACCAGGGAACCAGCAGCGGTTCGCCGCCGCTGAACGACACCCGTTCCGGGCCGGCCGCGATGATCACCTGCGCGACGCGCCGCATGCGCGTGCGGTCGAGCATCCGCGCGGGGCGGCGACCGGATTCGGAATAGCAGTGTTTGCAAAGCAGCGGACAGGCGTAAGTGAGATCCCAGATAACGCGAGAAATTGGTGTGACGGATGATATCCGGGATGATTCCAGCGATTCCATGCTCTCTCCGGATTTGTCCGCGACAGTAACCCTTGTTTCGACTATAGACAACTTGTGCCATATCGTCTCCAGGGCTCTGAGCCTGCGGCTGGAAAGACCGTTGCGGTATTGAGGACTCTGCGACGTGAGCGCATGATGGCGAAATGGGACATAACGCGACCGGGGATCATGCTGTCGTCCAGAACGCACTGTTCCATTACGAGCCACATATCCGGGCCGTGCTCGACTCCCTGGCCAGCGGAGCCAAGCCCGGCCAGCGGTTCGAGGCCGCGCACGCGTTGCCTGCGCCGGACGAGCAGCTGGCGGCGTTCTTCGATGCCTCCGATATAGCCGTGACCGAGCTGGATGGTTACGCTGGCCGCCGGCTACGACTGCTTGACCTCATGCGCAACCCGCGCACCCGCACGACCAAGACCTTCCCATCCCGGCTGATCGTCGCCAGGGCTGCCGAGCACATCCGCAGGACCGGGGAGCGGGTGATGATCGTCTCCCCGTCCTCGGGGAACAAGGCAACCGCGCTGCGCGACGCCGTGCTCGCCGCCCACGAGACCGCCCTGGCCACCGCTGACCAGCTGGCGATACTTGTCGTGGTCCCGGCGACGTCACGGGACAAGCTGTGGGCCTCCCCGCTGAGCGCGAACGCCGACGCGCGGCGGCGCAACCCGGTGGCGGTCCACCACAGCCCCCGCGCGGAACAGGTCAAGGTACTCGCGGGTGAGATGGTTGACCGCTTCGGTCCGGCCATGTACGAGCGCTTCGGGGTCCGGCTCTGGTACACGCTGGCCCTGGACAACTACCGGGCCGCCGACATCGTGCGCGCTTACGTGGAGCACGACTGCCTGCCCGGCGCCGAAGGGCGTCTGCATGTGCACGCGGTTTCCAGCGCGTTCGGGCTGCTCGGCCACGATCTCGGCGCACGGCGGCTGGCGGCCGCCGGGCACCGCACCCCGACCGCCCGCTACTTCCTGGTCCAGCACCTGAACACGCCGGACATGGTGCTGAACCTGTACTTCGGTTCGGCATCGAGGCAATCGCTGCCGGCCTACGAATTCGACCCGGCGGCCGGCCTCTACCGCCAAGACGCCGACCCGCGGTTCCCCAGAACGGCAATCGACCCGGACGAGATCCTGGACCCGACCTTCTATACCAGGCAGCCCGTCACTTCGGCCGAGATGAACGCGCTGATCAATACCCAGGGCGGCGGCGGGATCGTCGTATCACGGCACGAGTGCCTGCAGCGCTACCCGCTGCTGCGGCGGATGCTTGAGCCCGCCGGGTGCATCCTGCCGGCTGATCCCGCCGATCTGCGCGAGTGGTCGCTGGTGATGGCGCTGACCGGGGTGCTCAACGGCATCGATCGCGGCCTCGTGCCTGAGGACGACATCCTGGTGCACGGGTCGGGCAGCTACCAGGCGGCCGACTTCGACCCTATTCCGGACCCCGAGCTGGTGCGCGATACAGAGGATCTCGCAGAACTAGCGGCCGAGGCGGCGGCGGGCATCCGGGCCGGCCGGCGGTGACATCTGGCCGGGTGCCGGCATCGCACCGGTGGCGAGCCCGGGCGCAGTACCAGTGGGCGCAGAACACGAGCCCGCTGGTGACCGGTGCCCGGTCCTGGATCGACAACCGGGTGCGGCCCTGGGTGAGCGTCACCTCGTCCGCGGGAACCAGCGGCCCGAGCATCGCCTACGTCGGTGTGCCGCCGGGCATCGTCAAGATTCACCAGATGCTGGAACAGCGCCGGGAGGTGCTAGGCGCGTCTACCACCGCCCGGGTGAGCGGCGTGGCAGACCGCGGTGCCCTGCTGGGCGGCGACTGGCTCCCTGACGCGGACCTCGTGGCGGTCGGCTGCGCGACTCCGCAGGCGTGCGGACTGCCCAGGACGGGCGCGCTGGTCCTGCCGTTCCGGGTGCATGTCCTCGCCAGCACCGGCGACGGGCCCGACGGCTGGTGGCGGCGGATGTCCAAGTCCGAGCGCCGCTGGTCCAGTCGCACGCTCAGCACCGGCCCGTGGGCGCTGGAGGTGGCCAGCGACGCGACCTCGTTCGGCTACTTCTACGACCGCATGCATCTGCCGACCATGCTGGCGCGGCACGGTGAACGCGCGCGCAGCGAGTCACGCGCGACCGCGTGGGAGTGCCTGTTCCGGCACGGCGTCCTGGCGTTCGTGACCCACGACGGAGCCCGGGTGGCGGGCATGCTGTGCCGGTGGGGGCCGGGCCGGCGCGTGCTGACCATCCGGCTGGTCGGGGTACTCGACGGGCTGCCGGATTACTACCAGAACGGCGCCATGCGGGCCACCGATCACCTGCTGATGGCCTGGGCGGCGGCCCGGGGCGTGCAGAGTGTGGATTTCGGCGGTGCCGAGCCCTTCCTCAGCCAGGGGATCTTCCAGCGCAAGCGGCTGCTGGCATCAACCGCCACGATGGCGCCCAACCACTTCGGCCGTCTCCGGTTGTGGTGGCATGCCCGCCGGGACACTGCAGCAGTGCGCGACTTCCTGGTCGCCAATCCCGTCGTGGAGATGGCGGGCGACCGTGGCCTGCGGGCGGTGTACTTCTGCGACGGACAGCGTCCGGCCCGCCTCGACCTCGCTCCGACCCGCGAGGGCATAGACGGTTACCGCGTCCTGCCGCTGGACGAATTCTTCGCGGGCCGGAACCGGCCGGCCCGCACCCGGGCGAGCCGGGTATGACCAGTACCGGCCGGGCGAGTTCCTGGTCCGGACCCAGAGAGGTGCCGCCGGATACCGGCCTGCCCCCCGCGCGGATAGCGGAGATCATGAGCGAGGAACTGCGCGGCCTGGGACCGCCGGTGTTCCCGATGGCGCTGCAGCCGCTGGTCGTCCCGCCGCAGTCGTTCCGTGAGCTGCTCTCAGCCACCGCCGGCCTGGTCGCCTTGCTGCACAAGGCGGTCAGGAATGCCGCCGCCGGCCGGGACGGCCGGATCGATGCGCTGGGTATCGACCGGGCGGACTGCCCGTTCTTCGTCCCCGACGAGGACTTCGAACTGCGGCACTGCGCGGATATGGCCAGGGCCGACGTGGTGATCGCGGCCGACGGACCGAAGTTCATCGAGATCAACGTCAGCGGCGCGGTTGGCGGCCTGGCTGATATGGGGGCCTATCACCGGGGCTGGCGCCGGATCGCCGGGCAGGCGGGCCGCCGGCCGTTCGCGGGCGTGGACATCTGGCCTCTGCTGGCCGCGTTGGTGAAGCGGACCTGCGCCGAACTGGGTACGGTGCCGTCGGCGGTGATCGTGGATCACTTCAGCGACGTCGACCCGACGAACAAGCCTCGCACGATGCGGCTGCAGGTGGACGGACTCAGCGAGCACGGTGTGCGGGCTCAGCACCTCGACCCCGCCGACCTGCTGTCCGGGATCGGCCTGTCCGGGATCGGCCTGTCCGGTCAGCTGCGTGAACCGCTCGGCCTGATCGAATTCGATCTGGCCGACGCTCGCGAAGCCGGCTGCGACCTCGGCCCGGTGCGGGTCGCGCTGGACGCCGGTTTCGTGGCCATCCCGTCCCAGACGTCCTGGCTGCTGCACTCCAAGAAGACCCTGGCCTGGCTATCGGAGGGGCAGCCGTGGATGAGTCGCGCCGAGCGGGCACTGGCCGACAGGTACCTGCCGTGGACCAGGACGGTCGGGGATCGCGCGGTGAGCTGGCGCGGCCGCCGCTACGACCTGCCCAGGCTGCTGACCGAGCACCGCGAGTCGTTCGTGCTCAAGGGCGCGACCGGCTGCTCGGGCAAGGAGGTTGTTTTCGGCGCGGGGACCGACGCAGGCGATTGGGCGCGGCAGGTCGAGCGGGCCGTCCGTACCGGCTACCCGGTCGCCCAGGAAGTCGTGGTGCCGGACACCACGCCCGTGGATGTGCTGCTCGAATCCGGTGAGACCGTCCGCGTCGCCGCGAACTCGGTCGTCAGCCCGTTTTGCATCGGCGGCGTGCCGGCCGGCTGCCATGCCCGGTTCGCGCCATCAGGACCGCCCGGCCTGGTACGGGTCGCGGACGGCGCCGTCCTCACCTGCCTGCTAACCGAGATCTGACAGAACTAACAACTCTTAGGAGCCAGGGAATGTGCGGTGTGGCCGGCTGGGTGGACTTCGCGGGCGATGCTAACCAGGACAGTGTCGTCCAGGAAAGGGCGATTCTGGACGCGATGGTCGCCACCATGCGGAACCGGGGTCCGGACGGGGCGGGAACCTGGCTCGGCCCGCACAGCGCGCTCGGGCAGCGCAGGCTGGCGGTCATCGACGTCGCGGGCGGCAGCCAGCCGATGACGGCCTCGGCCGGCTCCGGCCGGCCGCCGGTCGTCCTGGTCCACGCCGGCGAGGTGTACAACTTCCGCGAGCTGCGTGCCGAACTGGCCGGGCCTGGCCACCGGTTCGTCACCAGGTCCGACACCGAGGTTGTGCTGCGCGCTTACCTGGAATGGGGCGACTCCTGCGTGGCGCGGCTGGACGGGATGTTCGGCTTCGCGATCTGGGATCCGGCCCGCGAGACGCTGCTGCTGGCCCGCGATCGCCTCGGGGTGAAGCCGTTGTACTACGCCCCCCGGCCGGCTGGCGTTCTGTTCAGCTCCGAACCTAAGGGCATCTTCGCGCATCCGTCGTTCCGGCCAGAGGTGGACGAGCGGCTGCTGCCCATCCTGCTCAATCCGCGGCTTGCCCTGCCCGGCGAGACACCCCTACGCGGCCTGCGCGAACTCTCTCCCGGGCACCTGCTGCGCGTTGACCGCGACGGCTGCCACGAGCAGCGCTACTGGGGGCTGGTGAGCCGCGAACATCGCGACGACGTGGCCGCGACGGTGCACACGGTCCGCGGCCTGCTGGCGGATGCCGTCCGCAAGCAGCTGGTGGCGGACGTCCCGGTCGGCACGCTGCTTTCCGGCGGCCTGGACTCCACCGTGCTCACCGCACTCGCCACGCATAACCACGACGGCACGCTGAGCACGTTCGCCGTCGACTTCGCCGGGGACGAGCGAGACTTCCGCCCGACAGCGCTCCGGCCGGAACGTGACGCCCCGTACGCCGCGCTGGCCGCCAAGCACCTCGGTACGGATCATCATCATGTGCTGCTCGACCCCGAGGCCGTGGCGCGCAATACCGAAGCCCCGCTCCGGGCGCGGGACCTGCCCACCCACGGGCAGTTCGACGGCTCGGCACAGCTGTTGTTCCAGGCGGTACGCGAACGGGTGACGGTGGCGCTGTCCGGGGAGGGCGCCGACGAACTGTTCGGCGGCTATCCCTGGCTGCACCGACCGGAAATGATCTGGCGGGACACCTTCCCGTGGCTCGGGGACGCCCCCCGGCTCACCGACTGCCTCGCCCCTGACGTCCGGGCCCGGGTCAGGCCGCGCGAGGCCGAACTCGACCGTTACGCGACGCTGCGAGCGCGGGTGCCCCGCCTGCCGGGGGAGGGAAGGCTCGACGCGCGGATGCGGGAAGTCCTGTTCTTCGGCCTGCTCGGGCCCCTGGCCTACTTGCTGGACGCGGCCGACCGGCTCGCCATGTCTGTCGGCCTCGAGGTGCGGGTGCCATTTTGCGACCACCGGCTGCTGGAGTACGTGTGGAACATCCCGTGGTCGATGAAGACCACCGATGGCCGGGAGAAGAGCATCCTGCGCCTGGCCGCCGCTGGCCTCGTCGCCCCCGAGATCTTGACCAGGGCCAAATCCGGCTACCCGGCCATGCACACTCCCGCCCAGGACACCCTGGTGCGCCGGGCGGTGCACGCGCTGGCAGACGACACGTCTTCTCCGCTGCACGGCCGCCTGGACGGCGACCGGATCCGCGCGATCGCGGCCGGCACCGACGACACCATGACGCACGTCAGCGCGGCCCACTTCCTCGCCCCGCTGCTGGAGGTGGACCGGTGGATGCGCGAGTACCAGCTGGTCATGCGCTGAGTCCGGTGCGGCTCGGGGCGTTGATCCTGCCCGAGCATCCCGGTCCGAACGGGAACGAGATCTGGCAGCGGGTCGAGCAGCTGGGACTGCGGCACGCATGGACCTATGACCACCTGCACTGGCGTCCGGCGTCCGGCGGCCCCTGGTTCGACGCGCTGACCACGCTGACCGGAGCCGCTTGCGTCACCCGCCGGATCGCGCTCGGCACGCTCGTCGCGTCGCCCAGCTTCCGCCATCCGCTCACCACCGCCAGCCAGGTCATGACCCTCGATCACCTCAGCGGGGGCCGGTTCATCCTCGGCGTCGGCAGCGGAGCGCCCGGCCCCGACACCGAAGCCCTGGGCAAGCAGGCGCTGGGCGGCCCGGGTAGCCCGGCGGCGGAGCGGGCCGAACGGTTCGCGGAGTTCGTCGCGCTGACCGACGCGGCGCTGCGCGGCCGGACAGTGGACCACCACGGCCGGCACTTCACCGCGACCGGGGTGCGGCTGCGGCCGGGATGCGTGCAGCAGCCGCGCGTTCCGTTCGCGGTGGCCGCCGCCGGCCCGCGCGGCATGCGGCTGGCCGCCGAGTACGGCGAGTACTGGGTGACGATCGGCCGCCCGCGAGACCCAGGCGGCCAGCCGGAAGCCGCCGCGCTCGGCACACTGCGAGCTCAGCTCGACCGGCTGAGCGCGGCCTGCCTGGATACCGGCCGCGATCCGGCGGACCTGCGCAAACTCGTCCAGCTGAGCCGGATAGTCGCCGACCCGTACAGCTCACCGGAGCGACTGCGCGACCTGGTGGGCCGCTGCGCGGACCTCGGCTTCACCGATATCGTGCTGGCCTATCCTCGCCGGACCGGGATCTTCGCCGGTGATCTGGACTCGTTCGAGCGAGCCGTAACCACCTGCTCCGATTAGGCTTCACGAGCGCGAGATCAACGGGAAGTTCTGGTGCTCAAAAGGCTCGAACGGCTCCAGCCCGAGGCCGTCGAACGTGTCGTGGGCCGCGCCGGTGTAGAGCGTGCTGGCCGGGATGAACCGCACGCCCCAGGCACGTCGTGGCCGGTCGGTCCGGTTCGCCCCCGCCGAGTGCAGCAGGCTGCCGTCGTGGACCGTCGCGTCGCCGGCCCGCAACGCGGTCGTCCTGGGCTCGCCGACATAGGTCCGGTCCTCGGCGGTGAGCGCAGTTGCGAGATCGAGTCCTTCGCCCGCACCGTCCACCGCACCCAGCAGACCGAGCCGGTGCGAGCCGGGCAGCAGCGTCAGCGGCCCCTGATCGAGCTCGATGTCTTCGACCGCGATCCACAGGGTCAGGAAACCGCGCCGGTCGAACGGGAAGTTCGGCGCGTCCTGGTGCCAGTTGGTGGGGTCACCGCCGTTCTTCCTGGCGGGCTTCACCAGCGCGACATCGTCGATCAACCGCACTTCATTCTCGGCCATCAGCTGGCCGGCCAGCGGCGCGAGGCGCCGTACTACCGACTCGATCCCCGGTACATGCCGCCACAGATTGCGCGTCACGACCAGCCGCCTGGCGAACTCGTCGACCACATAGTCGTCGGCCGCGGTCGTCCCGTCGAAGGCGCCACGCACTAGGCCGAGGTCCTCGCCGTCCAGCAGTTGCGGGATGAACGTGCACCCGTCGCGCCGGAACCGGGTCACCTCGTCCGCCGCCAATTGCGCCCGAACACCCATAAATTCATCTTAACGAGCCGCGCGTGCGCAAAGTAGCCGCGCGAGCACCTTACGGGGCACGATGGCCAGGTGCGGACATACCGGAGCCTGTTCGGGATGCGGGAATTCCGCGCGCTGTTCACGGCCCAGTGCCTGACGGTGGGGGCGGCGTCCGTGGGGAGCCTGGCGCTAGGCACGATCATCTACGCGAGCACGCGGTCGCCGGTGCTGAGCGCGCTGGCCATGTTCGGCGGCCCGCTGATCCGCCTGGCGGCCACGTGGTTCCTGGCATCGGCTTCGGATCTGCTCCGGCCGCGGCAGGCGCTGACCGCTCTGGCCATCGTCACGGTGGTCGCCGATGGCCTGCAGGCCGTTCCCGGACTGGCCTGGGGACTGCGGTTCGCGCTGCTCGCGGTCCCGTGGATCGTCATGTCGGCCACCGGCGGTGCCATGATCGCGCTGGTGTCGGACATCGTGCCGCGGGAAAGCTTCGTGCTTGCCCGCGCCACGATGAACATCGCCGTTGGCGTCACGCAGATCGCCGGTTACGGTCTGGGCGGCCTGCTGTTGTTCTCGTTGCGCACCAGTCAGCTGTTTCTCTGTGCGGCCGGCGCGGGCGCTGTGGCGCTGCTGGTCGTCCGCTCCGGTGTCGGCGACCATCCGCCGCGAGCGTCCGGTCCGGCTATCCGCCGGTCCCATACGGTGAACCGGCAACTGCTGCGGTCGCCGGTGCTGCGTCCGGTCCTGCTGGCGCTGTGGGTACCCAACGGGCTCGTCGTCGGGTGCGAGGCGATGTTCGTGCCCTTCGCCGGGCACTACGCCGGATACCTGTTCTCCGCCACCGCGGCGGGAATGCTGCTCGGCGATGTCATCGTCGGCCGGTTCGTCGATCAGCGCAGCGGCGACCGGCTCGTCGGGCCGCTGTACATCCTGCTGGCCGTGCCCTACCTCGTATTCCTGACCGACCCCGCGATCCTCACCGCCGCGGCTGCCGGGTTCGTGGCGTCGATCGGTTACGCGGCAAGCCTCCCTTTGCAAGAACGCCTCGTCACCCACACCGAGCCGGCCGCACGCGGTCACGTACTGGGCCTCAACACCACCGCGATGATGGCCATGCAAGGCGCCGGCGCCGCACTGGCCGGCGCACTCGCCCAGGCCCTCGGCGCGACGGCGCATTCGGCGGCCACCGCCGCTGGCGTCATGGCGGCGATATCGCTGGTCGTCACCGCGAGCCTCGCGCGCGGGCTAGGCCGCTCTCGCCCCGGGCCGGTGGTGGCGGGCACGTTTCACCGCGCCGGCGAAGACCCGGACCGCAAGCCCGATGATGACGAGATCGCCGATCATCTGGCCCGTGACCACGAGCCGGGCCGCCGCGGATCTGGCGGTGATATCGCCGAACCCGACCGTCGCGAACGTGGTGACCGTGAAGTACAGCGCATCGGTCCGGGTCAGCGCCTCGCTGAAATCGCTAGCGTGCAGTCTGGCCATGACGACATAGGTGCCGGCGAACAGCAGCAGGAACAGCGGAACGCTGACGGCGATGGCCTCGCCAGCCCGCAGCCCAGGGAACGGGGACAACGCGATTGACCGTACCTGGAAGGCGATCAGGGCGATAAGCGCCAGCAGCCCGATGGCCAGTATCGCGGCGGCGGCATCGGCTGAGATGTGGTCAAGCGGCAGCAGGTAGTACACC
>DASXDG010000019.1:0-7603 GCA_036490795.1 Streptosporangiaceae bacterium
GTCGTGGCGGACGATGGAAAGTCCTTCGGCGATTTCGCGGCGAAGCCGCCGCTCCTCCGGGCGCGCGGGGAGTGGTTCGGTGGCCCGGATGCGGGCCAGGCAGATCGCCGAGACCGCGAAGCTCACCGCGTCCGCGAGCACGCCGCAGCGGCGCCGGCGGTCAGCGCCGCGATCAGCACCCAGGGCAGCCAGGCGGCCACGGTCAGCAAGCTGACCGTGAACACGCTGGCGTGCAGGATCGCCAGCTCCGCGTCGTCCACCCGCATCCAGCTATCGGCCGAGAACGGTCCGCGCGGCCAGCGCTCCCTCTCGCTGGCCGGCGCCGTATCCCAGGCCCGGAGCACGGCGAGCTGAGAGTCCAGGCCGATCGCCTCGGCCGCAACGGTGATCGCCTCGCCGGCCTCGTCGCCCGCGAGGTCGCGGGACGACCAGCTGATCGTGTCCGAGGCGCGCCGCCACCACCGCTCCCGCCGGTCCCTGGCCAGCTCGGGAGCCTCCTCGATCAGGGCCGCCGCGCCGAGCACGTGCAGGTGATGGCTCACGTTCCCGACCGCCTGGCCGGTCCGGCCGGCCAGCGTGCTCGCCATCGACGGGCCGTCGACCTTGAGCAGGGCGAGCAGGCGGCGGCGCAGCGGATGAGCCATGGCGGTGAGTACTCGATCCCCCACCGTCCACGAGAGGCCTGCCGCCCGGCCAGTCCTGGCCGGCGCCCGGCGGCCTGTTCTCCTACGAGCTGTTCGGCACCGGTTACTGGACCAACGCGAACCCGCCGGTCAGGTAACCCGCCCTTGGCGTCGGACCAGGCCGACATCACCCGGGTGTCGGAGATGAACCGCACCGCGCTGCCCGGTGCCCACCGCGCCGCCGTTTCCCGCAGGCACGCTTCCACCAGCTCCGCCGTCGCCTCGCCGTCGGCGGCGGGCGCGTGCACGAGCAGTTCGTCGTGCAGGCACAGCACGATCGCGGCGCCGGATGCGAGCCGGGCTCGTACCGTCACCGCCCACATCTTGAAGAACTCCGCGGCCGCTCCCTGCACGAGCGCGTTCCGCCCGTACCGGCCGCGCGCCGCCGCCTGGGCGGGGGACTCGCCCGCGGAGGCGCGCATGAGCACCAGCCGCCCGCCATAGGTGCGCAGGTCCGTGCCTGCCTGCGCGGCCCGGTCGCCGGCCTCGAGGTATTCCATCGCCACCGGGTACGCCGAACGCAGCCGCCGCCCCGCGGCGGCACCGTGCCCGGTCCGCTGCCCGTACATCGCGCCGAGCACCGCGACCTTCGCGGTCGGCCGGTCCACGCCCAGCGCCGCCGCGACCGGCGCGTAGAGGTCCTCCGCCGTCGCGGCCGCGGCCAGCCCCGCATCACCAGAGACCGCCGCCAGCACCCTCGGCTCGATCTGCCCCAGGTCGGCGCGGACGAATACGTGGCCGGGCTCGGCCACGACGCCCGCGCGCAGCGTGGCCGGCATGTTGTGCAGGCCCGCCGACGCCGTCATCCGGCCCGCCGCCCCGTCGCAGCCGGTCCACGACCCGCGCAGCCGGCCGTTCGCGCTCAGGCACGCGTCCAGCCACGAGTAGCCGTACGTGGTGGCGATCCGTTCCGCCTTGCGCCACTCCAGCAGCGCGTTCACCAGCGGATGCTGGTCCCGGTGCGCCTTCAGCCGGTGCGCCCTCGTGTCCGGCACGTCCACGCCGATGGTGCGCAGCAGCCGCAGCACCTGCGCGTTGCTGCGCAGGTCGCACGTCATCCCGTCCGGCGCGAAGGCCAGCACCTCGGCGTCCCGCGCCGCCCGCAGCCGCAGCGCCTCGGCGTCGTTGCGCGGCCGCGGGCCGATCATCGCGGCCAGCAGGTCCTCGATCAGGTCCCGGTTCACCGGCAGCCCGTCGTGACCGAGTTCGGCGCAGAGCAGTTCGGCGGCCGACTCCGACGCGGCGACCGCCAGCGGCGACAGCCGCGACCCGTTCCGCTGGGCCCCGTTCTGCTGGGACAGCGCCGTCCGTTGCCGCCCGGCGACTTCGAGGGCCAGCGCCGCCCAGTGCCCAGCCCGGTCCGTGCCGCCGGCGGTCGCGCCGCCCTCCGCCCAGCCGCCGTTTACCCACGACGGCCGTAGCTGCCCGTCGTCGTCCACGGGCTGGGCGCAGTCGTCGGACAGGTCGAACAGGTCCGGTGCCCCGGAACTCGCGTCGGGCGCCTTGAGCCCGTGCATGCTCGCCCACGCCATCCCCGGATCGGCCCGCCAGCCGCCAGCGAGCAGCCGGTGCACCGCCGCTACATCCCAGCTGGTCGCCAGCCGCACTCCGCGGTCCACCAGCGAACAGGCCGTCGCGCCCGACCAGATCACCCACCGGGGGCGGACCTCGATGTCGGCCGCCCCGATATCCGCGACCTCGCCCGTCCACGTGTCCTGGGCGGAGGGTGACGTGGCTACCGCTGCCGACGTGCCGCCGGGCAGCACGGCAAGCCCCACCAGGCCGCCTCGCCGCACATCGGCGTCACGCAGCCACTCGGCCAGGGAGCCGGGATGCGAGCCGGTCATGCGCGGAGCCCGTCGAAGATGATGGCCAGCGTGCGCTCGCGCAGCGCCGCGTCCCAGTGCTGCTGCTTGGCGGCCAGGCACGCGCCAGAGAGCAGGCCGAGCACCTCCGGCAGCCCGGCGTCCGTCCGGACCGCGCCGGCCCGCTGCGCCTGGACCAGCAGCGTCTCGATGGCGATCAGCACGTCGTGCCCGCCGGCCTCACCGGAGGCTGCCTTGGCGTCGATACCCGCGTCGGTCAGCGCGTCCGCGAAGATCGTCTTGGTGGTCGCGCCGGTCACGATGCTGTCGAAGAACGTGAAAAACGCCGACCCCGCGTCGATTGTGCCCGCCTCGGCCTGCGCCGCCAGCGATGACGCGTGCGCGGCCAGGCGCTCCATCCGGTCCGCCATGATCGCCTGGTAGAGCGCCTCCTTGGTGGGGTACTGCCGGTAAACCGTGCCGACGCCGACCCCCGCCTGCCGGGCGATGTCCCGGATGGGAGCGTCGAGCCCGTCCCGGGTCAGGACGAACTCCGCCGCTTCGAGCACGCGGTCCCGGTTCCGTGCCGCGTCGGCTCGCATAGAAAGCTCCATTGGCAAGTGGAACACATGTTCCGTATCGTCATCTCCGGAACAAGCGGAACAGCGGTTCCAAATATAGCGGAGGGCACGATGGAATACGTCAGCATGGGCAGGTCCGGCCTCAAGGTCTCCCGTCCCTGCCTGGGCACGATGAACTTCAGCGTGGACGCGGGCACCGGCGGCGGCCTGTCCGCCACCGGCGAGGCAGAGGCGAGCCTGCGCCGGCTGGGGACGGATTACATCGACCTGTACTACTGCCACCGGCCCGATCCGGACACGCCGGCCGAGGAGACGATGGCCACCCTGGATGGCTTCGTCACCTCGGGCAAGGTCCGCTACCTGGGCTGCGTCGTGGCGCACCTCACCACGGTGTCCGAACCGTCCCGGTAAGCGCGGCGTCAGTAGTTCATCCCCATGGCCGCGCGTACCTCCGCCAGCGTCTGCCCGGCGATCTCGCCCGCCCGCCCGTTCCCGTCCCGCAGCACCGAACGCACATACCCGAGATCGCCAGCAAGCTCCGCCCGCCGTGCCCGGACCGGGGCGAGCCGCTCGTTCACCGCCTCGGTGAGCGTCTGCTTCAGCCCGGCGGCGCCGTGCACCGACCCGGCGACCTCCTCTGGTGTGCTGCCCAGGCACAGCGACGCCAGCAGCAGCAGGTTGGAGACCTCGGGCCGCCGCTGCGGGTCGTAGCTGATCTCCCGCTCCGAATCGGTCTTCGCGGTACGGATGATCCGCGCCGTTTCGTCCGCCGAGGCGGAAAGCGCGATCGAGTTGTCCCTGGACTTGCTCATCTTCCCGCCGTCGGTGCCGAGCAGCAGCGGTGTGTCCGACAGCAGCGCGTCGGGCACCGGGAACACCGGCGCGTACCGCTCGGCGAACCGGCGCGCGATCACCCGGGTGATCTCCAGGTGCGGGAGCTGATCCTGGCCGACCGGCACCAGGTTGCTCTTGCAGAACAAGATGTCGGCCGCCTGGTGGACCGGATAGGTGAGCATCATCCCGCTGACCGCGGACTGCCGCGAGTGCACGATCTCGTCCTTGACCGTCGGGTTCCGGTTAAGCTCCGGCACGGTGACCAGGCTGAGGAACGGCAGCAGCAACTGGTTCAGCGCCGGCACCGCCGAATGCGCGAAGATCACCGTCCGCGCCGGGTCGATCCCGATCGCGAGGTAGTCGAGCACAAGCCCGGTCACGTACTCGTCCAGCCGGGACGCCGTGTCCCTGTCGGTCAGCACCTGGTAGTCCGCGACCAGCACGAACACCTCAGCGCCCGCGTCCTGCAGCCGCACCCGGTTCAGCAGCGACCCGAAATAGTGACCGAGGTGCAGCGGCCCGGTCGGCCGGTCACCGGTCAGGATGCGGAACTGTCCCGCGTCCTTCGTGATCAGCTCCTCCAGCTCGGCCGAGCGCAGCCGGGCCGCCTCCAGCGTGTCCATCGATTCCTCCCGTTAGGTATAAAAAAAAGACCGTCCATCACGGACGGTCTGCGCATGGCGAATGGAGCCGTCCTAGCCGGCCCACCACCACGACGCAACGAAATTCATGACACCAAAATATCAGAACTAGCCGTGGTTTTTCCCGTCCGGATCACCAGATAGGTGCTGGCTGCGCACGCCTCGAAGCCAGCCGCGACGAGCAGGCACCCAGTCAGGGACCAACCGGACAGCGGCCCCGCGAGCGCGGCGCCGATCGACATGCCGCCGATCTTCAAGCTGGCCGCCGTGGTGAAGATCCGGCCCCGCAGTTGCTCCGGCGCCTCCCGGTGCCGCACCGTGAACAGCGCGGTGAGCTGCGGTCCTTCGCCTGCTCCATCCACCGCGACGGCGAGCATCGTCCACCATCTCGGCGCCAGCGCGACCATGACCAGGCTCGCCCCGATGAGCAGCGTGCTCACCAGCACCCTGACGTCAGCGTCGTGGCGCCAGCGCCGCCGCGCGAACAGCCCGTTCACCGCCAGCGACGTCGCCGACAGCACGCTGATCAGGAACGCCCCCCGAGCCGACCCGCCCAGCCGCTGCTCGCCCAGCAGCGGACAGCACACCAGCAACATCCCGATCCCGACATACGAAACGGCCGACGTAACCGTAGCCCGCAACAACGCGGGCCGCCCCGCGATAGCCGCCACCCCCGCCACCGCCTCCCGAAGGATCCCTCCCCCCGCCCCGCCCCCCGCCCCGCCCCCCGCTGCCCCGTCCCCCAGCGGGTCGTTTGCGCGATTGACTTCACTAGGGCGTGTCGATTGCGCAATTGACTTGGTCAAGCTTTGTGGCCCGTGGGGCTGCAGCGGCCCATGTGAGCCTTGGGTCAGCCGAAACGCCGCCGGGACCGCCACCGCGACCAGGCAGGCGGCGATCGCCACGGCGTTTCGCGCGCCTAGCCAGAGCGTGACCAGCGCGGCGAGTGCCGGGCCCGCCAGGCTAGCCGCGCTGAAGCTCATCGCGTCCAGCGCGGAGGCGCGGGGTAGTTCGGCGGCGGTGACCACGGTCGGAAGCTGGGATGTCCAGCCGCCCGCGACGGCCGGGGACAGCGTCCCGGCGCCCAGTGCGGCCACGGCGGCGACAATCAGCGGCACCCGTCCCACCGTGGCCTGCACCACGAGGATGCCCGCCGCGTAACCGGCCAGCGTGTACCCCAGCGTGCGCTCCGGCCGCCCGCCGCGGTCCAGCATCGCGCCGAAGGCGGGTCCGCCCACGGCCGCCGCGACGGTGAGGCACGCCATCAGCACCGACCCCATGCCGGCTGTCCCGGTGACCGCGAAGGCCAGCAGTACCACGGCCGGACCCGTCATCTCGTCACCGGCTCTGGCCAGGGCGGCACCGATGAAGTAACGGGATTTCACATAAAGACGTTACAATGCGAAGCATGGTGACGTCACCCCATTTCGCCCAGCTTGGCCGGGCCGTGTACGAGGCAGCGGACCGAACCGCCGCTCTGCTGGAGGTACTGCGCCTTGACGGCGATCAGCGAGAGCGTGTCGCTGACGTGCTTCGCCAGCACGGTGAGCCCGAGCTGACCGAGGTCTGCGCGGCCGATCTCGCCGAGCTGCGCGGCGCGGGAGCGTTGCTCTACGAGGTCTTCACCGCCCGTGACGTCGCCGAGGCCGCGGACCGGATCAACGACCTGCTGGCTGGCCGCGCGCAGGTGCCCCGGCTGACCAGCCATAACGGGCTAACCGGCTGGCACCTGCACGTGGACAGCGACGACGACGCACCGTGGGGAGAGTGGTTCATCACCTCGTCCTGCCTGGCGCTGGCGATCTTGCTGGCCGAGCGGCAGCAGCTCCCGGCGGGGATCTGCGCCTCGTCGTCGTGCGGCCGGCCTTTCGTGAATACCGGACGGGGGAGCGAGCGCCGGTACTGCTCGACCAGGTGCGGCACCCGGGAACGCGTCGCCGCGCACCGTGACGTCGGCCGCACCGTAGCTGTCGGCGACAAGCCGGCCTGATGGAAGCATGGTAAACGCGGGCGGCGATGCCTCCCGCGACCGTTTCCAGGCGAAGATGCCGGGTCTGATCTCAGGACGCATAGCATCCGGGGCCGTCCCATCGCGCCGGTGAACACCACTGGCCTGAGCTATTCGACTCTATTCAGACCGGAAGCTCAGAACATCACTCGTGCGTAGTTAAATGATGATGGGAGGGTTGGGGGATGGCGGACCGGATTGTGGTAGATCTGGCCGCTGACGGCCGGGCGTCGGTCGCGTCATGGCTGGACGGTGACGAACTTCCGTCCCCTGCGGAGCAGTTCGACCTGACCTGGCCGCTGGAGGCGGAAGCGCTCGAGGATCTGCGCTGGTATTTAGAGGATTACCTGATCGCGCCGTTCGGCGTGTACGGCGAGCGTGGCCCGAGGGTCCAGGCGCGGCTCGCGGACTGGGGTGCCGCCGTGTTCGGCGCGGTCTTCGGAGCCGGCCCGGCGCGAGACGCGTACGTGAAGCTGCGCGCTCGTCAGGGCGCGGCGAAGCTCGTGTTCCGGTCGTCGTCGCCGAAACTGCTCGGCCTGCCGTGGGAGCTGATGCGCGATCCGGGGCGCCCGACACCGCTAGCGCTGGACCTGGCCGGGATGAGCCGGAGCCTGCCGACCGCGCAGCTAGCGGACACGCTGCCGGTGCCGGGCGGGAAGCTGCGCGTGCTGATGGTGATCTCCCGGCCGGCCGGCGGGCGGGACGTGGGATACCAGATGATCGCCCGGCCTTTGCTGCGCCGCCTGGAAGCGGTGCGCGGCGAGGTGGACCTGATGGTGCTGCGTCCGCCGACGCTGGACGCGCTCAAGGAGACGCTCGCCGAGGCGGCGGAGCGAGGTGAGCCTTTTCAGGTGGTGCACTTCGACGGGCACGGGGTGCTGCGCAGGTCCGCGGTCGCCGGCGGAGGGCACGGCACAGGCATGTACGCGGGGCAGGCGGACGAGGGCGTGCTGGCCTTCGAGAAGCCCGGCGGCGGCTCAGACGAGGTATCGGCCGCGAAGATCGCCCAGGTACTGAAGCACGCTCAGGTCCCGGTGGTGGTGCTGAACGC
>DASXDG010000020.1:0-36037 GCA_036490795.1 Streptosporangiaceae bacterium
CGCGTCTTCCGCGAGCCGGTCCCGCCCCGCGGGCAGGCTGTTGAGGGCGCGGGTGAGGTCGAGCACGTCGGCGCGACCCTGCCGGCAGCCGGCGGTCCAGGCCACCGCGATGAGAACGCCTGCGAGCAGGCCGCCCAGAGCGGCGATGATGATCATGACTGGGTTCCGTCCGTTCCCATGAGAGCGGCAGCCGCCTGACCAGGCTGACGGCGGCGCGCAGCATCGCGGCGGTCTCCACGCTGTTGGGCAGCGGGCAGCGCAGGACGCCGGAGAAGTCCTGATTGAACGGGTACGGGAGATGCCGCTTCGCGTCGTCCATACATCCATGGTGAACTCCCCGGCAGGCCCGCCGCTAGAACGCATCCGCGTGGTAGCGACGGCTGATGTAATGGCGCGGTGGATCAGCTACTCTTCGGCTCGGCGGCGGCAGCGGACAAGCCCGCCTACGCGACCGGGTATGAGATCGAGCGGTCGCTCCCCGGCGGGTGCAGCGTGGCGGGAGTCGACGAGGTGGGCCGCGGCGCCTGGGCGGGGCCGGTGACCGTGTGCGCGGTCATCGTGCCGTCAGGATTCGGTCCGGCGCCCAAGGGCCTGACCGATTCCAAGCTGCTGTCCCCCGCCCGCCGTGCCGCCATCTACGAGGAACTGACCGGCTGGGTGGCGGGGTACGGAATCGGCGAGGCGTCGCACGAGGAAATCGACGCGGCCGGCCTGACGGTCGCGCTGCGCCGGGCGGCGATCCGCGCGCTCGAGCAATTGCCGGTCAAACCGGACGTGGTGGTGCTGGACGGCGCGCACGACTACATCGGGCGGCCGTGGCCGGTGCGGTGCGAGGTGAAGGCCGACCTGCGTTCGGTGTCGGTGGCGGCGGCGTCGGTCATCGCGAAGGAGCACCGGGACCGCCTCATGGGATCACTCGTCTTCGACGGAGCCGACCGGTTCGGGTTCGCGGAGAACGCCGGATACCCGGCGCCGGTGCATCAGGAGGCGCTCGCCGAACTCGGGCCGACGCCTTATCACCGGCTGTCCTGGTCCTACCTGGACGACCTGCCGAAGTGGCGGCACCTGAAGCGGGTGCGACCCGACATCGAGGGTCAGCTCACGCTTCTTTAGCCAGCCGGGCGCGGAAAAAACGCTGGCGTACCCGCGCCGCGATCCTCTTACCCACGTATTGATACCGAATTAGCAGCGGAAACTGCCTTTCTGCCGTTTCCCGAACTACGGTATTCCCGTGGAGGATCGTGAGATTGTCGCCGCCATCGTCGCTGGTGACCCGGCCGGCCTTGCCGAGGCATACGACCGGTACGCCACCGCCCTCTACACCTACTGCCGGACCATGCTGCGCGAGTCGGCGGACGCGTCCGACGCGGTGCAGGACACGTTCGTCATCGCGTCGAGCAAGGTCGGCCAGCTGCGGGATCCCGCCAAGCTGCGGACCTGGCTATACGCGGTCGCCCGCAACGAGTGCTACCGACGGCTGCGCGGGAAGGAGATCACGCCCGGGCTGGACGAGGTGCCCGACGTGACCGACGAATCCGCCACCGTCGGCGCCGATGCCGAACGAACAGAGCTGCGCCAGCTGGTCCACGACGCCCTGACCGGGATGAACACGGGCGACCGTGAGGTCATCGAGCTGATGATCCGGCACGACTTCGACAGCAACGAGCTCAGCGAGGCGCTCGGCGTTTCGCGCAACCACGCGCACGCGATGCTGTCCCGCGCCAGGAACCAGCTCAAGACGTCGCTCGGCGCGCTGCTAGTCGCGCGTACAGGCCGGGTCAACTGCGAGATCCTCGACGACATGCTCGCCCGCTGGGACGGGACCATGTCCATCCTGATGCGCAAGCAGGTCAACCGGCACATCGAGAACTGCGAGGTCTGCGAGGACCGCAGGCGCCGCGAGCTGGCACCCGCCGCGCTGTTCAGCCTGCTGCCGCTGGCCGCCGTACCTCCCGGCCTGCGCGAGCGCATCATGCGGCTCTGCTCCGACGACAGCCCGCTCGCGGCGCGGCAACGCCAGCGCGTGGTCGAGCACGCGGGGTCCTTCGGCCCCGACGGGTTCCCGGCGGCGCCGGTAGTCCCGATGAGCATGCGCCTGCGAGCCGCGCGACGCGGCACGCTGTTCGCTGTTCCCGCTGCCGTCGCCGTGGTCGTCGCGGTCGCCGTCATCTTGGCACTGGCCGCGACCGGATCACCGTCCTCGTCGCCGCTGGCAGCCGGAATCGCGCAGAGCCAGACCTCGGCCAGGACCCCGTCCGCTACCGGGCCGTCGTCCTCCGGGGCAGCAACGTCCGCCGGCGCACAGCCCTCCACCGCTCCCGCCTCCGGCCGTCCGCTGGCTCACGCCACGGCCACCGCGAGCCGGTCCGCGGGCGCGGGCCTGAGCCCCGCCACGGGAGCGGCGACATCGCCCGCGTCCGTGGTTACGACACCGGCACCCACGCACTCGCCGACGCACGCGGCCACCCACCATCCATCGCCGCCCCCGACCCGCACGACCGCGCCGCCATCGCATTCGCCGAGCCCGAAACCGTCGCCGAGCCCGAAACCGGCCCCGTCCTCCTCGCCCGCCGAGGGCTCGCTGTCGCTCTCCACCACAGCGGTCGTGCTGTCTGCCAGCAGTGGCAGTAATGAAGCGAGCGGTGCGTTCACGATCACCGCCGTGGGCGGTCCCGTCATGAGTTACTCGATCACCGTTCCGGCCGGCGCGGACAGGCTGCTGACCGCCTCCCCGGTCTCAGGAGTGCTGGGCGACGGCCAGAGCGCGACGATCACGTTGACGCTGTCCAGGCCCGTCACGGTCGACGACAAGATCGTCATCGACCCCGGCGGCTTGTCCCTCACGGTGACCTACACCCCGCCGCGGCAGACCAGCCCCCCGCCCGGTAACCGGGCCATGTAGCTCATCGCAGCGCGCGCGGGTGGGACGACACGTACACCTCGCGCAGCCGGTCAACGGTGATCAAGGTGTAGATCTGCGTGGTGGTGACCGATGAGTGGCCGAGCAGTTCCTGGACGACCCGGATGTCGGCGCCGCCGTCCAGCAGGTGGGTGGCGAACGAGTGCCGCAGTGTGTGCGGCGACACGTCGTCGAGCCCGGCCCGGGAAGCCGCCGCGACCAGGATGCCCCAGGCGCCCTGCCTGGTCAGCCGCCCGCCGCGGGCGTTGAGGAAGACCGCGGGCTCCACCGTGATCCGGCGCGACGCGGCGGCGAGCATCGGCCTGCCCCGGACCAGATAGGCCCGCAGGGCGGAAACCGCGTAGCTGCCCACAGGCACGATCCGGTGCTTGTCCCCCTTGCCGACCAGGCGGACCACCGGGTCGTCATCGAGCTGCAGTTCGTCCACGTCCAGGCCGGTCACCTCGGAGATGCGCGCGCCCGTGCCGTACAGGAACTCCAGCAGCGCATGGTCCCGCAGCGATCTCGGATCGTCGCCGGAGGCGGACAGCAGGCGTTCCACGTCCTCGAACGGGATGGCCTTGGGCAGGCGCATCGGCGTGGACGGAGGTTTCACGTCGCGGGCCGGGTCATCCGGCGCCAGCCCTCGTGTCCTGGCGAACGCGTGCATGCCCCGCACGGCGGCCAGGGCACGTGCGGCCGAACTGGCGGTCAGCGGCCGCTCTCCCTCGCGCAGCGAGGTGATGAACTCCGTGATGTCGGCGGTGGTCACATCGCCGAGCTCGGGCCGTCCGAGGTCGGCCAGGAAACTCTCGTAGCGGCGCAGGTCACGCCAGTACGACTCGACGGAGTTGGCCGCGAGGCCGCGTTCCACCTCCAGGTAGTCGAGGTAGTCCCGCACTCCCTCGCGCACCGCAACCCCGTGACCGTCGCCGGTCACGGGGTTGGTGGTCACGCGGAAACTCTAGCCGAGCACGTCGGCGATCGGCGTGAACGGCAGGTTGTGCGCCTCGGCGACCGGCGCAGAGGTCAGGCCGCCTCCGTGCGTGGACAGGCCCGCGGCCAGCGCCGGATCGCCCTTCAGCGCCGCACGCCAGCCGCGGTTGGCCATCTCCACCGCGTACGGCAGGGTCACGTTGGTCAGCGCGTAGGTGGAGGTATGCGGCACGGCGCCCGGCATATTCGCCACGCAGTAATACAGGGAGTCGTGCACCTTGAAGGTGGGGTCAGCGTGAGTGGTCGGGCGGGAGCCCTCGAAGCAGCCGCCCTGGTCGATCGAGATGTCGACGAGGACCGCGCCCGGCTTCATCCGCGCCACGAGCTCGTCGGTGATCAGCCGCGGCGCCTTGGCGCCGGGAATCAGCACCGCGCCGATGACCAGGTCGGCGTCCAGCACGGCCCGCTCCACCTCGTAGGTGTTCGACGCCACCGTCTGCAGGTGCCCCTGGTAGATCGCGTCCGCCGCGCGAAGCTTGGCGACGTTCTTGTCCAGCAGCAGGACCTCGGCCTGCATGCCCAGTGCGATCGCGGCCGCGTTCATGCCGGACACGCCGGCGCCGAGCACGACGACCTTGGCCGCGTACACGCCGGACACACCACCCATCAGCACGCCACGGCCGCCGCCGTCCCGCTGCAGGTGGTGGGCACCGACCTGGGGCGCCATCCGGCCCGCGACCTCGGACATGGGCGCGAGCAGGGGCAGCGACCCGTCGGGCAACTGGACGGTCTCGTAGGCGATCGAGGTGACGCCCTGTTTCAGTAGCGCGTCCGTACATGCCCTTGACGCGGCCAGGTGCAGGTAGGTGAACAGCACCTGCCCGTCCCGCATCCGGTGGTATTCCTCGGCGATCGGCTCCTTGACCTTCAAGATCATGTCGCCGGCGTCCCAGACATCATCCGCCGTCGGCAGGATCTTCGCGCCGGCGGAGACGAAGTCCTGATCGGGTATCGACGACCCCAGGCCAGCCTCCGCCTCGATGAACACCTCGTGTTCACCGCGAACCAGTTCGTGCACGCCCGCCGGCGTGATCGCGACCCGGTATTCATGGTTCTTGACCTCGCGGGGAATCCCGACCTTCATGGCTCCTCCAGAGCGCCGTTGCCCTAAGTCTCGGGCGAATCCGCAGGCCGCAGACCCGACAAATCGCCCCCGGCAGCATACACTGCCAGTATTCCTATGGCCGCCACGCCATTGTGCAGGTCACCGGACAGTACCGCCGATACCGCCTCAGGCAAAGGCACCCAGGCCCGCGTCAGTGCGGCTTCTTCATCTTTCAGAACAAACGTGCGTTCTTCCTCCGGCACCTCTTCCAGGTCACGGGCGAGGTAGACCCGCAGGCGTTCCGTGCTGAAACCAGGCGAGGAATAGTAGTCGGCGAGCACCCGCCAGTCCCCGGCCCGGTACCCGGTTTCCTCCAGCAGTTCCCGCTGCGCCCCGCCGAGAGGATCTTCCCCCGCGTGGTCGCGCAGGCCGGCCGGGATCTCCCACAGCATCCGCCCCACCGGGTGACGGTACTGCCTGATCATCAGAACGCGGTTCGCGTCGTCCAGCGCCAGGATGGCCACCGCGCCCGGGTGTTCAACCACTGTTCGTTCTGCCCAGGTGCTGCCTGGCATACGGACCTTGTCGGTGCGTACGGCGATCAGCCGGTCACGGTACTGCTCCCGCGAGGACTCAACCGGCCAGCGCTCGATGTCGTCTTTCACGCCGTGGCTTTCGCCGGGACCTTGGCGCTTGACTTGGCGCGCACCATGGCCGCCGCGATCAGGCCGCTGAACAGCGGGTGCGGCCGGGTCGGCCGGGACAGGAACTCCGGGTGTGCCTGCGTCGCCACGAAGAACGGATGCGTCTGCCTGCTGAGTTCGGCGAACTCGACCAGGTGGCCGTCCGGCGAGAGGCCAGAGAAGACCAGGCCGGCCTGCTCGAGCACCTGCCGGTAGGCGTTATTGACCTCGTAGCGGTGCCGGTGGCGCTCCTGCACCGTGTCCTCGCCGTACAGTTCGCGGACGATCGTGCCTTCGGTCAGCTTGGCCGGGTAGAGGCCGAGCCGCATGGTGCCGCCCATGTCCCGTTCGCCGCTGATCACATCCTCCTGGTCGGCCATCGTGGCGATGACCGGGTGCGGCGTGGCGGGGTTGAATTCCTTGCTGTCCGCGTCGCGCAGGCCCGCCAGGTCCCTGGCCACCTCGATGACCATGCACTGCAGGCCCAGGCACAGGCCGAGCAGCGGGATGCCGTTCTCCCTGGCGTGCCGGATCGCGCCGATCTTGCCCTCGATGCCGCGCACGCCGAAACCGCCGGGGACGAGTACCCCGTCCACGCCCTCCAGGGCCTGGGCGGCGCCGTCGGCGGTGTCGCAGTCGTCGCTCGGCACCCAGCGGATGTTGACCTTGGCGTTGTTGGCGAAGCCGCCCGCCTTCAGCGCCTCGGCCGGCGACAGGTAGGCGTCCGGCAGGTCCACGTACTTGCCGACCATGGCGATCGTGACGGTTTCCTGCGGGCGGTGCACGCGGCGGAGCAGGTCATCCCACTCCTTCCAGTCCACGTCGCGGAACGGCAGGCCCAGCCGGCGGACCACGTAGGCGTCCAGGCCCTCGGCGTGCAGGACCTTGGGGATGTCGTAGATGCTCGGCGCGTCAGGCGCGGAAACCACGGCCTCCTCGTCCACGTCGCACATCAGGCTGATCTTGCGCTTGAGGTGCTCGGTGATCGGGCGGTCGGACCGGGCCACGATCGCGTCCGGCTGGATGCCGATCGATCGCAGCGCGGCGACGCTGTGCTGGGTGGGTTTGGTCTTCAGTTCGCCGGACGGGCCGATGTAGGGCAGCAGGGATACGTGCAGGAAGAAGCACCGGTCCCTGCCGATCTCGTGCCTGATCTGGCGGATCGCCTCAAGGAATGGCAGGCTCTCGATGTCGCCGACGGTGCCGCCGACCTCGGTGATCACGACGTCTATTCCCCCACCCGGTCCCTCCCGTCCACCCGATCCTTCCCGTCCGCCCCCCATACCGAGGATGCGGGCCTTGATCTCGTTGGTGATGTGCGGGATGACCTGGACGGTGTCGCCCAGGTAGAGGCCCTTGCGCTCGTTGGCGATGACCGTCGAGTAGATCTGGCCGGTGGTGACGTTGGCGGTGCCACGCAGGTTCGTGTCAAGGAACCGCTCGTAGTGGCCGACGTCAAGGTCGGTTTCAGTGCCGTCGTCGGTGACGAACACCTCACCGTGCTGGAAGGGGTTCATCGTGCCGGGGTCCACGTTCAGGTACGGGTCCAGCTTCTGCATGGTGACGTTCAAGCCCCGGAGCTTGAGCAGCCGGCCCAGACTGGAGGCGGTAAGGCCCTTGCCGAGGCTTGAGGCCACCCCGCCGGTGACGAAGAGATGTCGTGTCTTAGCGGTATTCGCGGCCACTATGAGGCTCCCGTGGTGTAGATGGCAGAGAAAAGCTGCAGGTCCACGGGATACCAGGATAACAGGCCGGCGGCGGGAGACCCGCTATTGGCGCGCCCGTGCGCGACCGCGTCGGCAAGTTGGACATCTTCGGCCTGATGCGCCTCGCCGAACCGGGCCAGCAGGACCGCGCACGCGACCGCCAGACTGAAGCCCAGCCAGGCCATGACGGCCAGCCCGTGCCGGGTCTGGTCGCCGAGGAAGACCACGCCGATGACGGCCGGCGGGACCGTCTCGGCCAGCACGACAGCCGCGGTCGCGGTGGTCACGCTGCCTCCCTCGAGCGCCGTGGCGTAGAACATGAAGCTGATGATGCCGGCCGCCACGATCGCGTAGGCGGCTGGGTCTTTCACCAGGTGAACCGGGTCGAACCCGTCCAGCACGCGGGCGGCGATGCTGAGCACGCCGTAGCCGAGGCCAGCTGTCGTACCCAGCGCGATCGTGCGGTACGGCTCGTCCAGTTTGGCCGCTGCCAGGCCGATCAGGGCCAGTCCCGCGACCGCCAGGATCAAGGACAGCTTGAAGACCGCGCCGACCTCGCTAGCACCCTCCGGTCCGGCGCTCGAGCCGAGCAACCCCACGCCGGCCACCACGCCAAGGACGGCGGACCACTCCCGTGTCTGCAATTTCAGCCCGATGACCCGGCTGGCCACGACCGCCGTGACGGCCAGGTTGCTGGCCACCATGGCCTGCACCGCGAACAGGGGCAGCCGCTGCAGCGCGATCAGCTGAGCCACGAAACCCAGCATGTCCAGGCCCATGCTGGCCACGAACCGCCACTGGCCCAGCATGCGCACCACGAGGCCGGGATCGATCTTGCCACCGGACGCGTCCGGCTGCTTGGTGCTGGCGGCGCGCACGGCGATGGCCTGCATGACGGAGGCGATGCCGTAAAAGATCGCGGCCACGATCGCCGCGATCAGGCTGACCAGCACCTGGCTACCTCCCCCGGCATCCGTGCTGTGGTCGGTTGACCGCTTTCTGTGGTGGGACCTTCCCGGTAAAGCCCGGCCGTAACGTCCCTGGGGCGTACGGCAGGAGGCAACACTAAGGATCTCTTCAGCATTCCAGATATGTCGCGTCTATGCTAGCGTGCCCAGGCTCGCCGCACTCTGGCTCTGCTTTACCTGAGCACAGCGGCTGGATCTGCCCCCCATTGCGTCCAGAGCGGCCGATAGCCCATTCTGCTCCAGAACGGCCCGGATAGGGGGTTTACCTGCGCATAGTGCAGCAAGGTCAGGGCGGCGCCGGTCTCGTCGGCCGCTTGGTGCCCCTGATTGACGAGTGCGGCACCAACCCCGGCGCCACGCTCGCCCGGCTGGACGAACATCGTGGCCAGGTATGCCACCGGGGCGAGACCCGCCGCGGGAGCGACCCACCCAGCCTGCGCGGGCGGCTGCAGGATGAGCAAGCCGGCCGGCTGACCGTTTCGCTTGTCCTCGGCCAGCCAGATCCAGGACGGCTGCCGGTTCAGGTCCTTGATGAGGTCCTCGCGGACCAGGGCCTCGGTGGCCGGCCGCACCCTGCCGACGCCGAACTGCTCGTCGTACCTGATCACGTCCATCTGGAACGCGGCCGCTGCCGTCAGGTCGGCCGGACCGGCCCGGCGCACGGTGATGGCGTCCGCGCCGCCCTCGGCCCCCGGCGCGCCCGTGGGCCCCCGCGTGATTCCGCGCCCGGCTGGACGCGCCGCTATCACGGCCATCGGCGCAAGGCCGTGCCGCCGCAGCGCCCGTACCCCAGTGGTGTCGCGGGTAGGCCAGCGCAGTCGCACGGCCGTGTCCTCCGCGGCGGCCTCAGGGAAACGGGTGACGTGATCACGCCACTTTGACAGCAACTCGTCAAGGCCGGCGCCGACGTCCGGTCCGGCCACACGGGGCGTCAGAACATACTCGGTCGCCGCGGCCCAGGTCTTATCGAGGGAACCGGCCGGCAAAACGAGGTGCCGGCACACGGCGAAGCCGTTACCGTCCGCCGTCCGGAATGTCTCGTCACAGCCCGGCGCGACGACGCCCGGCTCGGGAAGCAGCGGGTCAAGGCGCCGCCATCGCTCCCCCACCGCCGCATTAATGTGGTGCTGCTGACCATCATCATGATGCGCTGCGCTTTCCGTCACCTGCGCCACTATACATAGGGCGCATTATGCGGTAAATAGCCAGCCATTTGCATATGCGCCATTCAGCGCATGGACGCCGCGGGCCGGATCTCCCAGCTCGTCCACAGCGGCCGGTAGCCCATCCTGTTCCAGAACGGACCGGACACCGGGTTCACCTGGGAGTGATGCAGCAGCGTCACCGCGACCCCCTGCTCGTCGAGTTCGGCGTGAGCGCGCCGCACCAGCGCCGCACCAGCGCCCATCCCTCGCTCCTGCGCGAGAACGAACAGCGTCGACAAGTACGCGGCGGGGCGTTCGCCGGTCATCGTCGCCACCCAGGTCGCGTCGGCCGGAGGCTGGACGACGAGGAGTCCGACCGGCCGGCCCGCGCGCTCGGCCAGCCAGAACCACTCCGGCTGCTTGCCGACCGCTATCTGCGCGTCCGCGCGGACCAGCTCCTCGGTCCGCGGCCGCGGCACGGAGCCGCCGAACTGCGCGTCGTACCTGATCACTCCCATTTCCATCCCGGCGACCGCGTCCAGGTCATCCAGCGTGGCATGACGCACGGTGACGTCCGGCTTCCCCGCGGGGACTTGCCTTCTCGCGGGACGGGCCGCCAGCACGGTCGTCGGCTGCAGGCCGTGCCTGAGCAGGGCGCGCACCCCGCTGACGTCGCGGGTCGGCCAGGTGACCAGAGCCGACGTATCGTCCTCGTGCGCCTGCGGCAGCCTGCCGAGATGTTCGCGCCACTGGCTCAGCAAGTCGTCCAGCGCGGGAGCCGAGTCCCTGTCCCGCAACCGCGGCGTCAGCACGAAGCGAGTGGCCGTCCCCCAGGTCTGGGACAGCGAGTCGTCGGGGAAGGACTGGTGCCGGCACACCGCGAACCCGGCCGGGCGGCCATCGCGGCCCAGTACCTGGAACGGCTCACCGCAGCCAGCGGTCAGGTCACCGGGCACCGGAAGCAACGGATCGAGCGCGCTCCATCGCCGCCTCGATGCCCTGTTGATGTCCCGCACTACATCCCGAATGACCCACGGCACAGTACCGCCTCCGTCCTGACCATTGCCGTGACAAAACTACACCGAAAGGAGGTATTCGATAAATGGGTAGCTAAAAGCGGTAATTAATTAATTGGCCAACGTCACATTCTCCCATGAACCTGTCCACGGCACAGGTTGCGGCAGGCCGGCCGCCGACCGGCCGCAGCGGGTCAGCCAGGGATAGGTGCACCACGCACCACTGTCAGTTATGACAGATCAGACACCAGCGGCTAGCATGCCGCGAAGTTCGTGCTTGAGATCCTTGATCTCGTCCCGGATCCTGGCGGCCACCTCGAACTGAAGCTCAGCCGCGGCCGTGTGCATCTGCTCGGTGAGCTCGCTGATCAGGCCGACAAGCTCGGAGCGGGCCACCCCGCCGCCCTTGGCTGCCTCGGCCAGCCCGGCGTTGGACCGGGCGGCCGCGGCCTGGGCAGCGGTGGCACGGGCGCGGGAGGACAAGCCGGGGACCGGCGCCTTGCCCCTGGACTGCTGCCTGCCGGCGCCGCCGATCAGCTGCTCGGTGTCGGCGTCCTCGCGGACGATCTGGTCAAGGATGTCGGCGATGCGCTTACGCAGTGGCTGCGGATCCACCCCGTTTGCCTTGTTGTAGGCGACCTGCTTTTCCCGCCGCCGGTTCGTCTCTTCGATCGCGCGCTGCATGGACGGGGTGACCTTGTCCGCGTACATGTGCACTTCGCCCGACACGTTACGGGCGGCACGGCCGATCGTCTGGATCAGCGAGGTAGCCGAACGGAGGAAGCCCTCCTTGTCCGCGTCCAGGATCGCTACCAGCGACACCTCGGGCAGGTCCAGGCCTTCGCGGAGCAGGTTGATGCCGACCAGCACGTCGTACTCGCCTACGCGCAGTTCGCGCAGCAACTCGACCCGGCGCAGGGTGTCGACCTCGCTGTGCAGGTAGCGGGCCCGGACGCCGTTCTCCAGCAGGTAGTCAGTCAGGTCCTCGGCCATCCGCTTGGTCAGCGTGGTGACCAGCACCCGCTCGTCCCGATCGGACCGCTGCCTGATCTCGTGCAGCAGATCGTCGATCTGGCCCTTGGTCGGCTTGATGACGACCTCGGGGTCGACCAGGCCGGTCGGCCGGATCACCTGCTCCACGACGTCGCCCTGTACCCGCTTCAGCTCGTACGGACCCGGGGTCGCGGACAGATAGATCGTCTGGCCGATCCTGTCCAGGAACTCTTCCCAGGTCAGCGGCCTGTTGTCGATCGCGCTCGGCAACCGGAACCCGTGATCGACCAGCACTCGCTTGCGGGACACGTCACCCTCGTACATGGCGCCGATCTGCGGCACGGTAACGTGCGACTCGTCGATGACCAGGAGGAAGTCCTCGGGGAAGTAGTCGAGCAGCGTGTTCGGCGGGCTGCCCTCCTCGCGGCCGTCGATGTGCCGTGAGTAGTTCTCGATGCCTGAGCAGCTGCCGACCTGGCGCATCATCTCGATGTCGTAGCTGGTTCGCATCTTCAGCCGCTGAGCCTCCAGCAGCTTGCCCTGCTTGTCCAAGTCGGCGAGCCGGTCCTTGAGCTCGGCCTCGATGCCGCCGATGGCACGTTCCATCCGCTCCGGCCCCGCCACGTAGTGCGAGGCCGGGAAGATGTACAGCTCGGTGTCCTCGCTCATCACCTCGCCGGTCAGCGGGTGCAGCGTCATCAGCCGCTCGACCTCGTCGCCGAACATCTCGATCCGGACGGCGAGCTCCTCATACATCGGGATGATCTCGATCGTGTCGCCGCGCACCCGGAACGTGCCGCGGGTGAACGCGATGTCGTTGCGGCTGTACTGCATGCCGACCAGCCTGCGCAGCAGCTGATCCCGCTCGATGGACTGGCCGACATGGAGGGTGAGCATCCTGTCCACGTACTCCTGCGGGGTGCCCAGGCCGTAGATGCACGACACCGACGCGACCACGATCGTGTCACGGCGGGTGAGCAGCGAGTTCGTCGCCGAGTGCCGCAGCCGCTCGACCTCCTGGTTGAGCGAGGAGTCCTTCTCGATGTAGGTGTCAGTCTGCGGGATGTACGCCTCGGGCTGGTAGTAGTCGTAGTACGAGACGAAGTACTCGACAGCGTTCCGCGGGAGCATCTCGCGCAGCTCGTTGGCGAACTGGGCGGCAAGGGTTTTGTTCGGCAGCATGACCAGCACCGGCCGCTCGAGCTTCTCCGCGATCCAGGCCACCGAGGCGGTCTTGCCGGTGCCGGTGGCGCCGAGCAGCACCGTGTCCTTGTCGCCGCTGCGCACCCGGCTGGAGATCTCCGCGATGGCCTGCGGCTGGTCGCCAGCGGGCGTCATGTCCGTCTCAACGCGGAATGGCGCGACGGATCGCTTGAGATCAGTAACGGGGCGCACGGCAGAACCTCCTCGGCTTACCTACCAACTCTAGGCCGGGGGTCTGACATTCCCTCTACTACGACCTGTAGTGCTTGAGCTAACTTGACCAGTTCCGCCCAGACTTCGTCGACGCGGCGGTCCAGGTCGGCCAGCGAACCGCCGTTTTCGATCACGATGTCCGCGATCGCGAGCCGGTCCTCCCTGCTGGCCTGTGCCGCGATCCGGTCCCTGGCCGGGCCGGGGCTCATCTTGCGGCCGGCCACCAGCCGGGCGATCTGCAGTTCCGGCGGCACATCGACGACCACGACCTTGTCGTACATCTGCGCCAGGCCGTTCTCGGTTAGCAGCGGCACGTCGTGCACGATGACGACATCGGGGCCGTGTTCTGCCAGGGCTGTCTGCTCGGCGTTCTGCATCCACTCCCCCACCAGCGGGTGAATGATCGCGTTGAGGATCTTGCGCCGATCGGGTTCGGTGAAGACGATGGAGGCCAGCCGCTCCCGGTCGATGCTGCCTTCCCTGGTGAGCACGCCGAAGTTCTCGATGACCCGCTGGAATCCTGGTGTACCCGGCTCGATCACCTTGCGCGCCGCCACGTCCGCGTCAATGATCACCGCACCGTGGGCGGCGAGCCGCCGCGCCACCTCGCTCTTACCTGAGCCAATCCCGCCCGTCAGGCCGACCCGCAACGTGAACCTCCAGTTCCCGGTCCTGAGCGCCAACGATAACGCACCAGTGTGCGCGTCACGCAGCAGGGAGAGTTCAGTGCTGGCGCTCGGCTGGCGACCGAGCCTTCGCCGCGCCCCCCGGGGAGCGGCCCGGATGCGGTCGGGGCGCGGTTTGGGCGCGGCTCGATGCGATCCGGTCGCGGTTTGGGCGCGGCTCGATGCCGTCGGGGCGCGGTCGCGGTTTGGGTGCGGCTCGATGCGGTCCGGGCGCGGTTTGGGCGCGGCTCGATGCCGTCGGGGCGCGGTCGCGGTTTGGGTGCGGCTCGATGCCGTCTCCGACCGAATTAACGTGTGCGATTCTCCCTTCGTGTCAGATTGACCCCTGAAAACGAGGGTTAAACCGCCACGAAGGGACAAACGTACACATTGTTTCGGTGCTGGAGAGTTCTACGGTGCTGATGTGGTCAAAGTTGCTGGAGTGGACAGGGCTGGACCGCGGGAGCCAGCGGGGCCCGTGCCGGACGGCCTCCCCGGGGACGCGGGGGGACGGGGGGACGCGGGGGACGGGGGGACGCGGAGCGGCAGGCGGACCGTGAAACCAGCCGGGAAACGTTGAGGGGCCGAGGGCTATCAGCCCTCGGCCCCTCAACTGGGCAGAACTAGTTCTGACCGCCAGACAGCTTCTCGCGAAGCGCGGCCAGTGCCTCGTCCGACGCCAGCGTGCCGCCGCCTTCTGTGGCGCCGGGCGACGAGCTGGACGTCATGGACGGACCGCCAGGACCGGCGCCCGGACCGCGACCGCCGCGACCCGGACCACCCGGAGCGCGGGTGGCGGAGCGGCCAGCTTCCGAGGAACCGTCGTCGCCAGCCGCGGCAGCGGCGATCGCCGCTTCCTCGTCTGCCTTACGGGACTCCTCGACCTGCTTGCGGTGCGCCTCGTAGCGAGCCCGAGCCTCGGCGTACTGGTGCTCCCACTCCTCGCGCTGCTTCTCGTAGCCGTCGAGCCACTCACCGGTCTCCGAGTCGAAGCCCTCCGGGTACAGGTAGTTGCCCTGTTCGTCGTAGGACGCCGGCATGCCGTAGAGGGTCGGGTCGAAGTCCTCGCCGACGGCCTCACCGATCGTGCCCTCGTTGGCCTGCTTGAGCGACAGCGAAATCCGCCGCCGGTCCAGGTCGATGTCGATGATCTTGACGAAGATCTCGTCACCCACCTGCACGACCTGCTCGGGAATCTCGACGTGCCGGTCGGCCAGCTCGGAGATGTGCACCAGGCCCTCGATGCCCTCCTCGACGCGCACGAACGCGCCGAAGGGGACGAGCTTGGTGACCCGGCCTGGCACAACCTGCCCGATCTGGTGCGTGCGCGCGAACTGCTGCCACGGGTCTTCCTGCGTGGACTTCAGCGACAGCGAGACACGCTCGCGGTCCATGTCCACGTCGAGGACCTCAACAGTGACCTCCTGGCCCACCTCGACGACCTCACCCGGGTGGTCGATGTGCTTCCAGGACAGCTCGGACACGTGCACCAGGCCGTCCACGCCGCCAAGGTCGACGAACGCGCCGAAGTTGACGATCGAGGACACCACACCCTTGCGGATCTGGCCCTTGGTGAGCGTGTTGAGGAACGTGTGCCGGACCTCGGACTGCGTCTGCTCAAGCCAGGCACGGCGGGACAGGACCACGTTATTGCGGTTCTTGTCCAGCTCGATGATCTTGGCTTCGATCTCCCGGCCAACGTACGGCTGGAGATCACGCACCCGGCGCATTTCCACCAGGGAGGCGGGCAGGAAGCCGCGCAGTCCGATATCCAGGATCAGACCGCCCTTGACGACTTCGATCACCGTGCCGGTGACGACGCCGTCCTCTTCCTTGATCTTCTCGATCGTGCCCCAGGCGCGCTCGTACTGCGCACGCTTCTTGGACAGGATCAGGCGCCCTTCCTTGTCCTCCTTCTGAAGGACAAGGGCCTCGATGTGTTCGCCGGTCTTCACGACATCGTGCGGGTCCACGTCGTGCTTGATCGACAGTTCCCGAGAGGGAATGACGCCTTCTGTCTTGTAGCCGATATCGAGCAAGACCTCGTCTCGATCGACCTTGACGACAGTGCCCTCGACAATGTCGCCGTCGTTGAAGTACTTGATGGTCTCGTCGATCGCGGCGAGGAACGCCTCTTCAGACCCGATGTCGTTGACCGCCACCTTGGGGGTCGAGTTGGCTTGCGTGCTGCTCGTCATGTGTAGGTAGGCTCCGGATGCGGACAAGGAAGGATGCAGATGGACGCGCCAGACCTCGCACACTTCCACAGGGACCAGGTGACGAGCTGTCAGGTGACCGCAACGGAGCGCACGACGACATAGCGCAGCGTTCAGAATATGAGAGCAGAGGCTAGGGGTCAATTGGGCCTGGCTACAATCCGGCCTCAGAACTGCAACGCCGACCCTCTAGTGCGCCGCTTCCGCCCAGCTTCGCCCGGTACCGACCGACACGTCAAGGGGCACCCGCAGGGAGAACGCGCCCGCCATGGCGGAACGTACCAGTTCGGTTACGGTTTCGAACTCTCCTGGCGCGACTTCGATCATGAGTTCGTCGTGCACCTGGAGTAGCATCCGTGACTTCAAACCTGTCAGCGCCTGATCGACCCGGAGCATGGCAACCTTGATCACGTCGGCGGCCGTTCCCTGGATCGGGGCGTTCAGCGCCATCCGCTCGGCCATCTCCCGCCGTTGCCGGTTGTCGGAGGTCAGGTCCGGCAGGTAACGCCGCCGCCCCATCATCGTGGCGGTGTAGCCGTCCAGCGACGCGCGGGCCACCACATCGCGCAGGTAGTCCCTGATCCCGCCGAACTCCTTGAAGTACTCCTCCATCAGCGCGCGCGCCTCCTCGGTCGAGATCCGCAGCTGCTGGGAGAGCCCGTAGGCGGACAGGCCGTAGGCCAGCCCGTAGTTCATCGCCTTGATCTTGGACCGGAGTTCGGTGTTCACCTCCGAAACGGGCACCCCGAATACCCGCGAAGCCGTCGCCGCGTGGAAGTCGTGGCCCGATTCGAACGCCGCGACCAGCGCCTCGTCGTTCGACAGGTGCGCCATGATCCGCAGCTCGATCTGGCTGTAGTCGGCGGTGAGCAGGCATTCATAACCGGTGCCGACCACGAACCCCTCGCGTATCCGGCGGCCCATTTCGGTGCGGATCGGGATGTTCTGCAGGTTCGGATCGGTCGACGACAGCCGGCCGGTCGCGGCGACCGTCTGGTTGTACGTCGTGTGGATACGGGAATCCGTGACCGACATCGGGATCAGCGAGTCCACGATCTGCTTGAGCTTGGCGACATCCCGGTGCCGCAGGAGCTGCTCAAGGACGGGGTGCTCCGTCTGTGCGAGCAGCGAGGTCAGCGCCTCGGAGTCCGTCGTGTACCCGGTCTTGATCCGCTTGGTCTTCGGCAGGCCGAGCTCGGTGAACAAGATCTCCTGCAGCTGCTTGGGCGAGCCGAGGTTGAATTCGTGCCCGACCGCGGCGTACGCCGCCTGCTCGCAGGCCTTGACCTCGGCGTGCAGTTCGGCCGACATGGTGGCGAAGTGCTCCACGTCGACGGCGATGCCCGCCCGTTCCATCTGGCTGAGCACGAACACCAGCGGCATCTCGAGCTCGCCGAGCAGCGGCAGGCACTCACGCTGTTCCAGGTCGGCGTCCAGCGCCGCGGCCAGTTCCAGCGTCGCCTGAGCGCGCAGCACCAGCGCGTGGGCGGCCTCTTCCTCTCCCGACCCGTCCAGGGTCAGCTGCCCCTCCGCCGCCTCCGCCGATCCGAGGTCCTTGCCCAGGTAACGAACGGACAGGTCGGCCAAGTCGAACGTGCGCTGCCCGGGCAGCGCCAGGTAGGCCGCCAGCGCCGTGTCCGAGGCGAGCCCGTTCAGCACGAACCCCCTGGCGGCCAGCGCGTTGACCGGCCCCTTGGCATCGTGCACCACCTTGGGACGCGCGGGATCGGACAGCCACGCGCCCAGCGCCTGTTCGTCGGACGGGTCAAGCAGAGTGGGGTCCAGGTAGGCGCCATTGCCATCAGGAGCGGCGAGCGCGATGCCCGTGACGTTGCCCGTGCCGCGCGACCAGGTTCCGGCCAGCGCCACCCCTGTTCGTTCTGCTGAAGAATGGGCGCTCAGCCAGCCGCTGACCTCGCCGGTGGTGAGCTGGACGGAGGCGACCTCGAAGGCCACCCTGGGCGCGGCGGGCGCCGGCATGTCCGCCGCGTGCCCGCCGATGCCGTGCGGGAACGTCTCGTAGAGCCGGTCGCGCAGCACGCGGAACTGCAGCGTGTCGAAGAGCTGGTGGATGTCGTCGCGGTTCCACGGGGCCGGCACGAGTTCAGCGGGGCTGGCCTCGAGCGTCACGTCACGGATGAGCTTGGTGAGCTGGCTGTTGCGCAGCACACCACCGAGGTGCTCCCGCAGCGCGTCGCCCGCCTTGCCCTTGACCTCGTCGACGCGGTCGACCAGAGCCTGCAGCGACTCGAACTCCACGATCCACTTCGTCGCGGTCTTCTCGCCCACCCCTGGGATGCCGGGCAGGTTGTCGCTGTTGTCGCCGCGAAGCGCGGCGAAGTCCGGGTACTGGGCCGGGGTCAGTCCGTATTTCTCGAACAGGCCGGGGGGGTCGTACCGCCTCATGTCGGACACGCCTCGGCTGTTGTACAGCACGGTCACGTGGTCGGTGATCAGCTGGAACGTGTCCCGGTCGCCGCTGACGATGAGCGTGTCCATGCCGTCCGCCTCGGCACGCGTAGCGAGCGTGGCGATGATGTCATCGGCCTCGAAGCCGGGCACGGACAACCGGGGTATGCCGAGGACATCGAGTACCTCGAAGATCAGGCTGATCTGGCTGCGGAACTCGTCCGGCGCCTTGGACCGCCCCGCCTTGTACTCGGTGTACTGCTCGTGCCGGAACGTCGGCTCCGACCGGTCGAAGGCGACCGCGACGTGCGTGGGCTTCTCCTCGCTGAGCACTTTGATCAGCATCGAGGTGAACCCGTACACGGCGTTGGTCGTCTGCCCTGTCGTGGTGGCGAAGTTCTCCGGGGGCAGCGCGAAAAAAGCCCGGTAAGCGAGCGAATGACCGTCGAGGAGCAGCAGCCTGTCCATTCCGCCGATCCTATTAGCAGAACAGGCAGTTGGGGCCCCGCCCGGCAGTGCGTGTCCGCGTTTCCCGGGCGGGGTCCGCTTCTTGCTGTTATCGAACGCTGAACTGGAAGATCGTCGAGGACGTGAGCGTCTTGCCCGCGTCGAGTTCGGTGGTCGGGAAGTTGGACTGGTTCGGCGAGTTCGGGAAGTGCTGGGTCTCGAACGTGTACCCGGCACCCTGGCGGTACGTGTTGCCGCCGATGCCGGTGAGCGTGCCGGTGAGGAAGTTGCCGCTATAGAACTGAACGCCCGGCTGGTCGGTCCAGACGGTCAGCTCGCGGCCGCTGGCCGGATCCCAGGCGTGCGCGGCCAGGTTGAGGCCGTCCGGGCCGGTGGTCCGCGACGTCCGCGGGTTGAGCGCCCAGTTGTGGTCGTAGCCCTGGGCGATCAGCAACTGCGGGTCCGCGGCCGGCGCGTTGTCCGGCGCGCTGACGTCATCGATGCGGGAGCCGATCGTGTGCGGGCTGATGAAGTCGAACGGCGTGCCCGCGACGGACACCTCGCTGCCGAGCGGAATCTGGGTGGAGTCGGTCGGCGTGTACTTGTCCGCGTTGATCTGGACGACCTGACCGTAGGCCGAACCGGCACGCGAGTTCTCGCCGGCCAGGTTGAAGTAGCTGTGGTTGGTCACGTTGATCACCGTGTTGAGGTTGCTGGACTCGTCGGTGACCGCGTAGTGGATTCCGAGCTGGTTCTGGTTGTTCAGCGTGTACGTGGTGACGTCCTTGACCGCACCGGGGTAGCCGGTGCAGCCGTTCGGGCAGCCGGGGGAACCCGCCGCGCCCGCCTGGTCGCCGTTCGGGCTGACCAGCGTGAGCTGGACGCCCACCTCGCTGGACGTCTGGATGGGCTGACCGGCCCAGATGTGGCTGCCGAAGCCGACCAGGCCGCCGTGCAGGCTGTTCACGCCGTTGTTGACGGGCACGGTGTAGGTAACAGGTCCGATGCCGGGCTGACTCAAGCTGAACGTGCCCTTGGCGATCCGGTTGCCGTACCGGCCGATGTCCTCGCCGAAGTACGGCCCGCCGTTCGCCGTCACCGGCGGGCTGTCATTGGTGACGTAGTCCCGCAGCGTCTTGAAGCCGAGGACGACGTCTTTGGTGCCGCCGCGGCCAGGCACGTTGATCTGCTGGATGATGCCGCCGTAGGTGAGGATGTCTACGCTCATGCCGTTGGCGTTGGACAGCGTGTACCGGTACACCGCCGTTTCCTTGCCGGTGTACGGCTCGGTCGTGTCCCCGAAGAACTCCTTGCTGAGGGACAGTCCCCGATCTGGTCTGGTGCTCGCGTCTCTGGCCGCGGCGGCTGAGGTCGTCGCGCTGGCCGGGGTCGCCGCCAGCGAGCCGCCAACGGCTATCGCCAGCATCGCGGCCAGCCCGGCGATCACGAGCCGGGTGTGTCCTCGATCGCGCACTATGCGCTCCCTTCAATTGGAGGTTTCGAGATCGTGCCCCGCTCCCATCAACAGAATTGTGAGCGCTAACAACGTAAAAGTCACCCCTGATCGCACATATTGCGTCGATCTGGTTTCGGTCTTGTTGAATCGCCGCGGCGTCACGGCGTCGCGGGCCGTCTCGGACCTGGCCGGCGTTGGCCACGCGGGCCGTCTCGGGCGTAGCCGACGTTGCCGCGCGGGCCGTCTCGGGCGTAGCCGACGAGTAGCGCGGGCGTAGCCGCGCGGGCGTAGCCGACGAGTAGCGCGGAACATCACTCCAACGCGGTGAAAAACCCTGCTCACAGCCAGGTTTTCTACCGTGATAGACAAATATTCCGCGTTGTCGCGGCCCTGCGGGCCAGCTATTGGGGCTAGCGTGCCGCAGGCTGGCGTGCCGCACCCGCGTCAGTGCCGGGCCCAGTCTCGGTGCGCCCCGTCAAACTCCCGGAGAAAGCACGGCAGGGCTCGGCATGGCAGGCTAGGTGACCGTGGATCATGAACCGGTGGAACAAGACTCGGTGGACAAGATCGCGCAACTGTGCGTGGCCCCAGGTACGCTCGCCGACCGGATGGGGATCAAGATCGTCTCCGCGTCCCCGGAGCGCGTCGAGGCGACGATGCCGGTGGCGGGCAACGCCCAGCCGTACGGCCTGCTGCACGGCGGCGCGTCCTGCGTGCTGGCGGAGACCATCGGCTCGCTTGGCGCCGCGCTGCACGCGGGGCAGAACCGGATCGTGGTCGGCATCGAGATCAGCGCGACCCACCATCGTGGCGTGCGCGACGGATTGGTAACCGCCGTGGCCACCCTCGCGCACGGCGGGCGGACGCTGGCCACCTTCGACATCGTCCTCACCGACGAGGCGGGCCGCCGGTTCTGCACGTCCAGGCTGACCTGCCTGATCCGCGACGCGGTACCCGGAACGTGATCATTTAGATGAACACAGCGTGATCGGCAACCGATCGCGAGGACTCCGGCGGGACAACCCGCCTTTGCGCCGCACCCCCGGGATCGCTAACGTGGTGTCGGCGAGCCCGGGGGGGTTCAAGTAGACAACGTGTCGGCCGGGGAAGGCGGACACGGCACCAACGGCCTCCCCGGGCTCTTTGCGTCAGCGCCCGCCCGCTCGCACCGTCAGGTACCGGCTGGACCCGTCAGGGCTCGGTCCGGTCGGCAGCGACGCTTACGCTGCCCTCGATGACCGCCTCGGCGACCCTGCGCATGGTGAGCCGCCGGTCCATCGACGTCTTCTGGATCCAGCGGAACGCGTCGGGTTCGCTCATCCCGTGCGCGGTCTGCAGCACTCCCTTGGCGCGGTCGAGCAGCTTGCGCACCTCCAGGCGCTCGCGCAGCGTACCGACCTCGGTGTCCAGCGCGCGGATCTCGGCGAACCGGCTCACCGCCATCTCGATGGCGGGCACCAGGTCGGCCTTGGTGAACGGCTTGACCAGGTACGCCATCGCGCCGGCGTCGCGGGCCCGCTCGACGAGTTCGCGCTGCGAGAACGCGGTGAGGATCACCACGGGCGCGATCCGCTCGGCGGCTATCCGCTCGGCGGCGGTGATCCCGTCGAGCACGGGCATCTTGATGTCCAGGATCGCCAGGTCCGGTTTGAACTCGATGACATGAGCGACCGCGGACTCGCCGTCCCCGGCCTCGGCGACGACCAAGTAGCCCTCCTCCTCCAGCATCTCCTTGAGATCTAGACGGATAAGCGCCTCATCTTCGGCGATAACTACGCGCAACGGGTCTCCACTCACGCGCACGAGCCTACCGTCACCAGGTAGATTGTCACTGTGGCACTCCCCCAGGTGATCGATCAGGGTGCAGACCGTCCGATATGCAATGATTTGTTGTGACAAATGCGCCGGAATGGTGAAATCGGCAAACACGGACGTCTCAAAAGCGTCTGCCTGTGAGGGCTTGCGGGTTCGAGTCCCGCTTCCGGCACCTATTTGTGCAGTATAACTCCAGTCTCCGAAAATGTCGGTGGTGCGATGGAGAATGATTCCATGCGCCATCGAACAACGGTAGATCTGGCCCTCCGACTATCCAGCCAGGGCCTCGGGACCGCGAGGCCGCCAGCTGGCCCTACCCGGTGACCGCGTCTAGCGCGAGCTTGACTAGTTCTGTCGCGCCAAGGCCCGGCCAGCCGTGCACATGAGCTCCCAGCCCTGACGACAGCAGGATGCCCGCTCCCCACCGCGCGCCGAGCAGCGCGCCGGCGATCGCCGCCACCGTGTCCGTGTCGTCACCCGCGCGGATCGCCTCAGCGAGGCTGAGGTCGATGTGTTCGCTTCCCGCCGTCGCGTCCGTCGACCCTCGCAGCAGAATGTACGTTCGTGACACCGCCGACCACGCGGCTTGCAGCGCGGGGACAACGAACCCGTTCGGCGCGAACCTGGCCGGACTGTGCCTGTCCGCCTCGTCGATCCATCCCGCCCAGCGGCCGCGGCGTTCCGCCGGGAGCAACCCCAGGCCCTCGCGCAGCCCGGCGAACGTCCCGTCAAGCACCGCCCGCCTGATCGCGGCGCACCACAGCACGCACGCGTCCGCGGCCAGCGGGTCCGGGTGGGTCAGGTCGCTGATCGCCCGCGCCGCCTCGGCCATTGCCCCCGGGTCGTCCAGGTAGGGAAGAGCGACGACGGCGGTGCACATCAGCGATCCGTTACCCGCGGTGCGGCCGGTCCGCTCATGCAGTGCGGCGGCGGCGGTGCGCAGGGCCATGGCGGGGCGCGCACGCCTGTTCTCGCGGGCCGCGCTGAGTACCGCGCTGGTCTGTGCGCCCATGTCGGTGGCGCCGTGTGCCGCCCAGTCGAGGAAGTTCGCGGCGATCGCGTCTAGTACGTGCTCCGCGCGCAGGTCGGCCCCCGACGCGGCGACCTGCGCGACGCACACCGCCATCTGCGTGCCGTCGCTGTACTCCGCTGGCTCGTACGGCCCCAGTCCGCCGCCGGACATCCGCGGCGTTTCCGTGGCGGCCAGCGGTGGCTGGAACTCATAGGGCACGCCGAGCGCGTCGCCCACGGCCGTGCCGAGCAGCACTCCGGCCGCACGGTCAAGTTGCCCTGCCGAGCGGATCCCGCGCGGTCTGGTACCGAGCACTGCCGTTCTTCCTGGCATCGTTTCTCCCCGCACTCTCGTCGAAGGCCTGCCGCTTCGCATTGTGCTGGGAGGCGCTGACATTTCCGCCACAACGACGTCGACGGCAAGGCTCACTGCGAACCTCGCACGACAGGTGTGAAACGCCAGTGAAATGTGTCAGCTCAGTCGGGGATGACACTGTCGCGGACAACATTGTCCCGGGCGAGCAGCCGCCTCGCGAGCACGACGGCACCCGCTACCGGTTCGGAGTCCAGGATGTGCAGGCTCAGCTCCGGGTGCAGGCAGGCCAGCCTCGCGCCCAGCGCCTCGGCCAGCCGGGGCTGGCGGACGATGACGCCGCCGCCCGCGACCACGGTGCCGCCGATCGCGCCGCGGGCGACGAGCCGACCCACCAGCGCGGCGAGTTGCCCGGCCGCGTCATCGATGACGGTCGCGGCCAGCCCGGATCCCTCGTCGGCCGCGGCAAAGACCTCGCTCGCGTGCGGCGCCCAGTTCGGGACCGTCGGATCGTCGTTGACCGCGCGCGCCAGGCGTTCCGCGCTGGTCACGCCGAAGGCACGCAGCAACGCGGTGAGCAGGCCGTCGTCGGCGCGGCCTTCGTCGTGCGCGGCCAGCGCCGTCCGTGTGGCCTCGCGGACGATGGCGGCGGCTCCGCCCTCGTCGCCGATGACCCAGCCCCATCCCCCGGCCAGCAGGGTGTTGCCGTCGGCGTCGGCGCCGACACCGATCGAGCCGGTCCCGGCGACGATGCCGATGCCGTGCTCGAATCCAGCCGCCCGGCACCCCAGCCGCCCGGCACCCCAGCCGCCCGGGCACCCCAGCCGCCCGGGCACCTCGCAAGGGGGTTGCGGCGCCACGAGCCCCTTACGCCCCCGTACGCCGAGGGGGCTCGCGCGCCGCAGGCCCCCTCGGGTGGGGGCTCGCGCGCCACGAGCCCCCTTGGGACTACGGACGCCGCCCGGCCGGGGCGTTCCGCGGCTGGCCGGGGGCGTCCTGACCTGTCGGGTTACTCGTGGGAGCAGTGCTTGGCGGGCGGGGCGACGTCCAGAGTGGGGTTACGGGGGAAGAAGCCGGTGGGTTTGAGCATGAAGCCGCACCGGGCGACGGGCATGACCGGCCAGTCCTCGGGACGCGGGGTGTGCGTGGGGCCGAAGGTGTGCCAGATCACGATGTCCTGGCCGTCGATGTCGCGGTCGGCGGCGGTCCAGGCGGGCAGGCCCGCTCCGCCTTGGCTCTGGTTCACGTAGTCGCCGGCCGGGTAGCGCTCGGCATGGTCGTACCTGGTGACCCATAGGTGGTTGGTGGCGAACCCGGCCCGCTTGGTCAGCGGCGCGGCCGGGTCGGCGAGCAGGACCGGGGCGGGTTCGGGATACAGCGTGTAGGCCACCGGCTGGCCGTAACGGTTCCTGCTGCCGGGGTTGATCACCCGCCAGGTGCGGCCGCGGGTGGCGTCGTTGCGGCGGGCGGCCTGCGACTCGCGGGTGAGGCGGGTAATCGTGTGCCCGATCGCGTTGCCGTACGGGTTGTCCGGGCCCATCGGCAGGCCGTGCACGTCCACCTCCTCGACCGCGTTCACCTGGCCGTCGACCTGCATGTCCAGCCGGGCGCTGAACAAGTGCTGGTGGACCGGCGCGCCAAGGCCCGGCGCGACCTCGGTGGCGTAAGGGCCTGGCCGGGCCGACGTGAACACGATGCCCGTCGCCTTGATCTCCAGCTCGACGGTGCCGTCCAGGTAGAAGTACCAGTAGAAGCCGTAGTCGTAGTTGCCGACCGTGGTGAAGAACGAGACCACCAGCCGCCGCTGTCGCCGCGACTGGGCTGAGCCGTTGAAGATGTCGGTGTGCTTCCAGAGGATGCCGAAGTCCTCTTCATGGATGCAGATCGCGTTGCCGATGACCCGCGGCCGCCCGTTGTCGTCGGTGACGGTGGCGTCCAGGTAGGCGATCTCGCCGAGGCAGTCGCAACCTAGCTCCAGTGAGTTGGCGTAGACGCCGACCAGGAACTCGCCCGAGTCGAAGTAGGTCTGCCAGTAACGGAAGTTCGGGTCGCCGTAGGGAACGACCATCTCGGCGACCGACGCCCGGTAGATCAGCGGACGCCCGGCGATGGAGATGTCGTGCAGGGTCAGGCCCTCGCGGGCGTCGAACCCGACCCGCAGTTCCCAGTCCTGCCAGCGCAGCAGGTTGCCGTCCAGGGTGAAGCTGGGCCCCTCCGGCTGGGTGATCTCGATCGGCTTCAGCGTGGTGCGCTGCGGGCCGCGCACCTCGGGGTCGTCGTAGTCGCCGGATTCGCGCGGCACCGGCGCCTCGAACTCGTCGTCGACCCGGTAGACCGTGCGCTCGATCAGGTCCACGTACGCGGTCACGCCGTCGATCGGATGCGCCCAGGCCAGGTCGTGCTCGCGTTCGGTGAGGAACGCGAGCACCCTGACATAGCGGCGTTTCTCGCCGTCGGGCACGCCCATGGTGATCGGGCAGGTGCGGATCTTGCTGACGTCGGTCAGTCCGCGCTTGGCCATCGCGGCGAGCCAGCCGGGGTCCGCCTTCGTGATGTCGTCGACCAGGGCGAACTCAGCCCCGACGATCGGCAGCTGGCCGTCGGCCGGCGGATCGAGGACCTTCTTGGCGACCACGGAGCCGGTGCCCAGCGAGACGACCACGTCGGTCGACTCGCCGGACGCCTGGTTGAGCAGGTAGGCGCGCAGTCTCCGGTCGGTCCCCGCTTGACCCTGGGTGCCGGCCAGGACCTGCGGTTTCGGCGGCTCCTCGAGGCCGTAGTAGGCGAAACGCACCGTGTCGCCGAGCAGTCCGGCCTTCTCCAGGATGTCGCGGCCGGCCAGGAACTCGTCCGCGGTCACCGGATCGAGCGGATGCATGGTGCCCTCCTCGTTCTGCTATTCGTCAGCCCTGTTATTCGTCAGCCACGATCGAGCCGACCCGGTCACCGAGACCCGGGTCGCGCCTGGTCAGCCAGATCGAGTAAATGACCGACACCGCAGCGATACCCAGCGCGAGGTACGGGAACCAGTCGAACGGGTCGGCCTGGCCCGGCTTGCACAGGTAGTAGAACGGGATGCCGATCACGGCCATGCCGAGGACCGGCAGCACCACGTGCTTGACCACGTTGAACTCGGTGGGCCGGTACCTGTGGTAGTAGAACGGCAGCGCCAGGTTCGCCAGGAAGTAGACGAACAGCACCAGGATCGTGCCCATCGTCGCGGACTCGTTGTAGAAGTTGAACGCGCTGAGCGAGCCGGTGCTGCCGCCGATCAGGTGACCGAGCGCCCAGCCGACGATGATCACGACCGCGATGCCGACGAACGCGAAGATCGCGTTAACCGGAGTGCGCCTAGTCGGGTGCACCCGGCCGATCCAGCGCGGCAGCAGGCCCTCGCGGCCGGCGTTGAACAGCAGCCGGCACTGGGAGTTCACCGCCGAGATCAGCACGCCGAGGGTGGAGGTCATGCCGGCCAGGTAGGCGAGGAAGGCGAGGAACGCCGCCACGCCGTGGGCGATGCTGATGAACGGGATCGCCGAGCCGCCGAGCGCGGTGCCGTTGTCGTGGAAGCCGACCACGGTGGAGAAACCGAGAAGCAGGTAGGTAACGCCCATCATGGCGATGGACAGGTAGACGGCGCGGGGCACGTTGCGCCTCGGATCACCGGTCTCCTCGGCCAGCGCGGCCGAATTCTCCCAGCCGATGAACAGGTAGATGGCCAGCGGGAAGCCGGCCGCCAGGCCGCTGAACCCGTTGGTGATGTGGTGCGGGTCGAACGGCGCGGCGCTGATGTGGCCGCCGTTCGTGGCCAGCGTCGCGATCGCGACGACGATCAGGATCAGCAGTTCGAAGCCGAAGAAGAAGCCGGCCAGCTTGGTGGAGACCCCCACGCCGCGCACCATCATCACCATCGCGCCCGCGGTGAGGATGATGGAGAAGATGAACCACGGCACGTTCCAGCCGAAGTAGTACGTCAAGATCAGGGACAGGAAGCCACCGGAGATCACCACCACCGAGGAGATGGCGATGATGTAACCGGCGCCGGCCAGCAGCGCGGTGGTCACCGCGCTCGTCCCGCCGAAGGTCTTGCCGACGAACGTGATGAAGCCGCCGGTCGACGGGTGCGCACGGGAGAACTGCGCCAGCGTGTTGCCGAGCAGCGCGATGGCGACGATGGCCGCGACGATCGTCAGCGGCGCGGCGATGCCGGCCGTCACGACGAGGAAGCCATAGCTGAAGAAGAAGCTGTACGCGGGCCCGATGTTGGCCATCGTGGACGCGGAGATGTCGATTAGCCCTAGCGCGCCGCGGTGTAGTCGCTCTGGTGATTCGGGCGCTTTGGTTTCTGTGAACGGAACCGATGCCGCTTCGCTCATGCGGTCACCTCCGGACCTTTACTCTCAGTAGGGGTAGTGCACGGAGCCTGGATTCACCGTCAGCCAGCGGCGTTCGGTGAACTCCTCAAGGTTGGCGTCGCCGCCTGACCGGCCGCCGAGGCCGGACTGCCCGATACCGCCGAACGGGGCCGTGGCCTCGTCCTGCGGCGTCGCGTCGTTGACGTGCACCATGCCTGCCCGCAGCCGCCTGGCGAGCTGGCTGCCGCGGAACAGGTCGGCGGTGAGCACGGAGTCCACCAGGCCGTACCCGGTGTCGTTGGCCAGCTCAATCGCCTCGTCGGCGTCCTTGACCACGACGATCGGGGCGACCGGGGCGAAGATCTCCTCGGTCCACAGCGCCGAACTGGCGGGCACGCCGGTCACCACGGTGGGGCGGAAGAACGGGCCGTCGGTGGTGCCGCCCGCGACGATCGTGGCGCCCTCGGCTACCGCGTCGTCGAGCAGCTTCTTCGCCCGGTCCAGCTGGCGCTGGTTGATCATCGGGCCCAGCCCGACGTCTTCGGTGACCGTGTTGCCGACGCTGATCGCGTTCGCGCGCCTGGCCAGACCTTCGGTGTAGGCCCGCGCGATGCCCTCGGTGACGATGTGCCGCCCCGCGGTGATGCAGGTCTGGCCCTGGTAATGGAAGCTCGACCAGGCGCCGATCATCGTGGCCTGATCCAGGTCGGCGTCGTCGAGGACGATCAGCGCGTTGTTGCCGCCCAGTTCCAGCGAGACCTTCTTCAGCAGGCCGCCCGCGGTCTGCGCGATCTGCCGGCCGACCGCGGTCGAGCCGGTGAAATGGATCATCGCGACATCGGGGTGAGTGACCAGGCGCTCACCGACCTCGACATCGCCGGGAAGCGCCTGGAACAGGCCGGCCGGCAGTCCTGCCTCGGCGAACACGCTGGCGATGGCCAGGCCGCCGGACAGCGGGGTTTCCGGCGACGGCTTGATCAGCACCGCGTTTCCGAGCGCGAGCGCTGGCGCGATCACCCGCATGCCGAGCACCAGCGGGAAGTTCCACGGTGTGATGACGCCGACCAGGCCGACCGGTACCCGCTCGGAGATCGACAGCCGCCCGGTGTGCGTCGTGGGCACGAGTTCGCCCGGCGGGCGGGAGGCCAGCGCGGCGGCCTCGATCAGCTCGCTGGTGGCGGCGCCTATCTCGTAGTCGGCCTTGCCGCCGATGCAGCCGGTCTCGCGCATGATCAGCTCGCGCAACTCCGGCGCCCGGGCGGAAAGCGCCTCCGCGGCTGCCCTGAGGACCGCTGCCCGGTCCGCGTGGCTGCGTTCCGCCCAGGCGGGCTGTGCTTGCTTCGAGGCGGCCACCGCCGCGTCGGCATCGGCCTGGTCAGCCAGGCCGGAGACGGCGAAGATCTCACCGGATGCCTTGTCCCGCACGTCGAGGGTCTTGCCGTTGCGCGGCTTGCGGAAGTCGCCGTCGACGAATATCGCTTCGTTCCACTGCTCCTGAATCGATCCCACCACGTACTCCGCTTCCTGGTAGAACACTGCGCTGGTCAGAAGCCGGCAAGCGCTTTCCCGATTTCTGCGAACGCTAGCGGACAGGTGGGTGAACGCGCAAGGGGCCGGCGGCCCGGAAGTGGCGGGGAGCGGGTCAGCGCGGCGGCTGCGGGACCGTGCTTTCCCTGAGGATGACCTCGCCGGGGACGGGCAGCACGCGTGCCCGGCCGTTGCCCGTGCCAGGACGACTCGTACCAGGACCCCCCGTGCGGGGACCAGGGCCGCCGTCCTGGTCGTCGAGGACCAAGCCGGCCGCCATTTCCCCCATCCGCTTGAGTGGCAGCCGCACGGTGGTCAGCGGCGGATACACGTCGCGGAGGGTGCTGATGTCGTCGAAGCCGGCCACCGCTATCTGCTCGGGCACCGTGAATCCCGCTGCCCGCAGCCTGGCCAGGGCGCCCACGGCCATGACGTCGGTGACGGCGAACACGCAGTCGGGCAGCGGCGCCCCCGCGGCGAGGATCGCGCTCATCCCCTCATAGCCGCCGTCCCGGCTGAACGGGCAGTGGATGACCCGGGCCGGATCGAGTTCGACCGACCAGGCAGTCAGGCCGTCACGAAACCCGTCCAGCCGGTCCCTGGCTGTGATCAGGCCGCGCGGCCCGGCCAGCACCGCGAAGCTGCGATGGCCCTGCGCCGCCAGCGCCTTGGCCAGGGCCTCGGCGCCTGCCCGGTTTTCCGGCTGAATCGTGTCGACGCCCAGCAGATCCTGGCCGACACAGGCGGCCCGGCCGCCGGCCGCGGTGAACGCGGCGACCTCGGCCCGCAGCGCCTTCGTGGCAGCGGCGTCGTCCGACCTGCTGCCGATCAGGATTACCGCCCTGGCCCGCTGGGCGCGCATCAGCGCCACGTACTCACGCTCGGCGGCCTCGGCCACCGCGCCTGGCACCGCTCCCCCGCCCCTGTCCGCCGGGGTGCTGGACATGGCGGCGAGCAGTTGCCTGGACCTGGCGACCTCGATGACGCCGGCCGCGATCGAGGAGAAGTACGGGTCTGAGATGTCGTGCACGATGACCCCGACCAGCGCGCTATGGCCGGTCGCGACCGCCCTGGCCTGAAGATCGGCCGTGTAGCCGAGTTCCGCGACGGCCTTGCGGACGCGGTCCGCGAGGGCTTGGCCGACCTGCCGTGGCCCGTCGTTCACGACCCGGGATGCCGTGGTCAGCGATACGTCCGCGTGATCCGCGACGTCCTGCAAGGTCACGCGTGCCCCCGCCTGGTCCACGCGCTTGCGGCGCTGTGCCACGATCCTCCCCGCTGCCGTGCCCTGACCATCCTCTTGACCAAGAGTTCCCGACCAGCCTAGTCTTGGCAAGCGCTTTCCCGGATTCTCATCGAGACTTGGGGCTGATTTATGACGCACAAGGTCATCACCGTCGCGTTGAACGGTGTCACCGGCCGCATGGGTTACCGGCAGCACCTGGTCAGGTCGCTGCTGGCGATCCGGGAACAGGGCGGAGTGCGAACCGCGGACGGCACGTTGCTTGTTCCCGAACCGGTCCTGCTCGGCCGCAACGAGGAACGTCTACGGGAGATCGCCGCACGGCACGGGCTCGACCGGTGGACGACCAGCCTGGACGAGGTGCTCAGCGATCCGGGGATCGACGTGTACTTCGACACGCAGGCGACCAGCGCGCGCGTGGCCAGCCTGACCCGGGCCATCGAGGCGGGCAAGCACGTCTACACCGAGAAGCCGATAGCGGAATCGCTGGACGACGCGCTCGCGCTGGCACGAGCCGCCCAAGCGCGCGGCATCACCAGCGGGGTGGTGCAGGACAAGCTGTTCCTGCCCGGAGTGATCAAGCTGCGGCGCCTGGTCAGGGACGGCTTCTTCGGGCGGATCTTGTCGGTAAGGCTCGAGTTCGGCTACTGGGTGTTCGAGGGCGACAATGCTCCGGCCCAGCGGCCGTCCTGGAACTACCGGAAGGAAGAGGGCGGCGGGATCGTGCTCGACATGTTCCCGCACTGGCAGTACGTCCTGGAGGACTTGCTCGGGCCGATCACGTCGGTGTACGCGCGGAACGCCACCCACCTGCCGCGGCGCTGGGACGAGTCCGGCGATCCCTACCAGGCAACCGCGGACGACGCGGCCTACGCGGTCCTTGAGTTCGGGAACGGCGCATTCGGCTCGGTGAACTCCTCCTGGGCGGTGCGGGTGAACCGGCGTGAGCTGCTGGAGATCCAGGTGGACGGCACCCACGGGAGCGCGGTCGCCGGGCTGCGCAACTGCGCGGTGCAGCACCGGGTGAACACACCCATGCCGGTGTGGAACCCGGACCTGCCCGATCCGATCGACTACCAGGCGCTGTGGCTGGACGTGCCGGACACCGAGGCGTACGACAACGGGTTCAAGGTCCAGTGGGAGCTGTTCCTGGCGGCGGCCGCGGCCGGCGCGCCGTTCCGCTGGGACCTGGCGGCCGGCGCCCGCGGGGTGCAGCTGGCCGGCCTGGCGCAGCAGTCCTCGGACGAAAAGCGGCGGGTGGATGTGCCGGCTCCGGACGGCCACGACGGCACGGGCGGCACGGGCAGCACGGGCGGCACGGACGGCACGGACGGCGCTAGCTGATGGACGGCGAGGCGCGGATCCAGCTGCCGGGACGGAGCCAGCCGCTGACGGTGACCCGCCCGGGCTGGGCGCAGAGCTATCCGCCGCCGTCGTCGCGCCGGGTCTATGCCGCGGCGCACGTCGCGGCGCGAGCCGGCGCCGAGGCGGGAAACAGCATCGACTGGGACGCCACGACCGGTTTCCGCGATCACCTGTGGGCGCACGGCTTCGGGATCGCGGAAGCGATGGACACGTCGCAACGCGGCATGGGCCTGTCCTGGCCGACGGCGCGGGAGCTGATCGCCCGGTCGGCGGAACGGCTGGCCAAACACCGGCTGAACGGGACCGCCGGCGCCCTCGCCTGCGGGGCGGGCACGGATCAGCTTCCCGACGGTGCGCACCACTCGCTCGCCACTATCGCGGCGGCCTACCGCGAGCAGGTCGAGTTCGTGCAGGGCGCGGGCGCCGACGTGATCATCATGGCGAGCCGGGCGCTGGCCGCCAGCGCCCGCGGCGCGAAGGACTACCTGGACGTGTACGGGGACCTGCTCGAGCAGGCCGAACGGCCGGTGATCTTGCATTGGCTCGGCGAGGCTTTCGACCCGGCGTTGCGCGGCTACTGGGGCGGGACTGACTTCGCGGCGGCGGCGGACACGGTGCTTGAGCTCATCGAGCGGGCCGGCCAGAAGGTGGACGGGGTCAAGCTCTCCGTGCTCGACGCGGGCAAGGAGGTGTCGCTGCGCGGCCGGCTCCCGGCAGGCGTCCGGATGTACACCGGCGACGACTTCAACTACGCGGAGCTGATCCTGGGCGATGACGGCGGGCACAGCGACGCGCTGCTCGGCATCTTCGCGGCGATCGCCGCTCCGGCGGCGGCGGCGCTGCACGCACTCGACCAGGGCGATGTCGCGGGATACCAGGCCGCGATGGCGCCGACCGTGCCGTTGAGCAGGGTGATCTTCGAGGAGCCGACCTACCACTACAAGGTGGGGGTGGCGTTCCTTGCCTGGCTGAACGGCCTGCAGCCGGAGTTCGCGATGGTGGGCGGACTGGAGCGGCGGCGGACGACCGAGCACCTGGTGCGGGTCTTCGAGCTGGCCGCGGCCGCCGGCGCGCTGGCCGAGCCGGAGCTCGCCGTCTCCCGCATGACCGAGCTGATGGAAGCGGCGTGATCGAGGCCGGGCGGCTGTCCCTCAACCAGGCGACGGTGAAGAACCTCTCCGTCCCGGCGGCCGCCGGGCTGTGCGCCAGGCACGAGATCACCGGGATCGGGCTGTGGCGGGACCGCGTCGCGGAGTGCGGGGTGGCCGAGTCGGCGGCGGCCGTCCGGCGTGCCGGGCTACACGTGTCGAGCCTGTGCCGTGGCGGGTTCTTCACCCATGCCGACCCGCGGGCCCGGGCCGCCGCGCTCGCCGACAACCGTGCGGCCATCGCCACGGCGGCCAGGCTCGGGGCGGACGCGCTGATCCTGGTCAGCGGCGGACTGGTCCCCGGCAGCCGGGATATCGGGCTGGCCCGCCGCATGATCGCGGACGCGATCGGCGACCTGGTGCCGGACGCGGAACGGGCAGGAGTACGGCTCGGCATCGAGCCGCTGCACCCGATGTACTGCTCGGACCGGTGCGTGATCAGCACCCTCGGCGAGGCGCTGGACCTCGCCCTGGAGTTCCCCGCTGACGTGGTGGGTGTCGTAGTGGACACGTACCACGTCTGGTGGGACGTGCGGTTGCCGGCCGAAGTCGCCCGTGCCGCCGGACGGATCTGCAGCTTCCAGCTGGCGGACTGGGTGCTGCCGCTGCCCGCCGACATCCTGCTCGGCCGGGGGCATGTCGGCGACGGCGCCATCGACTTCCCCGCCATCGCCGCCGCCGTGGCGGCGGCCGGCTACACCGGGCACGTCGAGGTGGAGATCTTCAACCAGCGGATCTGGGACGACCCCGCCGACAGCACCGCGGCGACCGTGCGGGACCGCTTCCGCGCCGTTCTCGGCTAAACCGGGCCAAGAACCACTGCCGTTATGAGATAAATGTCCGCTTGGCCGGTCACGGCGCGGTCGCCTAGCGCGGTAATAAAATCCAACACGGAAGAAATCGCTGCTCACAGCATGGTGTTTTACCGCGTTGGAATACATTGCCGGACTATTCAGCGACACCCGCGATGCGGCAGGCCAAGGGTAATATGCGGCATTTGTTCGGCAAGGGAAAAGTTAATCAGAACAGCGAGTGTAATTTCGTATTGGTTTGGCGCGGCAGGATCCGTCGCAGGAGCGGCACCGGCGACTGGATGTCAGGTGCCGATCGGCTCCTCGGTGCTGACGGGCGCCCAGGACATGGCGTCGACCAGGTAGACCGGCCGGCCGACCTCGGGATCGCGTGCGTGCACGACGTGGAAGGCCGGGGAGAACGGACCGCCCAGGTCCACCACAGTCGCGCTCGCACCCATGACGGTCCGCACCAGGTGCCGCGGCGCGGTGAGGTCGATCCTGGTCACCACGCCCGGCGTCACCCAGACCGGAATGCCGCGCAGGTGGCCGGTCAGCTGCAGGTGGAAGTGCCCGCACAAGATCGCCTGGACATCGGAGCCCGCCACCACCTCGGCGAGTTCGTCCGCGTTGCCCAGGCCGAAGTTCGTCACGAAGTCCGAGGTCGGCACGTGCACCGGCGGATGGTGGAACGCCAGGATAGAACCGGCCGGCGCCGGATCCGCGAGCACGCCGGCCAGCCACTGAAGCTGCTCCGGACAGATCAGGCCCTTGGCCGAACCCGGTATCTGGCTGTCCAGCGTGATGACCCGCAGGCCGGCCACGTCGCTGACCGCGGCGCGCTCCGCGCCGCCCGCCCAGTCCTGGCCGGTATCGCTACCCGTGCCCAGGACCTGAGCGAACGCCGCGCGGTCATCGTGGTTACCAACCGTGCAGACGAGCGGAATGCCCCGTCCTGCCGCGAACTCCCCGATGATCTCCCTGGCCGTCAGGTAGCCGGCGACCGAGCCGTCGTCGGCGATGTCGCCGCTGACCAGGACGAGGCTGAGTCCGTCGATATGCCGCGCGTCGAAGAGGATCTGCTTGAGTGCCGCGACCGCGTCCACGCCGTACCCATCGATGCCGCTGGCCGTCAGGTGCGTGTCAGACAGATGCAGAATCCGGTGGCCCATGCGCTCTCCTTCGGTCTCAACGGTCCATGATGCCCCCTCGTCGGGCACCGGCGGCTTCCTGGCCTGACAGCGGACGATGTGCGTGAATGGAGGCATGCCAGCCGCAGTGAGCCCCGAGGACTTCGAGCCCATCCTCGCGCAGGTCCGCGACTTCGTCAGGACCAAGGTCGTGCCGCGCGAGCAGGAGATCGCCGACACCGACGCCATCCCGGATGACCTGCGCAAGCTGGCCGCCGACATGGGACTGTTCGGCTATGCCATCCCGCAGCAGTGGGGAGGCCTGGGGCTTGACCTGACCCAGGACACAGAACTGGCCATGGAACTGGGCTACACCTCGCTCGCCCTGCGGTCGATGTTCGGCACGAACAACGGGATAGCTGGCCAGGTCCTGGTGAACTTCGGCACCGACGAGCAGCGGGCACTGTGGCTGGAACGGATCGCGTCCGGCGACGTCGTCGCGTCGTTCGCGCTGACCGAGCCGGGCGCGGGTTCCAATCCGGCGGGCCTGCGCACCACCGCGGTGCGCGACGGGGACGGCTGGATCATCGACGGCCAGAAGCGGTTCATCACCAACGCGCCGGCCGCTGGGCTCTTCGTGGTCTTCGCCCGTACCCGCCCCGCGGACGAGTCGGGGACCGGTATCGCCGTGTTCCTCGTGCCGTCGGGCACCCCGGGCGTCACGGTGGGCCCCAAGGACAAGAAGATGGGGCAGGAAGGCGCGTGGACGGCCGACGTGAGGTTCGCGCAGGCGCGCGTGCCCGGCTCGGCGCTGGTGGGAGGCGCCGAGGAGGCCGGCTATCGCGCGGCCATGACGTCTTTGGCCCGCGGGCGCGTGCAGATCGCCGCGGTGGCGGTGGGCGCGGCACAGCGCGCGCTCGACGAGTCGGTCGCCTACGCGGCCTCGGCCACCCAGGCCGGCACGCCCATCGGCGAGTTCCAGCTGGTCCAGGCCATGATCGCGGACCAGCAGGCCGGGGTGATGGCGGGCCGTGCCCTGGTCAGGGAGGTGGCCCGGCGCTATGTGAGCGGGGAGGACACCAGGATCGGCCCGTCGGCGGCCAAGCTCTACTGCACGGAGATGGCGTGCACGGTGGCGGACCTGGCCGTGCAGGTCCATGGCGGAACCGGGTACATGAGGGGCGTTCCCGTGGAGCGGATCTACCGTGACGTGCGGCTGCTGCGCCTGTACGAGGGGACCAGCGAGATCCAGCGGCTGATCATCGGCGGCGGCCTGGTC
>DASXDG010000021.1:0-7418 GCA_036490795.1 Streptosporangiaceae bacterium
TGTCCGTATGGCGGAGAGGATGTTCAGGCCGTGGCGACCAGGTACCAGGACTGCTTGCCGCGCCAGGCAGGCTCGGTGACCGCCAGGAAACAGGAACCCATGGCCGGCCGGCGCGGCCGCGCCGTCGAGGCTGTCGAGAACCTGGTAGGTGGCGGCGACGTCGCCATCGAGGGAGAGGGTGGGCGAAACTAACGTGGAGGATTCGCCCTTCGTGTCCGATTACCCCTCGTTTTTGGGGGTCAGAGTTCCACGAAGGGGCAGTCTTCCACGTTGTTTCAATCTGGCGGGACCTCAGACGGGGACAAATCAGGCGCAGCGGGCCGTTCGCGATGTACAGCTCCGACCTGGAACCGGTGTCCCCCTGGGGAAAACCTCAGGGTGAAGTTGGATGGTTTCCGCGTTCCGGCGCTCACCCTCTGTTCGTAGCGTGATGGGTGAGAGCACGCATCCGCGTGTCCCAAGGGAGGACATCATGACCGCGGTTTCCGTAACGCGCGTTCCGCGCGGGCACTACCGGTTCTGGAACGTGGCCGCGATGGAGTGGATCAAGCTCCGCACCCTGCGCTCCACCTGGTGGACGATCGGGATCGGCGTGGCCGGCGCGGTCGCCATCGGCGTCGCGGTCGGCCACGGCACGAAGAACGCGTCGGGTGACCTCACGAACAACGCGCTGGCCGGCCTGGTTCCCGGGCTACTTCTGGCCGGTGTGCTCGGGGTGCTGATGATGACCAGTGAGTACTCATCGGGGACGATCCGGACAACGCTGGCCGCGTCCCCGGGCCGGCCGCTGCTGTTGGCGGCCAAGGCGGCGGTGTTCGGCGCCGTGACGCTGGCCGCCGGAGAAGTCGCCGCGTTCGCGTCATTCCTGGCCGGCCGGGCGACGCTGCCGCACGGCATTGCGGCGCCAGCGCTCACCCAGCCCGGTGTGCTGCGCGCGGTGCTGCTGTCCGGGATGAGCTTTTGCCTGATCGGCCTGCTTGGCCTTGGGCTGGGCGCCATCATCCGGCACTCGCCGGCCGCGATCGGCGTGCTGGTCGGCGGGGTATATGTCGTGGCGCAGGTGATCGGCGTCGTCGCGCACGGCGTGCGGGCATATATGCCGATACTGATCGTCGGGAATTCCATCAGTACGACCAAGCCCCTGTCCTGCGGCGGGTCTGCCGGGCAGTGCGCGCAGCCCCTGCCGGCCTGGACCGGACTCGGCATGCTCTGCCTGTATGCCGCCGTGGCCCTGGTGGCCGGCGGGTGGCTGCTCGCCCGTCGGGACGCGTGAGCGGGACAATGAGTTTGTGAACGGCGCCAGCTTGGTGAGAGCGGTCCTGCGCGGGCCGTTCACCGGCCGTGCCCGCCGCGAGGTGGCATTCTGCGTCCTGACGCTGCCGTTCGGCGTGTTCATCCCGCTGGCGGGCTTCTTCGTCACGGTGGATGCCGGGTTGCTGCTGGGAGCCGGCCCGCCGTGGGTGGCGGACGGGAACCCGTCCGGACAGGCGGTGGCCGCTGCCGTCGGCGTCGCGGCGCTGCTGGCGTTGCTCCTGGTGATGACCGGCGCCGCCCGCGGGCTCACCACGGCCTGCCGCGAGCTGGCGGGCTGGCTGCTCGGTGAGCGGGTCGCCGCGCCGGCACCGCTGCCTGGCCGCGGGCTCGCCGCCCGGCTCGCCGGCGGCCTCGCCGACGGCCCCGGCTGGCGGGCGCTGGCGTACCTGCTGCTGAAGTTGCCCGTCATGCTGCTGGAGCTGTACGCCGTCGCGGTGTTCTGGGGTGCCGGGCTGGCCAACCTGACGTACCCGTTCTGGTGGCAGTCGTTCCGCAACCATTCCCCGGGCACGCAGCTCAGCGCGGTGCCTGTCATAACGCCGTTTGACTGGCTCGGCCAGGGCCAGTTCACCGTCACGACCTTCACCGGCACGTTCGCCGCCTTCGCGGCCGGGGCCGGCCTGGTGCTAGCCGCCCCGTGGGTGACCCGGGCCGTGGTAGCCGCCGACCGGCGGCTGATCCGCGGCCTGCTCAGCCCCGGGTCTTCGGCCAGGCGGCTGGCGGACCTGGAACGGACCCGGGCGCTGGCGGTCGACGACGCCGCCGCCCGGCTGCGGCGCCTGGAACGCGACCTGCACGACGGCGCGCAGATCCGGCTCGCCACGCTGGCGATGAACCTGGGCATGGCGAAAAAGAAACTCGGTGACTCGGGCGCGGTGCCAGACGCCGACGCGGCCCGCGAACTAGTCGACACCGCCTTGCGGGGCGCCCGCGACGCTCTCGGCGAGCTCCGCGAACTGGCCAGGGGTATCCACCCGCCAGTGCTGGACAACGGCCTGCCAGACGCCCTGGCCAGCGTGGCCGCCAGCAGTGCCATCCCCGCGCAGCTGGCCTGCCGCCTGCCGGATCGCCCGGCCCCGGCGATCGAGGCCATCGCCTACTTCTGCGCCGCCGAGCTGCTGGCCAACGCCGCCAAGCACAGCGCCGCGAGCACCATCGAGATCGACCTGTCAGAGCGGGCGGGACGGCTGATGCTGACCGTCGCCGACGACGGCCGCGGCGGGGCGGATGCGGCGGCCGGCAGTGGCCTGGCCGGGCTCGCGGAGCGGGCCGCCGTCGTTGACGGCAGCCTGACGATCACCAGTCCGCCCGGCGGTCCGACCCGGGTCACCGTCGAGATCCCGCTGCACGCATGAGAGCGTCTTGCCGATGCGCATCGTGATCGCCGAGGACGCCGCCTTGTTCCGGGCCGGGCTGGCCCGGCTGCTGGAAGACGAGGGTCACCAGGTGTGCGCCGCGGTCGCCGATGGCACCGCCCTGCTGGCAGCGGCCGACGAGCATCGCCCCGACGTGGTGATCGCGGACATCCGCATGCCGCCCGCCTACACCGATGAGGGGCTCCGGGCCGCTATCGAGCTGCGCCGGGTCCATCCGGGCACCGCCGTGCTGGTCCTGTCGCAGTACATCGAGACCGTGTACGCGGCCCGGCTGCTGAGCGTCAGCCCGTCCGGCGTTGGCTACCTGCTCAAGGACCGGGTCGCCGACGTGGACGAGTTCACCGACGCCGTGACCCGGGTCGCGGCCGGCGGCACCGCGCTCGACCCCGAGGTGGTCCGGCACCTCCTTGCCGCCAGCCGGCGGGCCGGGCAGCTGGACTCGCTCACCGCCCGCGAGCGCGACGTGCTCGCCCTGATGGGTGAGGGCCGCTCCAATGCTGGCATCGCGAACGCCCTCGTCCTTACCCTCGGGACGGTGGAAAAGCATGTCGCCAGCATCTTCGCGAAGCTGGGCCTGCCGGCCTCAGAAACCGACAACCGGCGGGTGCTCGCAGTCCTGCGTTACCTGCGGTCCTGATGGTTGTTCCGGCTAACGGCCGTCGGCCCGCAGCGCATCTGTGAGCAATGCGACCAGGGCCTCGAGCTGTACGTCGGCCGGCGAGGATGGCTCCTGATCCGCCCCGTCCAGCGCCCGGGCGGCAAGCCCCGCCTTGCCGTCGATCAGCCCTGCGATCCGGGCGTCGATGGTCTGCGCGGCGATGATGCGCCACGCGGTGACCGGCTCGGTCTGCCCGATGCGGTGGCTGCGGTCGATGGCCTGGGTCTGCTCCGCGTCGGTCCAGGACAATTCGGCCAGCACGATGTTCGACGCGACCTGCAGGTTCAGGCCCACGCCAGCCGCGGTCAGCGAGCAAACCGCGATCGCGACATCCGGGTCGTTCACGAAGGCGTCGACGTTCGCCTGCCGTACCGTGGGCGTCTGGCCGCCGCGGATCGAGGAGAAGCGCACCCCCTGCCGGGTGAAAACGGCTTCGGCGGCGTCCATCACGTCGACGTGCTTGGCGAAGAAGACGACCTTGCCGGCGCTGCGGGCCAGTTGCGTCGCGTAGTCCGCGGCCAGTTCGGCCTTCGCCTGGCCGATGCGCCGGATCATGGTGAACACGTTCTCGCCGGACTTCGCGGTCGTCGCCTCCTGCAGCTCCGACCGGGCTACCAGGCGGACGAGGCCGTGGTCGATGCCCTCGGCGCTAACGTCAGCGGTCCGGTTCGCGAGCGCGGTGTCGTACCGCGCCATCATCCGGCGGGCGAGGTCCCGTTCTGCCGCCCGGATCGACCGGCCGGCCCGTTCGTCCAGCTCAACGGGGAGGTCGGCAATACGGCGGGCGGGGATGTCGGCGGCCACGTCGAGCTTGCGGCGGCGCACGATGCCGCGGTCGATCACGCACTGGCGCGCGGCGGCGTAGAATCCCCGGTCGGCGGGCGTCAGGCCGATGCCCTCCAGTGCGTCCATCAGCTCGTCGAGTGGCTGGCTGTCGTCGATCCAGCCGAGAAACTGCCAGATCGCCCGGAAGTCATCGATGTCGTTGATCAGCGGGGTGCCGGTCAGCGCCATCAGCAGCGGCTGGTCCGTGCGGGACCGGATGCGGTCGGAGAGCGCGAGGACGTGCTGCGAGCGCTGCGAGGTCTTGTTCTTGATGAAGTGGGCCTCGTCCACGACCATGCCGCGGAAGCCGAAGTCGCTGAGCCAGCCCCTGTGCCGGTCGAGAACCTCGTAGTTGAGCACGACGATATCGGCGAAGCCGTCGACAGCCTCGCCTGAGCCCTGCACCACGGTGACCGGGCGGCGGGGAGTCCAGCGAGCCGCCTCACGGGCCCAGTTGGTCTTGACGACGTTCGGCACGACGACGAGCAGCGGGTAGGCGTTCGCTGCTTCCGCGGCGAGCAGCGCCTGGGCGGTCTTGCCCAGACCCGGCTCATCAGCGAGCAGGAACCTCCGGTGACCGGCAGCGGCCGCGGCGACCAGCTGCCCCTGGTGCGGCATCAGTTCCAGGCCCGCCGGGGTGAACCGTGCTGTCGGCACCGGGAGCGCCATGCACGCCGGGGTTCCCTCGCCGGCCCGCTCGAAGGAGCCCAGCAGCGGGCCGAGCAGTTCCCAGCTGGTCAGGCGGCGCGAACGGGAGATGAGCTGCGGAGCGGCGGAGAAGTCGGGGGCGAGAAAGGGGTTCGCCAGTTGCCGGGAGATCACCGACTGCGGCACGACTCGCTGCTGTGCGCCGGCGGAAGCGGTAGCGGTCTCCGCGGGCGTGACCTCTTCGGGCGCCAGCTCGATGCCGAGGTCCCGGAGCATTTCCCGCTTGAGCGACCTGGCCGCGTCGGAGATATCGGAGTCCTCGGCGAGCAGCGCCAGTAGCCCAGCGTCCTGGACGGCCGTCGTCGCGAGGATGGCCGCGATGCCGTCCAGGCGCCTCAACTGCTCGGCTCGACGACTGTCGCTTCCCGCTGCCGCCCGGATCCGGGCACGCTCGTCCCGCAGCAGCAGGGCGACGGCTTCGAACTTCGTACGCACGGCGGACGTCACGCGGTCGCGCCGAGCAGCCGTCTCAACCTCACGGGCAGTTCGGGCGAGCACCGAGATGACGTCGTCGTGGTGCTGGACGCGCCGCTGCTTCCGCGGGGCGGTACGGCGAGCGCCCGTCTGGCGCTGGCCTGGTCGGGCCAAAGACTTCTCCTCTGGAATACCGGGGCACGGTGGCCACGGCAGCATGCCGCACAGTCCCGCAGCCGGGGCGAGAAACGTCCCGGCACAGGCCTGGTGCCTCAAACGCCGAGCCGGCTTGCGGATCACAAAGGATCAACGCAGCGGGCCTGGACGAGCGTCTCACACGGACCGGTGGGTGGGCCGGTGACCGAGGTGCCTGGGAGATCGTCGTCAGACGGTCACCCCGACTCTCGGCTACCTCTGATACTAACGCATGCCAGGGCGCATAATTCCCGGCCACGCCGTGGATGAACGCCCGCAGCCCCCGCGGCAGCGGGTGTCCCGGCCCTGGCTCGCCTGAATCCCTCGACGTCTCTGCCGACCAGGGGACGGAAAGGTGTCCGCGGAGGAACATGGGAATGGCTTCCAGGTAAGATAGGGCCAATTCCAGGTCATGTTACGTTCCGGTAAAAGCGCGGCAATGAGGCCGTGCTTCGCATGGAGCGCTTGGAGACAGCATGGCGGCTACGACCATCGAAATCGCAGCAGAGACCGCGGCGAAGTGGCGGACATCGGCTGACGAAGACAAGCCGGCCGGCCCTCTGTACAGCGGCGGCGCTTTCGCCGAAGCCGACATCGTCGCAAAGGAATGGATCGTCACCCTGCACGGCTGCAGTGCCTGCACTGCTTCAAGCACACATGAGTGCTGCTGACCCGCGACTGTGAGCGAGGGCGGGGCGCCAGACTTTAGCAATTCGCTGACCTGCTTGGTCGATCCGCCCTTGACTGCCCTCTCGGAACAGCTCGCGCGCATCGGGGAACTGACTGGCCCCGAACGTGCGGCGATCCGGGAGGGCGCGGGGGCCGCCCTGCTCCAGACGATGCTCAGGAAGGTCAACCGAGTCCTCATCGTGGAGCTCAATGCCGCGCGGATCACCGGCAAGCTAACCGGTGCTGGCCCCGAGGCACGCTGGTCGCAGTTCCTCCAGATGTCGGCGACGTGCCAGTACTGGGAGTCGCTCGGCGCGCATTACCCGGACATGATGGCACGGCTCAGGACGCTGATGGCCAGGCGATGCGCGGCGGTCCTGGCAATGGCCGAGCGGCTCGCGGCCGACCGGGAAGCCTTCGCCGCGCTACTGGGCACCGAGCCTGGCCCGCTGAACCAGGTTACCGTCGGCGCTGGCGACAGCCACCGGGGTGGCCAGACCGTCGCGCTGCTCGGTTTCGGGGCGGGCACCATCGTGTACAAGCCGCGTTCGGTCGAGGTCGACCTCGTACTGAACGACATGCTGGCTTCGGTCCTGACCGATGCCGGACCGGATGTGATGATCCGGGTTCCCCGGGTGCTGCCGCGCGGTGATTACGGCTGGGCCGAGCACGTGGCCCACCGGTTCTGCGCCGGTCACGAGGAACTGTCCAGCTTCTATCGGGGCATGGGGCACTGGCTGGGAATCATGCGCCTGCTGGGCGGCAGCGATCTGCACGCGGAAAATGTCATCGCCTGCGGGCCAGTGCCGGTCGTGGTCGACTGCGAGACGCTATTTACCCCCGCCTACCTACCGCGGCCCTCGGGCTTCGGCGGCGCGGTCGACCAGGCCAGCGCGCTGGTGCAGGCGACCGTGCTGCGGACCGGCATGCTACCCAGCCGTGGCATAGCTCTGGGCTGGCGCGGTGTGGACATCTCGGCGGCCGGGTCGCTGCGCGGCGAACAGCCGGTCACCGACCTGCCCGTCATCGTGGATGCGGGCCGCGACACGGCACGGTTCGGATACGAGCAGGTAGAGCTGGCGATCGGCGCGAGCCACCCGAGCCCGGTGCCGGTCCTAGCCGACTACTGGGACCAGGTCCTGGCCGGCTTCTCCGAGATGACGGCGCGGCTGCGGGCTGTGGACCGCGATTGCGGGCTAGCGCCGATGCTGGCGCGCTTCCGCGATTGCCCGATCCGGGTAGTCCCGCGTTCCACCGAG
>DASXDG010000022.1:0-2030 GCA_036490795.1 Streptosporangiaceae bacterium
GCGGGGATCTTCATCGCCGTGCGGCAGATCTCCCCGCTGGCCGCCGGGCTTCCCGGCCTGGCGCTGATCGCGTGGACGGTCGTGTACGGGTTCAGCGTCCGCCGGGCGGTGCACTACATTCCGCTGCGCGGCGACACGTACGGGCTCGGCTTCGAGGCGATGCTCATGAACGGCGTGCTCGCGGCGGCCGGCCTGGCGCTCGTCGTGCCGCTGTTCATCCCGTCGCGCTGGCGCCCGCGCGACGGGATGACCGCGGCGGAGGCCAGGGACGCGACCCAGGTCCTTGAGCCGACGACGGTCTCACTGGTCGGCAACGAAGACTGGACGGCCCAGACCGCGCCCAACTGGACCAGCGACCCCGAGCAGTAGCCCGGGGTCGCCCCACCCGGGCTAAAACTGCGCGCGCTCCGTCGAGCCGGCCAGCGCCACGGTCTCGGCGCCCGGCGCGATCGCCTGGGTGACCAGGTCGAAGTACCCGGTGCCGGCCTCGCGCTGGTGCTTGGTGGCGGTGTACCCGAGCGGCTCGAGCCCGAACTCCGCCTCCTGCAGCTTGACGTAGGCCGACATGTCGTCGCGCGCGTACCCGTAGGCGAGCTCGAACATCGACTCGTTCAGCGCGTGGAACCCGGCCAGCGTGATGAACTGGAACCGGTACCCCATCGCGGCGAGCTCCTTCTGGAACTTCGCGATCGTCGCGTCGTCCAGGTGCGCCCGCCAGTTGAACGAAGGCGAGCAGTTGTACGCCAGCAGCTGGTCCGGGTACCCGGCGTGGATCGCGTCGGCGAACGCGCGGGCCTCGCCGAGGTCCGGCGTCGAGGTCTCCATCCACAGCAGGTCGGAGTACGGCGCGAACGCGAGCCCGCGCGCCACGCACGCGTCGAGTCCCGCGCGCACCCGGTAGAACCCCTCCGCGGTCCGCTCGCCGGTCACGAACTCACGGTCCCGCTCGTCCACGTCCGATGTCAGCAGCGTGGCCGCGTGCGCGTCGGTCCGCGCGATCACCAGTGAAGGCACGTCGAGCACGTCCGCGGCGAGCCGGGCGGCGGTCAGCGTCTTGATGTGCTGCCCGGTCGGGATGAGGACCTTCCCGCCGAGGTGGCCGCACTTCTTCTCCGACGACAGCTGGTCCTCGAAGTGCACGCCGGCCGCGCCCGCCTCGATCATCGACTTCATCAGCTCGAACGCGTTCAGCACGCCGCCGAAGCCCGCCTCCGCGTCGGCCACGATCGGCGCCAGCCACTGCTGCCGCGGCGCGGTCGAGTCCACCGACCGCTCCGACCAGGCGATCTGGTCGGCGCGCAGCAGCGCGTTGTTGATCCGGCGCACCATCTGCGGCACCGAGTTCACCGGGTAAAGGGACTGGTCCGGGTAGGTGTGCCCGGCCAGGTTGCCGTCCGCGGCCACCTGCCAGCCGGACAGGTAAATGGCCTGCAACCCCGCCTTCACCTGCTGCACCGCCTGGTTGCCAGTGATGGCGCCGAGCGCGCGCACCGCGTCCTGCGTGTGCAGCAGCTCCCACAGGCGCCGCGCCCCGCGCTTGGCCAGGGTGTGCTCTTCCACGACCGACCCGCGCAGCCGGATCACGTCCTCGGCGGTGTAGTCCCGCTTGATCCCGGTCCAGCGCTGGTCGGTCTCCCACTGACTGCGCAGATTGGCCGCCTGCTGGCTGATCGTTTCCATGGTGATGCCTCTCCTTCAGGTACTGCCCGCCACGGGTTCCCCCGTCCCGGCGTCGTCCCTCCACCGTGCGGCACGCGGCGGCGGCCAGCCCAGGACCTTTGACTGTAAAAAAGTCATGTATTTATCTGAACGGAGGCGTGTTACACTTTTTCACTGATGAAAGAACCTCAGAAATTGGTACAGACCGAAGGTCTAGACCTCGCGATGTTCGGCCAGCGGCTCAAGCACGCGCGGCGTGCCAAGGGCCTCACGCTGGCCGACCTCGGCGCCAAGGTCGGCCGGACCCCGTCGGTTCTCTCGCTGATCGAGAACGGCAAGCGCGAGCCGCGCCTGTCACTGGTCGAGCAGCT
>DASXDG010000023.1:0-3591 GCA_036490795.1 Streptosporangiaceae bacterium
CCTGTCCCGGCTCGCGGCCGGCGGCGCGGTGGCGGTATGGGATCCGGAGGCCGAAAACGAGGGCGATGTGATCTTCGCCGGCGCGCGGCTGCGTCCTGAAGCGTTCCGGTTCCTGCTGACCGAAGTGTGCGGGCACCCGACCGTTCCCTGCGCGCCAGCGGTACTCGACCGGCTGGGCATCGACCCGATGCCGGGCCCTGGCGACCGGCAGGGCACCGCCTTCCATATCCCGGTCGACCTGGCCGCAGGTACCGGAACCGGGGTATCGGCAGCGGAACGCGCAGCCGTGGTCCGGCGGCTCGCGAATCCGTCGGCCGTCCCGGCGGACTTCTTGCGGCCAGGCCACGTTTACCCGCTCAGGGCCCGGCCGGGGCTGCTGGCCGAGCGCACCGGGCACACCGAGGCCACCGTCGCGCTCTGCATCGCGGCCGGGCTGCCGCCCGTGGGGGTGTGCTGCGAGGTCATGAACCGCGACGGCACGATGGCCGGCGCCGCCGACCTGGAAGTGGCCGCACTGCGCTGGGGACTGCCCCTGGTCGAGCTGCCTGACCTGAAGGCCTGGCTATGACCCCGGCCAGCGATCCGCGGCCCGGTAGCGACCTGTATGACGATCCATCGTTCTTCGCCCGGTATCAGCTCATGCGCGCCGCTCGCGCCGGGCTGAACGACGAACTGGAACAGCCCGCGCTCGCCCGCCTGCTGCTCCCCGTGCACGGCGCCAGCGTCGTCGAGCTCGGCTGCGGCGACGGCGCCCTGGCCAGGAGCCTGGCCGCAGCCGGAGCCAGGGATGTACTCGCCGTGGATTCCGCTCAGCGGATGCTCGCCCTCGCCGCCCGCCAGCCCCATCCGCGCGTGCGCTACCGGCAGCATGACATCGAAACCCTGCACCTGCCTGCCGACAGCGCAGACTGCGTTCTCAGCAGCCTCGCCGTGCATTACGTCCGCGACTATCAGGGGCTCATCGGCCGGATAGCCCGGTGGCTCCGTCCCGGCGGCCAGTTCGTGTTCAGCATCGAGCACCCCATCTGCACCGCCATGAACCCCATGACAAGCTGGCTGACCGCCGGGGAGGCGACAGTATGGCCGGTCGATCACTACGCCGAGGAAACCGCCCGCGCACAGGAATGGCTCGGCAGCACCGTCCTTAAGTACCACCGCCGGCTCGCGACCATAATCAGCGTGATCCTGACCGCAGGACTGACCCTTACCGGACTCGACGAGCCTTTGCCCGGCGACGACGCCCTCATCCGGCAGCCAGACCTTGCCCAGCACCGGCGACGGCCACCGCTGCTTATCGTGGCAGCATCAAAGCCCCCGCAACCAGCAAAATAAGAAGTAAACGCGGTCAAGGCAGCGGCGGCAAGTGCCGTGGCGCAGCTCTCCCGGCCGTAGGAGAGGTTGCCCACCCAGTGCGGCTAGCCGCCGAACACGGAAACGAGACGCGGGTCACCGAAGGAGGTCACCCGGATGATGCCCGCGCGGGTGGCGGTGAGCACCACGACGCCGTAAGGCTGGAAGCCGCCGTGGGCGTCGCGGACGTACTCCACGGCCGCGGGCTGGCCGTTCGCGCTGGTGGGGAACATGCGCCAGGTACCGGGGGAGCCGATGACACGGTCGCGGAGGAAGGGCACGCAGGTGCTGATGCCGGCGAACCAGGTGCGCATCGGGGTTGCCTCCAGGACGGCGTCGCGCACCAGGAGCCGCTCGAGTGCGGCGGCGTCCGCGTTCTCGAAGGCTGCGATGTACTGGTCGAGCAGGGCGCGGGCCTGTGGTGCCGCTGGCTCGGTGATCTGCTCGGCGGCGGGCGCCAGTTCCTCCATCCGCGCGCGGGCACGCTGGAGCGCGCTCTTGACCGAAACCGTCGTGGTGCCGAGCATGACCGCGACTTCGGCCGCGGGAAAGTCCAGCACGTCCCGCAGGACGAGGACGGCGCGCTGCCGGGGTGGTAGGTACTGCATGCTGGCGATCAGGGCCAGCCGCAGCCCTGCGCGTGTGGCGACGATGTCCGCCGGGTCAGCCGCCACCATCGCGTCCGGCACCGGGTCCAGCCAGGTGATTTCCGGGCCGGCCGGCTCCGGGTACACGCCGGGATCGGGCTCGGGAGCGCCCAGGCCAGACGGCAGCATCCGGCGGCCGGGCTTGGCCAGCGCGGTCAGGCAGGCGTTGGTGGCGATCCGGTACAGCCAGGTCCGCATCGATGAGCGGCCCTCGAACCCTGCGTAGGAGCGCCAGGCGCGCAGGTAGGTCTCCTGGACCAGGTCCTCCGCGTCAGACACCGAGCCGAGCAGGCGGTAGCAGTGCGCGAACAGCTCCCGCCGGAACGGCTCGGCGTCCTCGGCGAATGCCGCGCTATCCGGCACCGGTCACACCGAACGGCCCAGGAAGGCGGCGAGTTGGTCGGCCGGACCCGCCCCGTCGGGCGCCGGTGCCGCGGGACCGAAGGGAGCCTGCCCGTCCGGGCCGCGGAACGCGCCGGTGATCGCGACCCGGGCGTGGGTGAGCAGCCGGTCCGCGAGTCCGGGGTTCAGGTCCGTGGGGCACCCGATGGCGCGGGCCAGGTCCCAGCCATGGGCGAACTGGTCCAGCGCCGCCATATCCCGCACGGCGACGCCGGGGAACTCTCCGAACGGGAGCCGGACCATCGAGTCCAGCACCCCCTCGGCCGCGAACGCCGTGACGGCGATCCGGACGCCCTCCTCATAGGCTCCGACGAAATCCCCGGCTGCGTAGTCGATGTCCGCGGGCTCGTCGTCACCGGCCGCGGCCGGTTCCCCGGTCACGGCGGCCGCCCACCAGTGCGCGGTGCCGATGAAGTGGTTGACGAGCGCGCGGACGTCCCAGGAGACGCACGGCGTAGCCGCGGTCAGGTCACCGGGCTGCACCTTCATCAATACGTCCAGGGTGCTCTGCATGGCATGGTTGAGCGGGCAATCCATTGCTTCCATCCTCTCATCGGTGATCTGCCTACACTCAGGGCAGACCTGGCGAGAGAAGAAAAGGAACCGCTCGCTCCGCGGCTTCTTTGCCTGCCCGCGAAGGGGGCACCCGGCCAACTGCGCCGGTCAGGTGTGCGCGTCGAAGACTTCGACTTCGCATCGTGCTGCACCGCTGCGCTTGATCCGTGCGTCGGCGGTGATCAAGGGGACGTGGAGGGCTTCGGCCAGGGCGACATACTGGGCGCCGTAGGCGGACAGGTTGGCATGAAGGCTCTTAAGGCGAGGCCACAAGGGCAGCACGTCCTGCCGGTCGACAGGGAACGCGCGGTAGCTGGAGAGCGCGGTGTCGGCTTCTTGTTCCGAGAGTTTCTGTCCGCGCCTGAGTCCGAGAAGCGCCGAGATGACCTCTCCGTCGAGCACGTAGGGCGCATACAGGGTCTGCGCTGAGGTCATTCCCAGCGCCGGCACTCGTCGTCGTCAGTTTCAGCGCGCTGGCGATACCGCGGCTGAGGGCGGGTCGAGCGGGATGCTGGCGATGCGGGTGGCGACGGTGACGAGGCCGGCGACGGAGGCGGTGTCTTCGGGCCACCAGGCGAGCGCGACGCGGCAGGGTTCGAGGTCGTGGATACGCACGAAAACGACACCGGGCCGGCCG